>JAZRWQ010000112.1:0-11715 GCA_045599805.1 Eubacteriales bacterium | reverse complement strand
ATCACGGAGTGGAAAACCGTAGATGCAACAGAAACCGATTACGTTGGATATTACACCGCGGATGGTAAATATTGCGATCTCGATTCGCTCATTGCCGCCAATACCGACGCACAGGTAGACGAATCCGGAACATGGCAGTTCTTTAACGGCGGACATCTGCAGAACAGCACGGGTATATTCGGCATTGTTACGGATGCCGCAGTACAGCTCAGCTTCAACGGCACGGGCATTAAGTATATTACCCAGTACAGAGGCCCCCAAACTGCCGACATTGATATTTACATCGACGGCGAGAAGGTTGCTACCAAAACAGGCCTTTCCGCAGAGCATGACACTTCGAATTATGTGATCTATTCGGTTGAAGATCTTGCCGAAGGCAAGCATACCTTTATGGCGGTTGCCGCTAATAATGTAGGACAGATGCCGATTGACTATTTCGAGGTTAAGGGCGAGCCCGTTGCGGCAGAACGCAAGGATATCACGGTGCCGGAAGAGGATCCCGGTAAGGAAGATGAGCCGACCTATACCAACCTATATAAGCTTGACTCCTGCAAGGATGGCGGATTCTTGGCATTTGAACCCACGAAAGATGCCGGCCTCGCCGGATATTATATGCGTGCGAAGCTTGAAAAAGGAAAGACCTATACCGTTTCCTTCCGCGCAATATCCAATAAACAGGGAATATCCATTATGACCGACCTTGAAGATGAGGGCGGCATTCCTAAAGGCTCAATATCAGAAACCGTAACCGAAACCGACAAGTGGATAGATTACAGTATGAAGCTCACTCCCACGACATCCTATACCGAGTCTTCCAACAAGTCTACAAAGGAGCTTGGCTTCCCCTTAAGAGTATATATCAATCAGAAGGGTGCTGCGCAGATATTCATTGACGATATCAAGGTTACCGGTCCGGACGGCAAGGTTATTATTTCTCTGGATTTTACAAAGAACGTACCTGAGGGCGTTGTTACATGGACGCTCGGCAAATGCACTCCTCACCCCGTGGGCTTTGTTCCCGAGGAAGAGGGCGAGGTTTTAGGCTACAATGAGCTTATCAACGGCGACTTTGAGGATGCCGGCAAGATGAAATACTGGTGGAGCAGAAGCGACTGGAACGGCGGCTACTGGCAGCGTGAAGAGGGCAAGGGCTTTGACGGCACTGCAGGTCTCGTTGCACACGGCAATGGCACCGGTCTGGATAGCGAAAATGCAGGCTGCTTCTATACCATCATGGGCGAGGGCACGGAAGCCTCTCTCTCATTGAAGGCAGGCAAGACCTATGTTCTTACCTATCAGGTATTCCGTCCCGAAGGCGTTAACGCCTACACCCGCATTGACATCAATGAAGGCGGCATTGTCACCGCGGCAGCTACCAAGAACGGCGAATGGGAAACCGTTAGTGCTCGTTTCGTTGCTCCCGAAGGTGCTTTGAAGATAAGACTTGTTGCAAACGGTCTTGCAACCGGTGAAGAAATATATGTTGACAATATCGAGCTTCGCGAGGTTGGCGGCGATCCTAACGGTGTGCCCGACACCTCCGACAACATGCCCGTTATGCTCCTCGTTTTGGCAGCGGTTGTTTCGGTAAGCGCATGCGGCGCCGTTATTACCAAAAAGCATTTTGCAAAGTAATTGAGCTGCAATAAAAAATCACGGGATTTTCCCGTGATTTTTTTGTGCAAATAACAATATTTGCTATACAAATTCTTCTTTCTATTGACAGAAGGTGCGGAATGAGATAAAATATTTATAGGGTATCGTAAAACGGTTTACGATATATTACTCAACACAGGAGGACAATATGAAAAAAGCGTTATCCTTTGTACTTGTGCTTATGCTGGTAAGCGGACTTTTGGTCTTTACCGCAAGCGCGGAGGGTGCAAATTTATTTGTTAACGGCGATTTCAACAGTGCCGCGCTCGGATACTGGTGGATGAGAGGCGACTGGAACGGCGGCACGTGGGAATATTCGAATAACGGCGGATTTGAGGACAGCGGATGCCTTATCGTTACGGGATTTGGCGGCGGTGCCGCATCCTGCAATGCGGGGCTTTTCTATACTTCGCAGGAGGGCAACGAAACCACCTTCGAGCCTGTTGCAAATGAGCAGTATCAGCTGTCGTTTATGGTAAATTTCCTTGACGGAACGAATAATGATGTGTACGTTGATATAAACGAGGGGGCTCTCGGCTCGGGCCATGCGAATCATACAGGCGGTTGGGAAAAGGTTTCCTTTACTTTTACCGCACCGAGCGCAGATCCCATAAAGATAAGATGCGTTGTAAATGCGCTGGACGACGGCAAGCGCGTTGCCATTGATGAAATGAGTCTTATTTCCCTTTCGGGCAATCATCAGCCGGACGATGCGGCATCGGCAGGCTCGTCCATTGACAAGGAAACACAGCTTTTGGGCGACAATCTTCTGGACAACGGCGAATTCAACAAGGCGAGCATATCAAAATGGTGGTGCCGTACCGACTGGAACGGCGGCTACTTTACATGGACACAGACCGGCGGCGTTGACGACAGCGGCTGTCTTATGGCGATAGGTGCAGGCGAGGGCACTCCTGCCTGCAACGCAGGCGTATTTTACACCGGCAGTGAGGGCGTTGAAAATTACCTGCAGCTTACCCCCGGCAAGACCTATCAGGTCGATTGCTCGTTCTTTAAGCCGGAGGACGTTAAGGGCTCATTCTATATTGATATAAACGAGGGCAAATGCGGTGCCGGTATGTGCACCAAAAACGGTGAGTGGGATTCGGCTTCGTTCAGATTCCTTGCACCCGAAGAGCCGATAAAGATAAGAATAGTTGCAAACGCATTGCAGCCGGGACAGAATGTTTACGTTGATAACGTGATGCTGCGCGAGGTTGGTGCAACGCCCACCGAAAAGAAGGAAGAAACGGTTATCGACAGCTCTATTCCGACGATACAGCCGGCGGTTACCGAAAATAAGAAGGCAGAGGAGTCTGAAACGAGTCAGCCCGAGGCTGAAAAGGAAGTTAAGAAGGATTCTTCCGCTACCGCATACATCTTCGGCGGCGTAACCGTTGCTGCTATCGCGGCAGTATTCCTTGCCGTACTTGGCAAGAAGAAAAAGAACAAAAAAAATAATGAAACGCAGGAGGAAAAGAAAAATGACTAAAAAGATTATTTCTTTAATATTAGCGGCCATGCTTATCCTCGGCGTTATCGCCGGCTGCGGCGAAAGTAATATATCGGAGAGCGAGAGCCAAAGCGAAAGCAGTCAGGGGCAGGAAAAGCTTGCCGCATACGAGGTTGGTTACAGCCTTACCGATGAAGAAAAGATAACGAATTTCTTTATGGACAGGCAGTATGCGCTTGACGCCGATAATGCCAAGGTCACCGATGAGGAAATGGCAAAGGCAAAAGAGTGGCTTACAAGATACGTTCTGGAGCCGGAGGACGGCAAATGCGCTTACGATTTTAAGATAGACGGCAAATCGGTTACCGAAAAGCTTTCCGAGTGGACGCTTGAAACCGGTACGGTGGAAGACGACGACCGCATGGGCTACATCCTTTCCTATACAAAGGACGGAGAGCCGCTTACCTTTATGGTTTACGCCTATCTGTACAAGAATTACCCCGTTGTGGAATACACCGTTTGGGTATCCAACGAGTCTATGAACGACAAGTCGGGACAGATAACCGAATTCAATGCGCTCAACGGCACCTTTGCACAGGGCTTTACCGATAACGAGGTAAGACTTACCACCTTTGAGGGCGGACACGAGGCGAATACCTCATTCCGCGCCGAGAACAGAGTGCTGGAAGCCGACAAAAAGGTGAGTATCAACGGTACAGGCGGCAAGCCCTCGGTTACATGGTCGCCCTACTTCAATTTGCAGTGGCAAAATGACGGTGCATCATGGGGTAAGGAAGGAATCTTCTTCTCAGTAGGCTGGCCCGGACAGTGGGGCGCGGACATTCAGAAAACGTCTGACGGCGTTGAAGTTAAAGCCATGCAGCAGAGAATGAACACCTATCTCAACGCCGGTGAGCTCATTCGTTCGCCGCTTGTTACCATGCTTTTCTGGGAAAAGGATATGATGCGCTCGCAGAATATCTGGCGTGACTGGCTTTACAACGTTGCCATGTATCAGCCAAACGGCGAGCCCATTCCCACGATACTCCACGGCAACACGGCGCAGGATACCGACCTTGTAGTCAGTGCCACCACCGAAAATCAGGTAGAGGCAATAAAAAAGTGGGTAGAATACGGCTTCGACATCGACCTGTGGCAGATGGATGCCGGCTGGTATGACATGGCGAACGGTTCGACCTCATGGGTGGACACCGGCTCGTGGACTCCGTCTGTTGAGCGCTTCGGCGGCTCGCTTAAGACGGTTTCCGATACGCTGCATCAGAACGGCATTAAGCTTATCTTATGGTATGAGCCCGAAAGAATGGTTACCGATTCGGTTTGGTATAATCAGTTCAAGGACACCGATTACATCATCAAGGATTCGGGCTGGCATTGCTTCAACCTTGCAAACAATGAGGCTGCCGACTTCCTTATCGACTTCATGAAGACCTCATTAAAGGACAACGGCATTGACATTTACCGTCAGGACTGCAACCTCAACGATGCGCAGAGCCTGAACTATTACTGGAAGCGCTATGAGGATAAAGACCGCGCAGGCTATACCGAAAACCGCTACGTTATAAACTATCTGCGCTATTTCGATGAGATAAACGAAGCTACCGGCAACTTTATAGACAACTGCGCCTCCGGCGGCAAGCGCCTTGACCTTGAATCCACCAAGCGCGCCGTTGCCTGCTGGAGAGATGATAAATGCTACGACGCGACTCTCACGCAGTGCCAGAGCTGGGGCATAAACTTCTTTATGCCGTATTCCGGTCAGGGCTCGCTCGATCAGTCGTCCGGCACCATGAAATATACTTTCCGTTCAAATATGATGCCGTATACCGGACTGCCCTGGAAATTAAGCCTTATCAATGAAGGCAACATCGATTTACATAAGCAGATGATAGCCGAGCATAAGGCTTATGCCCACTATCTCACCCAGCAGTATTATCCGCTTACCCCATTTACCGAGGAAGAGACCGACTGGATGGCTTGGCAGTTTAACGATGCATCTGATTCCACCGGTATAGTTCAGGTATTCAAGCGCACCGAAAGCACGCAGCGCGAGGCGGTTTATTACTTAAGCGGACTTGAAGCGGATACCACCTACAAGGTTACCGATATCGATACCGGCGACGCTGTTGAAATGACCGGCAAGGCGCTTATGTGCGACGGCATAAAAATCACTTTGCAGGAAGATTTCGCGGCTGAGATGTTCTACTATGAACCCGTAAAATAAGTAAAAAACGCTGAGACAGGCAATGTCTCAGCGTTTTTCTGTTCGGCTTAAAGCCTGTCTCGCTGCGGCTCGGTCCCGCTCGGGTTCTGACAGTCCACTGGACTGTCATTCATTCCCCTCACGCCGCTTCGCTCCCCTTTGGGAAAGGTGGCATTTCCGAGGGGGATGACAAATGAGGGCGGAAGCTTTGATGCGGTAAAATTTGCTCACCATTATTTTATATATTCAAGAACTTCTTTTATGCCGTTAAGCAGGGTGTATTCGCTTGAGGGGGAGAGAGACTGGTGACCGCAGGTATGCAGAAAAATCTTTGCGCCCATTGCCTTTGCGACCTCGGCATCGTGCAGAGAGTCGCCTATAAAATATATATTGCGGGCATCCTTTGCATTTTGTATAAAGCTCTCGGCAAGCTGTAATTTTGAGTGACAGTAGTGGTTATCGGTGGCAAGCAGCATATCGAACTTGTCGGTGATATCAAAGTGGGATAACTGACGTAAAAGGTTCTCTTTTTTTGAGGCGGTCAGGATTACCTGCTTAACGCCTCGATTGTTGAGCTCATCTATAACGCAGAGCGCGTCTTTGTTGAGACGGCAGTTATCGGCAAGGGGAAGATACATACGCATATATTCGTCGGCAAGGGTTTCATAGGGTATCTTTGAAAAGTCAAAGCCGGCGTTTTGGTAGTATTGCTTTATCGGAAAGCAGAAAACCTTTTTATACTCCGCGTATGTATATAGCGGTTTATACCCATGGTTATACAAAAGGCGGTTTATGCAGTAGAAACAAACGTCAAGATCGTCAAAAAGGGTGCCGTTCCAGTCCCAAATCATGTAGTCGTTCATCGTATTTTCCCCTGAAGAGCTATTGCTTTGCCTAAAATGCGTATGGATTTGCCGTCGCTCTTTTTAAATTCCATCGGCTTGTAGGTGGGGTTTTCGGGGCGCAGGATTATTCTGTCCTCCATTTTATATACCCGCTTCAAAGTCGCCTCATCGTCGATAAGCACGGCGGCGATTTCGCCGTCCTCCACGTCGGGCTGTGAATGGATGAACACAACGTCGCCGTCATAGATGCGCGCGTTTATCATGCTGTCGCCCTTTACGTTAAGACAAAAATCGGCATCGAGGTTTTCCTCGGCGCACATATAGCCCGAGTAGCTTTCCTCGGCAAATATCGGCTCGCCTGCCGCGATGTTGCCAAGCAGGGGGATTTTCTTCCTCAGCGTGGGATAGAGATTTGCCGCGGCAAGGTAGGGTACGGTCGCGGCGGTTTCGGTTTCGATGCCGTCATAGCCCATAAGCCACATGGGGTTTACATTGAGATATGCCGCCATTGCATATAGGGTGGTTATTTTTGGATTCATAAGTCCGTTCTGGTAGCGGCTTATGGTCGAGGGGCTTAAGGAGAGCGCCTCGGCAAGTGTATGCACCGTTTCGTTCCTTTTCAGTAAGCTTTCGGATAAACGGGCAGCGAATACATCGGTCAGTATTTTTCTGTGTTCCATTTTCTTTACCGCCTTTTTATGGGATCATAATGGTATTTTAGCACATCATTTTGCGTTTTGCAATACTTTTGTTGCAAAACGCATTGACAAATTTAAAAATATGTGGTATAATACGCCTCGTGATTGCGAAACGCAACAAAACAAAGAAAGGAAAAGATGATGATGTCAGTTATATGCGTTTACGGCGGTGAGTGTACCGGCTGTATGATGTGTCAGAAGGAAAGGGAAGAGGTGGACAGATGTATTGTTTGCGGCAGTGCCCTCTTTGGCGGCGACACGGTGCTTGAAACCGATGACGGCAGGCTGTGCAATGATGCCGAATGTATCGGCGAATATGTGAGAAATAACGCGGACAAGTCGGATATCGCCGATTATGTGAATGATTTTGCCGATGACTTCGTAAGCGAGCACAAGTGGGAGCTTATAGAATATGCCGCCGCGAATGAGTCGCTTTGGAAAAAGCTTACCGATAAATTCATAGAAAACGACAAGCAGTCATTTAATGACTGGTGGATCGAGAAGAAGAATTTATCGCTTTGCTGGTGTCGGTAATTTTTTTGCCGCGCTATTGCGAAACGCAATAAAGGAGGATGAAAATGGGAAGTGATGAATGGCTTTCAAGTGCGCTTAAAGAGATACTTCCGAAAAAGATCGACCGCGCCGCCCTGGAAAAGAGCGGATTTGATTTGGGGTTAAAGGGCAAAATGACCGCCGCGCGTGCGCTTGCAACGGCGCTTGTTGCCAAGGGACTTGAGGGAGATATGAAAGCCTTCGGGATAATATCCCAGCTTCTTTCGGATGAGAAGGAAACTTTGGATGACGGCGACAGAGTTTTGGAAATACGTGTTGTTGAGTGACGGGGGGATGGCATTGGAATAGAGATAACGAAAAAGCAGAAGCTTTTTACCGACGCAAAAGAAAACGAGGTGCTTTTCGGCGGCGCGGCAGGCGGAGGCAAGTCATATGCGCAGATAATAGATGCCTGCATATTCGCGCTTAAATATCCCGGCTCGCGCCAGCTTATTTTAAGGCGGACTTACCCCGAGCTTGAAAAGTCGCTTATACGGACGCATCTTGCGCTCTACCCTAAAGACTTATACAAATATTCCTCGGCAAAACATTCGGGGATATTCGCAAACAAAAGCATTATCGACTTCGGGTATCTTGATAATCCCAATGACGTTTACAAATATCAGTCGGCGGAGTATGACGTTATACGCTTTGACGAGCTTACCCATTTTACCGAGGATATGTATCTTTATCTTATAAGCAGGGTAAGGGGCGTGAACGGCTATCCCAAGCAGGTTAAAAGCACCACCAACCCCGGCGGCATAGGACATGCCTGGGTAAAGGCGCGGTTTATTGACGTTACAGAGCCGTTAAAGAAATTTGAAACGCCGGCGGGCAGCAGGATTTTCATTCCCTCGCTCATTAAGGACAATAAATTTCTGATGGCGGCGGATGCCGGTTATATAGCAAGGCTCGAAAGTCTGCCCGAAAAGGAAAAGAGGGCGCTTCTATACGGAGACTGGGATATTTTCGACGGGCAGTTTTTTACCGAGTTTTCACGCGCTGTGCACGTATGCGAGCCCTTTGAGATTCCCGACATATGGCGCAGGTATCGCTGTGTGGACTACGGGCTGGATATGCTCGCCTGCTACTTTATAGCACTCGACGACAAGGGCAAAGCCTACGTATACAAGGAGATATACCGTTCGGGGCTTATCGTTTCGGAGGCGGCGGCGGAAATACTGAAAAACACCGATGAGAGGATTTACGCCACCTTTGCGCCGCCCGATTTGTGGAACAGGCACAAGGACACCGGCCGTTCGACCGCCGAGATTTTTTCGCAAAACGGCATACCGCTTACAAAGGTAAGCAACCGCCGCGCCCAGGGATGGCTCGATTTGAAGGAGTGGCTTAAGGTGCGCGAAGCTGATAACGGCGGCAAGGATGCGGATATGAAGATATTTTCCTTATGCCGCAATCTTATCCGCACTTTGCCTGCCCTCATTGCCGACAAAAATACGCCGGGGGATGTGTGCGATACACCGCACGAGCTTACCCATGCGCCTGATGCGCTCAGGTATTTTGCCGGCGGCAGGCCGTGCCCCGGCAGAGATAACAGAATGATACGCAAATACAATTTCAGTTGTGAACGCCCGAAAACGCCGGGCGTTATATAAAAATTTACAGGAGGCTTTAAATGAAACTTGATGCAAGTGAAGTATGGAAGAGGTACCAAAACGGAAGTGAGCATCACTCCAAAACCGAACTGTACTCAAAAACCGAAAAGGCGCATAAATTTTACGCCGGCGACCAGTGGTACGATACCGGAAACGGGAAAGACCTGCCGGTAATGAACATCATTGCCCCGATAGTGGAATACAAGGCGGCAAGTGTTGCACGCAACAAGGTGGATATAATTTACACCCCGATGAACAACGATGAAAACCGCCAGCTCTATCAGAAGCTTTGCGATAAGCTGAGCGACTTTACCCTGCGCAGATGGGAGCGCGCGAATATGGACGACATCTGCTGGAAGGTGGTAAAAAGAGCCGCCATTGCGGGGGACAGCTATTTGTATTTTCCCGATGACGATACAAAGCCGCAGATCATAGATAATGTTAATATCTTTTTCGGCGACGAGCAGCAGCCGGATATACAAAAGCAGCCCTACATAATAATCTTCGAGCGCGCGCCCGTTGAAACGGTTAAAAAGATCGCCCTGAAAAACGGCATTGATGAAAAGCTTATTGAAAATATAAAGGGCGACGATGAAAAGACAAGCTCACTTTCCCTTTTGTCACAGAGCGAGGTGAACGGTCAGGATAAATGCTCGTGTCTTTTATATATGTATAAGGATGAAGACGGCGTCGTGCACGTTCAGCGCTCCACAAAGTCGGTGATTTTTTCGCCCGACAGACCTGTTGCGCCCGCCGATGACAGCGGTAATTTCCATGACGGGCTGACCGTTTATCCCGTTGCCTCCTTTGTATGGAAGCAGGCCTACGGCAGCAGCCGCGGCTGGGGCGAGGTCATTCCGCTTACGGCAAATCAGGTGGAAATAAACCGCACCTATGCCAGACGCGCGGTGGCGGTAAAGGCGGCGGCATATCCCAAGCTTATATATGATAAGGGCAAGATAGAGGAGCCGGAAACGCTTATGAGCGCCGGCGCGAGCATAGGCGTTGAAAATCTGCAGGGGAATCCGGTGAACTCGATGGTGAGCTACCTTACCCCCGCCCCCATATCCGCACAGGCGGAGCGCCTTGCGCAGGAGCTTATAGATTATACAAAGTCACTTGCGGGCGCGGGCGATGCGGTGCTCGGGCTTATAAACCCCGAAAAGGCAAGCGGTACTGCCATACTTGCCGTTGCCGACCAGTCGCAGCTTCCTTTGAATCAGCAGATAAGCGCTTTCAGAGCCTTTGTTGAGGACGTGGCGAATATATGGTACGCGATGTGGTGCGTTTACAATCCGGACGGCGTAACCGTTACCGCCGGAAGCGGCGATATGCTTTATGACATAAAGGTTTCGCCGGTGCTTTTAAAGGCGATGCAGGTGGATATACGCACCGATGTATGCTCATCCACGCCGGTGAGTAAGTTTGCGCAGCAGCAGGCGATAGATAATCTGTTTGCCTCGGGCGCGATAACCTTTGAGGAATACGTTTCTCTTCTTGACAGCGGATCGGTATTGCCGAAGAGCCGTTTGGAAGAGCTTTTGAATAAAAGAAAAGGAGAACAGACGGTATGACGGAAGAGAATGTAGAAAATGCGGTAAACGACGCACAGGAGATGAACGTTGAGTCTCAATCACCCCAGTTGAAAAGTGCTAACGGCGCTTTCGCCGCCATGCGCAAAAGGGAGCAGCTTGCCATGGAAAAAAGCCGCGCTGCGGAAAACGAAAACGAGTCCTTGAGAGAGCGGATATCCGCCATGGAGGATGAAGCAAAGGAGCTTAAAAGTTTTCGCGCGCGTGTGTTCATCGAGGACGACCTTAAAAGGATAAAGGAAAAATATCCCGACTTCTGCGCGGATATAGATTCGCTCCCCGAGGATTACATACGCATCATGGCTACCGGCGCGGTGGACGCCCTCACCGCCGCCGAGATCGTAGAGGCGAAAAGAAAGAAGGCCGGACTTATCGCGCCCGAAAGCATAGGCGCGCTTGGCGGCGGCACTCCGGATAAGGAGTATTATACACCGGACGAGGTGGATAAGATAAGCCGCAGAGAGCTTAGAAAAAATCCCGGACTTATGAAAAAAATTCAAAATTCAATGACAAAATGGAGGTAAATTTTTATGGGTTATTCCAATTTTAAACCGACTGTATGGAGCGAACACATCCAGACACAGCTTGACAGAAACGCCGTACTCGTTGAGGACTGCAACAGAGAGTTTGACGGCGATGCCGTAAAGGGCAGCAAGGTAAAGATTTTAGGCGTTGCACGCCCCACCGTAGGCGACTATGACGGCACCGACATCGGTGCGCCCGAAGAGGTGGACGATGAATCCCAGTTCCTTGAAATAAACAAGGCGAAATTTTTCAATATCGGCGTTGACGATGTTGATAAGGCGCAGAGCATAGATGGACTTATGCCCGCTATACTTTCCGAAGCCGCAGCAGAGCTTGCCAAGGAGCGCGATAAGGCTATCGCCTATACCGCATCTCAGGACGAAGACTGCGAATGCTGTGATTCCACCTATATCGCCGATGCCGACGACGCAAAGGAGGTCGTTGACGCCGCCTTCGTTGCTCTGTGGGAGAACGGCGTCGGCGTGGGCGACGAAATGGTGCTCAACGTTACTCCCTGGTTTTACAACCTGTTCAAGGACAAGCTGACCGCCGTATAC
>JAZRWQ010000111.1:0-10252 GCA_045599805.1 Eubacteriales bacterium | reverse complement strand
CGCTATGCGCCCGTCATTCCTTTTCTTTGCGAATTTTCGCTCAATGTTATATTTTGTTTTTCTTTTTACTTTGCCGGTAGACCGAGTTTTTCGACACTCAGAGGAATCTGTTTTTAACAGATTCCTTTTTTTGCCGAGTCGTTTTATAAATTGCAAACAGTTTACTGAATAAAAACACCTCGGAAAATTTTCCGAGGTGTTATTTTATTCTTCTGTTGAATTGTTCGTAGAATCGAGAGTTTCCTTATCGAGATGCAGATCAAGCTGCGGGAACGGTATATGTATATCGTTTTCGTCAAAGTTCTTTTTGACCTGCTCGGAAAGCGAATAGTAGGCATCGAGATAATCGGCTGCATTGCAGTAAACCCATAAGGTGAATATCATGGCGTTATCGCCGGTAGACTGCAAGCCTGCAAAGGGAGGGGGATCCTTAACGGCGTATTTGTTGTTATTTGCCGCTTCAAGCATTACTTCCTTTACCTTGTCGATGTTGCTTTCGTATGAAACGCCGAAGGTTAAATCAAGTCTGCGTATGCCAAGCGCGGTGTAGTTAATTATGTTGGTGTTGGTAAGCTGTCCGTTGGGAATGGTAATACGCTTTTTATCAAGCGAAATAAGCGTTGTGTAGAAGACGTTTATATCCTCGACAGAGCCCGAAACGCCCTGCGATTCTATAAAATCGCCAACCGTAAAGGGCTTGAATATCAAAAGCATTATGCCGCCTGCAAAGTTGCTTAGCGATCCCTGCATCGCCATACCTGCGGCAACGCCCACCGATGCGAGAATGCTTATGAATGCCGACTGCGGTACACCGATGACCGTTGCGCAGTAGAATATAAGCAATCCGTAAAGCAAAACCTTTATGCAGGAAATGAGAAACGCCGCAACGCTTCGGTTCATCTTTCTGAATCCGCGCGTTTTTCTTAATTTGCGTGTGCCCCAATGGATGATCTTGTAGAATACTATAAAGACTATTACTGCATAAAGAAGCTTAAGTCCCGTGCTTGCCGCAAATTTTAAAATAAGCTTCCACAGTTCATCCCAGGATTTTACGTTAACCAGCTCGGACATTATTCAGCCCCCTTCAGTTTGTCTTTTAACGGGGTGAGAAATTTTTTATCAAGCCATAAGAAGAATCGGATTATATTATGTCTCTGCCACCATATGATCACCGAAATAACGAGTGTTATTCCCGTAATGATAAGAGATGCCGTAATGCCGCTTGTGATAAGTACGTTACCTATAAGGCACATCATAAATGTCACGGGTATGTTGCCCACAAATTCGATAACGGCGAATTTAGCGAAGGGCACTTTCATTCTCAATGCAATGTATGGAATGGATGCCTGCGGGATAAGAGGGATAAAGCAGGCAATAAGCAGCATAAGCGCCGGATGCTCTTTATCCAGAAGCCCTTCGAATTTTGAGGGTTTTCCCGACTGACCTACGATATCGTCAAGCTTTTTTCCCAAAGCATTTGCCGCGATGTAGATTATTATGCCGCTTATTGTTATGCAGGCAAGGCAGATAAACATGCCCAGAGGCAGTCCGTAAACCACGCCGGCGGCTATCTGCACCTGCACGCAGGGAATTACTATCGCAATAAAATGCACTAAAAACAGTATGAATATTACAAGGGTGCCTCGGACGGAACTGGATGCACGGATGTAATCCTGTATCATTTCCCCGTTGCCTTTTTCTATCATTTCAAGTGCTTCCGGTATGAATTCATACAAAACGAGAAATGTAATGCCAAGCGCAATTATTATGCAGATGATCATAACAAGAGCGCGTATTATGTTAGGCTTCATGCAGTTCCCTCCTTTCGTAAGCCTTGCTATTTTAACAGTTTATAAGGCTATTGTCAATTATATTCTTTTCAAAAAGTCCATGGCACGGTCTACCCATACAGCAATATCCGGATAAAAATCCTCCCATTTATAGTATTCAACGGGGAAGGTTTCTTTTGTCGCAAGCGAAAGTCCGTGCTTGCCGTGCGAGAAGATAAGCGACTCGTACGGTATCTTGTTTTTCTGAAGCGCCCATGCAAAAAGCAGGGTATTCTCCGCCGGAACTGCGTCATCGGTCGATGTAGTCCATATAAATGTGGGCACCGTTTTGTCGCTCACCTGGTTTTCAAGGCTTACCAGGCTTAAAAGCTTGTCATTATCGCGGTTTTTGCCAAGCAGATTGTTTATCGAATCTCTGTGCGCATACTGCCCCGATGTTATTACCGGGTAGGCAAGTATCATGCCGTTTGGCTTAAACTTTTCGTTATCCAGCCCCGTCGTGCGTTTCAGCAGTGGATGATGCCACAAGGTGCCGAGCGATGCGGCGAGATGACCGCCTGCGGAAAACCCGTTTATAAAGATACGCTCGGGATTTACGTTATATTCTTTTGCGTTTTGTCTTAAATGCCAAAGCGCCAAAGCCGCCTGCGTAAGCGCTTCGGGAAATTCCGCGGGCGCGACACTGTATCTTAAAAGCGCCGTATTGAAGCCGCGTGAAAAATACTCGGTGCATACCGGTTCACCCTCAAGAGGGGCGATACCTGCGTATGCCCCTCCCGGAATTACCATTATCATGCCGCGCGTTTCCGGCTCTTTAAGGTATGATTCCTCATGCAGAAAAACCGTAAGATGCGCCGGCGAAAACATGGTTTGTATTTCGATATCGAGTATTCTCATTATTTCTCTTCCAATATAATAAGCTCGCTTGTAAGGGAAGCGTTCTTAATAAGCTTAAGTCCTTTGTATTTAAGCTTTCTGCCTTCCATCATAAAGCTTTCGCCGGTGGAGTCCATGGTGACCTTATACATCTTGCCTGCGTCAATACCCTTGAAGCTTACTTCGATTTCGGCATCGGCATCGTCTGCAAGACGGAATACGCCCATAATTGCCTTCTTCTTATCCTCGGAAACCATTTCGAGAATACCGGTGCCTATGGTGTCCTCACCGATAAGGGCAGGGGTATGATGATAAATCTTGGAGGTGGCAATAAAGGTGCGTACAAAGTTATTGTAAAGGTCGTGGAAGTGGTCGAAATGCGCGCTCTGAACGGTGTTGAATTCAGAATCCTCGGGAGTACCGCAGCCGATACCGCTGTGAGAGGTGGGACGGCTGAAATACAGCATGCGGAGCTGGAAGTCAAGATCCGCCATCGAATGAGCGTCCATCGTGGTAACAAGACGGTCGATAAGCTCGGGAGGCAGGCACATGGTAAGACCGTTGGTGATGTCAAAGCATCTCGGGGATATGGGGTTATCGGTAATCCATGTATGGCAGAAGCGCTTAACCATGCCGAGGTCGGTTCTGCCGCCGCCGGAAGCGCAGTTTTCAAATATAACTTCGGGGAACTTCTTTCTCAGCTTGTCGTAAAGCTTGCCTACGCGCTCATTGTAGCGGTAGTCGCAGTTTTCAAGGAAGCCGTCTCTCATATTATATGAAACGGGAGCGTTGTAAACGTGATTGAAGTCAAGACGGAACATATCAATGCCGGTATTGGCTATCATGTTGGTAACTTCATCCTCAACCCACTTTGCGGCTTCATCGTTTGCCATGTCTACGATGCCGCCCTTGCCGTGTATGGGATAGCCGCCGTTGTTCTTGTCGTTATAGCCCTTGGTAAGGTAATGAGCGAGCTTTTCGGCATTGGGATTGAAAGAGCCGATTCTTTCGGGCTCCATCCACATACCGAAGAGCAGTCCCTTGCTGTGGCAGTAGTCGGCAAGCTCTTTTATGCCGTTGGGATATCTCTTTTTGTCTACGTCCCAGGAGCCGGTCCAGCCTAAGCAGTCCTCACCCTGAGGGAAGTACCAGCCGGCGTCGATATAGAAGATGTCATAGCCCTTGCCTGCGGCACGGTCAACCATCTTCTTGTCGTAATTGATTTCACCGCCGCCTGCAGTTTCAACCCAGCAGCCCTTGTTTCTTGCCTGGGGATACATAACGCTGTTTCTTACAAAGGAGTGCATGCCGTTGATGGCTTCATCCATGTCGCCGTTTACCATGCCTATGATAAGCTCGGGGGTGGTGAGGCTTTCCTTGGGTTCAAGCACTCTGATTGGATGAGCGGCTTCGATTTCGGCGTTGAAGCCGAGGAAGCAGCAGCCGCTCTGGCTGGGAGTGTCAACGTGGTCCTCTTCGTTTACGTCAAAGGAGAAGCGGTAGCCGCCGCTGTATGCGAGCTGACCGATAAAGGTAGTGCCTTTTGCGTTGTTTTCCAGAACGAAGAAGGGATGACGGTAGCGTATGCGGGCATAACGCGCACCGAAGGAGAAGCAGTCGATAGGCAGGTCACGGTAGCGGAACATGCCTTCGTGCATATGGTTGGTCGATTCAAAATAGCCTACTCTGTAAGGGCTCTGTTTTGCTCTGTCGAGGATGTGGTTGCGCCATCTCTTGGTGGTTTCAAGTCCGCCGGAAAGGATGGAAAGTCTGCCCAGAGCGGCACTTCTGTCGGCGGTGTTTTCAATTTCAAGCCAGCGTGAAAGCACGGGAGAACCGTCAATGGTGGTGCATACCTTGATGATAACGGGACGGAGCTTGTGCTTGAGAACTACCTTTACGGTAAGATTCTTGCCGTTGTCTGTTTGCTCAATGTCAACACATTCGAAGTGGCTGATGATGGATTGTCCGTCCAACTCAACAATGAAGGAGCTTTTGTCGGTGTAGTCTTCGGGATTGAGTATGGCGTTGTCGCAGCCGCCGTGTGCGTGGGGAATATAGCCTGCGCCGTTCCAGCCGAGGGAAACGAAAATGCCGTCTCTCAAGCCTTCGGTGTAGGTGGTCATGCCTGTGCGGTAGGTGATGGTCATGTCGCCGTCTTTTTTCGTGATGTACGCGTTGTAGAATTTTTCCATTTTCAAAAACTCCTTTACGGGTTTAATAATATTTTTCTTATGTCAGATGCAAGATACAGACTGCCGCAGATTACCACGAGCCCGTTTTCTCCTGCAAATTCTTTTGCTTTTTCAAGTGCGCCCTTTAAATCGGTATCAAAACTTTCTGCCTTGGCACCGTTTTCAATAAGCATTTCTTTAAGTATATCCGAGTGAAGCGCTCTGCCCCCCGGCGGCGTTACCGTGAAAAAGGCATCGCCTGCGCGGGATAACATCTTCGCCTCCTCCGAATAGTCCTTGTCCGCGAAAACGCCGAAGATAACGGCGATTTTTTTTGCGCGGCATTTTTTGAGCGCATCGGTAAGCGTTGCCATCCCGTCGGGATTGTGCGCCCCGTCAATTACAATGTCGGGATTGCCTCTGAATACCTCGAGCCGGGCAGGGAAAGCCGTCTTTTCAAGCGCCGTTTTTATTTTATCATATGGCAGTTTGTAACCTTTAAGCTGATTTAAAGCCTCTATCGCGGTCAGAGCATTGTAAATCTGATGTTCGCCGCCTAAATTCAGCGCGTATTCCTTGCCCTTGTAGATAAATCTGTTGCCGAATATATCGCTTTCGATTATTTCAAGCTTTGACAAATCGGGGAGTATAAGCTTTGAATTTTTTATTTGTGATTGCTCTTTTATTACGTTAAGCGCGTTTTTATTTTGTTTGGGATAGGAAATAACCGGCGCTCCGCTTTTTATTATGCCGCATTTGTCAAGGGCTATTTCCTCCACGGTGTTTCCGAGTATCGCCATATGGTCGAGCCCTATTTTCATAAGCACCGAGCACAGCGGCTTTTCTATGATATTGGTGGCATCGTTTTTGCCGCCGATACCTGCCTCGAAAACGGCGACGTCGCAGCCCTCCTCCTTAAAATAGAGGAAGGCGGCGGCGGTGATTATTTCAAATTCCGTTATGCCGGGCACGACAAATTCTTTTATCCGCGAAATTACGGCTTTCAGCGAATCGTCGGATATGAATCTGCCGTCAACGGATATGCGCTCGTAAAAATCCACTACAAAGGGAGAAACGTATCTGCCGCATTTGTAACCGCATGCCGTAAGTGCGTTTGCCGTGTATGTCGCGGCAGAGCCCTTGCCGTTTGTGCCGGCAATGTGAATCACCGGCATATCCTTTTGCGGATCGCCCAGAGCGCGCAGCAAATCTTTAAGAAAGTGCATATCCGGGGCTTTTTTCATTCTCGGGAAAGAATGGATATATTCTTCTGTTTCGGTCATTTAATTAACCCTTGAGCTTTGCGATGGTCTGTTCGAGATTCTTTAAGGTTTCTTCGTGTTTAACGAGCTTTTCTTTTTCCTTTTCAACGAGTGCGGCAGGAGCCTTTGCGATAAAGCTTTCGTTGTTAAGCTTACCCTGTGCGCGCTTTATTTCGGAAACAATGGCTTCCTTTTCTTTTTCAAGACGGGCAATTTCCTTGTCTCTGTCAATAAGCTCATCCATCGGGATGTATGCGTTGGCGGAATCGGTAACGATGTTTATGCCGTCGCCGGTGTAGGAGGAGTTGAGAATAAGCTCGGATGCGCTTGCCAAACGGCAGAATGCGTTCTTGCTGCCCTCAAAGGCTTCGGGGAAGGCGGTTTCGATATAAACCTTTGCCTTCTTGGAGGGAGGTACGTTCATATCACTGCGGCGGTTGCGTATCGCCTTTATCATGTTGATTACCTTTTCGGTATCGGCCTCTTCCTTGGCAAAGCAAAGCTTTTCGTCATATTCGGGATATGCGGAGATCATTATGCTTTCGCCCTCGTGAGGCAGGCTCTGCCATATCTCTTCGGTGATGAAGGGCATAAAGGGATGCAGAAGCTTTAATGTGTTTGAAAGAACGTAAACCAGCGTCTTCTGCGCGGTCAGTCTGTCATTCTCATCGGTGTTGGTTTCGAACAGTCTGGGCTTAACAAGCTCGATGTACCAGTCGCAGATGTAGTCCCAGATGAAGTCGTAAAGCTTGGAAAGGGCGGTGCCCAGCTCATACTTCTCAATGTTTTCGGTAACTTCCTTAACTACGTTGTTGTACTTGGAAAGTATCCACTTGTCCTCGATGGAGGGATTTTCGGGAAGTCCGAAATCATCGGTCTTAAGATTCATAAGGGTGAATCTTGCGGCGTTCCATATCTTGTTTGCAAAGTTTCGGCTGGATTCTATCTTCTCGTCGGAGAAACGCATATCGTTTCCGGGTGAGTTGCCCATGGCAAGGGCAAATCTGAGCGCATCGGCGCCGTACTTGTCGATTATTTCCAGCGGATCGATGCCGTTGCCGAGTGACTTTGACATCTTTCTGCCTAAAGAGTCTCTTACAAGACCGTGAATCAAAACGGTGTGGAAAGGAGTCTTATCCATGTATTCCATACCGGAGAATATCATACGGGAAACCCAGAAGGTTATGATGTCGTAGCCGGTAACGAGTACGTCGGTGGGGTAGAAGTATTTAAGATCTTCGGTATCATCGGGCCAGCCCAAAGTGGAGAAGGGCCATAATGCGGAGGAGAACCAGGTGTCGAGCGTATCGGGATCCTGTCTCATTTCCTTGCCGCACTTGGGGCATATTGCCTTTTCGTCCTTGGTAACAACTATTTCGCCGCAGTCGTCGCAGTAGAATGCGGGGATTCTGTGTCCCCACCAGGGCTGACGGGAAATGCACCAGTCTCTTATATTTTCCATCCAGTGGAAATAGTTCTTGGAGAAGCGGTCGGGGACAAATCGGGTGTCGCCGTTTCTTACGGCGTCGATGGCGGGACCTGCAAGCGGGTCCATTTTAACGAACCACTGTAAGGAAACTCTCGGCTCAACGGTGGTACCGCAGCGGTAGCAGGTGCCTACGTTATGCGCGTAGTCTTCCACCTTGATGAGATAGCCCTGCTCTTCGAGATCCTTAACTATGACCTTTCTTGCCTCGTATCTGTCCATACCGGCATACTTTTCGTATTCGTCGGTAACCTTGGCGTCGGGCGTCATCATATTGTATATAGGCAGATCATGTCTTCTGCCAACCTCAAAGTCGTTGGGGTCGTGTGCCGGGGTGATCTTAACAACGCCGGTACCGAAGTCCTTTTCAACGTACTCATCGGCAATAACGGGAATCTCTCTGCCAACTAAAGGCAGGATAAGGGTTTTGCCTACAACGTCCTTGTATCTCTCGTCGGAGGGATTAACTGCAACGGCGCTGTCGCCGAGCAGGGTTTCGGGACGTGTGGTGGCAAGCTCCATATACCCCGAGCCGTCGGTAAACGGGTATCTGAGATGCCAGAAATGGCCTGCCTGATCCTCATATTCAACCTCGGCATCCGAAATTGATGTCAGACACTTGGGGCACCAGTTTATGATGCGTTCGCCTCTGTAAATAAGGCCTTTTTCATAAAGACGGATAAATACCTCTTTTACGGCCTTTGAACAGCCCTCGTCCATGGTGAAGCGTTCTCTCTCCCAGTCGCAGGATGAGCCCATCTTCTTAAGCTGGGAGATTATTCTGCCGCCGTACTGTCTTTTCCATTCCCAGGCTCTTTCCAAAAACTTCTCTCTGCCGATATCGTCCTTGGTTATGCCTTCCTTTCTCATTGCCTCAACGATCTTTGCTTCGGTGGCAATGGAAGCATGGTCGGTGCCGGGCAGCCAAAGGGTGGAAAAGCCCTTCATTCTCTTGTAGCGGATAAGTATATCCTGCAGGGTGTTGTCAAGGGCATGGCCCATATGGAGCTGACCTGTGATGTTGGGTGGGGGGATAACGATGGTGAAAGGCTTCTTGTCCTTATCCACCTTGGCGTGGAAGTAGCCCTTCTCCACCCAGTTACTATATATTCTGTCCTCGATTTGGGCGGGATTATAGGTTTTGTCCAGTTCTTTTGCCATAAAAAATATGCCTCCTTTTGAATAGGGAATAATACGTTATTTTATATAATATAATAAATCTTCTCTAAATTCAATAAAAATAGCAAAAAAACCTTTTTATTTTTCTCTTGATAATCGGGATTTCATATTGTATAATATTCTTGCTTATTATGTGGTAAAGGAGGCATGGCATGAAAAATCAGTTTTTCGCCTTTGTTTCGCGTATGAAATACATACAGCGCTGGGGACTTATGCGCAATACCGAAACGGAAAATCTCAAGGAACATTGCTGCTCTGTTGCAATGATAGCTCATGCGCTCGGCGTTATAAATAACGTGTATTTCGGCGGAAACGTCAATGCCGACCGTCTTGCGGTCTATGCTCTTTATCACGACGCGGAGGAAACGATAACCGGCGATATGCCCACCCCCGTAAAATATTTCTCGCCCGTTCTTCGCAAGGCCTACGGCGATGTTGAGGCGGATGCGAAAAATTCGCTTATCTCAATGCTTCCGGATAAGATGCGCCCCTCCTATCAAAAGGTAATGACGATAGAAGACGAAACGGAGCGCCGACTTGTTAAGGCTGCCGATGTTATCGATGCGTATATCAAATGTCTTGAAGAATTAAAGTGCGGCAACGTCGAATTCAAGGCGGCGGCGCAAAGCATAGAAAAAAAGCTTAAAAATTTAAATTGCCCCGAGGCAAATAAGTTTGCCGAGGATTATATTCCCGCGTATAAATGCTCGCTGGATGAGCTTCAGTCATCAGGTAATTAAAAGGAGACAATAATGGGAAATACAGATAATAAATTTGTCGGATTTTTGAAAAAAACAGGCAGCAACACCGTAAAGGATCTCAAGAGCTTTTCGGTAAATCTGCTTAAATTTCTTATAATCTTCATCGGTGCCTGCGCGCTTTTGTATTTTATTTCGCTCATGCCCGATAACGTTATCGCCGGCACCACCATCCCGGTATTTTTCAGCGCGGTAACGATAGTCTGCGCCATGCTTACCTGCACTGCCGTTACCGGCAAAATGTTCGGCGCTGCGGTAATGGCGTTTGTGTTGCCGTTCATCTCGTATTTTCTTAATCCGCTTTTCAGCCCGGTATTCATCGCGGTGCATATTTTCTCCGATTTTATGATGATTTTTCTTTATAACCTTATAAGATTTAAAAAGGAGAATTATCTTACCCTTGCCATTCCCATCGTTGTCGGCGGCCTTGCGAGATACGGTCTTCTGGCGCTCTTCTGCAAGATGGGAGAAAAGTTCATCGAGTACATAATGATATTCAAAAACGTTACCGATGAGCAGGGGCTTGCGCAGGCGGTTGAACAGATGAAGGTCGAATCCCTCCACGGTCAGCTTGTCGCAACGATACTCGGCGTTGTCGCCGCCTACGGATTTATCGCGCTGTTCAAACTCGTTCAGTCCAAGAAAAAATAATAACATTCTATGGCGGGGCAACATAGGGATAAACACAGCCGTTTCGGCGATTTTTGCCTAACGGCTGCGTTAAAAA
>JAZRWQ010000110.1:0-2962 GCA_045599805.1 Eubacteriales bacterium | reverse complement strand
AGCCCCATTCTGTCATACTCAACGTTATCTATCCATTCAAGAAACTCATCCCGGTCTTTTTCGGGAAGCTTTACCGACTGATGGATCGCATTGGATGAAACGTATCTGTCACATATAACGATTTCACCGGCATTATAGTTTTCAATCCATGACTGTTTATATGAAATATATCTGTCAACGGCAAAGAAAAGCGATGCGGCATATGCGTTTACCGAATCAACACTTTGACCGAGTTTACCGGAAAGATACATTCTTACAGGAGCGCTGCTGTCAGATTCATAATCCGGGAAGCTTACTTTTTGCGTCTTTTTTCCGAGACTGACAAGCTTTTCGAAAAGCATCTTTGACTGCAGTCCCTTACCGCTTGAATCAACACCGTCTATGGTTATTATTACTCCCATACATTTATCCTCGAATAGATTTTTTTACATTATACCATAACGCTAATAAATTTTCAATCAAATTATAATTTTATCTGTCACGATTTGTCCGTTTTTAAGTTCGATAATTCGGTTTCCGTAATTAGTATGTGATAAATTGTGTGTTACGGTTATGAGAGTAGTACCCGATTCGTTTATCTTTTTTAAAAGCTCCATTATACTGCTTCCGGACTTTGTATCGAGATTCCCCGTCGGCTCGTCGGCAAGAAGTATATCCGGCTCATTCACAATGGCACGCGCTATCGCAACTCTTTGCTTCTGACCGCCGGAAAGCTGAGACGGCAAATGATACGCTCTGTCGGACATGCCTACAAGGGCAAGCGCACGCAGTGCCATATCTCTTCGCTGTTTCTTTTGCTTTCCCGCATAGATCAGCGGCAATTCAACATTTTCCAAAGCAGTCATAATTCCGGACAGGTTAAAGCTCTGAAAAACAAAGCCTATCGTTTTATTGCGGTACAACGCGATTTTCTGCGGTGATAATTTAAAAATATCCGTGCCGTTATAATATATGCCTCCCTTATCCGGACGATCAAGGCATCCCACCATATTTAAAAGCGTTGATTTGCCGGCGCCCGAATCGCCTATCAGCGAAACGAACTGGCCTTTTTCCACATTGAAGCTTACGTTATTAAGGGCATACAGCGGCAAATCCTTTATGCTGTAATACTTGTACAGATTTTTTAATTCCAGAAATTTCATTCACGCACCTCCTCGTATCTGTTATTATGCGCAAAAAAATGCAGACGATAATTCGTCTGCATCATTTTCAGTTTCCGCATTCGCATTTCCTCTCACAGGGAGATGGATTATCCGTCTGGTATATCTGGGGAGGTGAAAACTCATCCGACGGGAAGGTTATCCTGCCAAAGAAGCTGCAGGGATCCTCCTCATTGCCGCAGCTGCATTCCTTCTGCGGAATGTAGAAATCATAAGCAGGGATAAGTAACTGTGTATCTCTTTCAAGGCGAAGAATGGAAAAGATACCGACCGTAACATAAAGCTTATTGCCGCCGTTTGAATCAACGATATCGTCATTGAAACTGCGGCTGATATTGCTTCCGAGGTTTGTGATATCCACTTCCCCGTTCGCGCATCCTTCATTGCATGAGGACACTCTGCAGGAAAGAGCGATGGGGTCTACTACCTCGATAACGGCTTTGGGCATATTGGTTTTGAGCATCGACTGCTCATCATAATCGTCAGCCTTGAATGTGCTGGAATAGATTTTTGCCGAGCCCTCGCTTCCGAAAAGTATGGCGCGCTTGCTGTAAACGGATACGCCTTCGATTGTCTGCGGATTTCCGCATCCGTAGAAAACGTCAAAGGAGCATTTAAGAAAATATTTCGTATCTACGCTGTAAAAGCCTTTATTGAAAGGTACCTGTTCAACATCAAGCTGGCAGCAGAGTATATCGCATTTCTTTGCGCGCACGCTTACTGCGCGGTCTAAAAGCGCCTGCCCGCAGGCGGTAAGATATACACGAAGGTCTTTTACACATTCCTTACTGCGGCAGGAATCATATATCTGCGAGGTATTTATACATACTGCGTTTTTTACATTCTCCCGTCCGGTAAGCGGACCGGGAATAACCTTGAATTCAGCCATAATATTTGCCTCCTGATCATTTTTGATGCTTCACTATTATTTTATGATTTCAAAGGCAAATGGTGATTAAAGTATAAGCTTACAGAAGATTTTCCTTAATATACGCTACTATGCGTTCAGCCGCATCATTGCTGATTCCCGGTATTTTTGACATTTCTTCCGCTGTTGCCTTCCTTACTGCCGCAAGAGAGCCGAAATGCTTTATTATGGCGGCGGCACGTGCTTTGCCGATGCCGTCTATCTGTCGGAAGGTTGATTCCAATGTGCGTTTTTTTGCCGCCGCATTATGGTACGCCACGGCAAATCGGTGAGCCTCCTCCTGCATTCTGCCGCACAGCCCGAAAACATCGGGGTGCTTATACAGATATACTTCGTGACCATCCGGATATACAAGCGATTTCGTTTTATGATGACTGTCCTTTTTCAGCCCGAAAACCTTTATTGAAAGCCCATGTTTTTCCACGATATCGCGCATGGCGTTCACCTGCGCCTGTCCGCCGTCTGCGAATATAACATCGGGAAGAGGCGTAAACGATTCATCATTATTCTCGTATCTTACGATACGCCTCTCAAGTGCTTCTCTGAGTGAGGAATAATCATCCGCGGCATTTTCCTGAGAGATTTTATATTTTTTATATTTCGACTTTTGAAATCCTCTGCTTGAGCATGTCGCCATACCGCAAACAACATCTGTACCGGCAAGATGCGAAATATCATATATCTCAACGTTTTCCATATCGGGTACGCCCATCAGAGATGCAAGATCAAAAAACATTCTTTCAAAGCGTCCGGTTTTTCCGTCGTCAAGAATAATGCGTTCAAACGCATTGCGTTTTGCCATTTCGGAAATCTGTTTATCCGTATCATTCTGCGGCATTACTATGCGCACGTTTTTGCCCTTGATTGCCGACAG
>JAZRWQ010000109.1:0-7243 GCA_045599805.1 Eubacteriales bacterium | reverse complement strand
GAAGCTTGAAAAGAAGCTTTCCAAAAACAAATTCGATCTCAACGACCTTATGGACCAGTACGAGCAGATGACCAAAATGGGCAGCATCGAAAAGATGCTCGATTCCATGGGCGTTAAGAAAGAGGATATGAGCAAGGCTGATGTTGATAATCAAAAGATACTCCGCCAGCTTGCGATATTACGCTCGATGACCGATAAGGAGCGCACGAACCCCGATCTGCTCAACGCATCGCGCCGCCGCAGAATTGCCGCCGGCAGCGGTACAAAGGTCGAGGAGGTAAACCGCCTTATCAAAACCTACGACCAGATGAAGCAGATGCTTAAGCGCTTCAATAAAAACCCCAACGCATTCAAGGGAATGCTCGGCGGTATGGGCGGCATGGGCGGACTTAATTTCTAATTTGCTAAAAGAAAACTTTTAGATAATCTTAAAACGGAGGTGAAATTACAATGGCAGTTAAAATCAGACTCAGAAGAATGGGTGCAAAGAAGGCTCCCTTCTACCGTATAGTTGTTGCTGATTCCAGATATCCCAGAGACGGCAGATTCATCGAAGAGATCGGTACTTATGATCCCACCAAGAATCCCTCTGCTGTAAATATCGATGCTGAAAAGGCAAAGCAGTGGATCGCAAACGGCGCACAGCCTACCGATACCGTAAAGGCAATGCTTAAGAAGAACGGCGTTATGTAATTAAGGGTGAAAGTATGACTGAAATCATTACCTATCTGACTAAATCAATAGTTGAAAAGCCCGAAGAGGTCAATGTGGCCATGACAACGGAAGAGGACGGTACCGAGGTTTATACCATCACGGTATCTCAGGAGGATATGGGCAGAGTAATCGGCCGTCAGGGACGTATTGCGAAAGCCATCCGTACCATTGTCAAATCGGTAGCCGTTAAGGACAACCGCAAGGTCGTAATCAATATCGGCAGATAAGTTTGGAGAGGATAATTCTTTATCCTCTCTTTTCTTAAAAAGGAATAATATATGGAACTTATTGAATGCGGAAAAATAATAAATACCCATGGCGTTAAGGGCGATGTTAAAATAATGCCCTATGCGGATACGCCAAAGGAAGTTGCCGATCTGAAAAAGATTTTCGTCGGCAGGGATAAAACCGAATATAAGGTGATATCGGGCAAGGTTCACGGACAAAACGTACTCATGCATCTTGAAAACGTAAACGATATGGATGCCGCCGCCCTGCTTAAAAACCGCCTTATATATATGGTAAAGGACAAATCAAAGCTTAAGCCGGGGCAGTATTTTATCGCCGACGTTATAGGTCTTGCGGTTATTGACGATGTAAGCGGCGAAAACTACGGCGAGATAACCGATGTGTATACCGGCATTGCCAACGACGCCTACGAAATAAAATTGAAAGACGGCAGGCAGATTCTCTTTCCTGCCATAAAGGACGTTGTAAAGTCGGTGGACACCGATAATAAAATAATGAAAATAACACCTTTACTGGGGATGTTTGATATATGAATTTTGAAATACTTACCCTTTTCCCCGACTTTGTGGACGGAATTCTTTCCGAAAGCATAATCGGCAGAGCAAGAAAGGCGGGGCTTATAAATATAACCTGCCATAATATCCGCGACTATGCGGCCGATGAAAAGGGCTATATAGATAAAAAGCCGTACGGCGCGACCACAGGGATGCTCATAGAGCCTCAGCCGGTTTACGACTGCTTTAATGCCGCCGCCGCAAAGTATGACAAAAAGCCCTTCTGCATCTATATGTCGCCGCAGGGCAGAGTGCTCGATCAGACACTTGCGAGAGAGCTGTCGCAAAAAGAAAATCTTGTCTTTCTGTGCGGCCACTACGAGGGGATAGACCAGAGAGTTCTCGACGAAATCGTGGATATGGAATTATCCATAGGCGACTATGTGCTCACCGGCGGAGAATTGCCCGCCTGTGTAGCCGTTGACTGCATCTCGCGCATGGTGGACGGCGTTCTGGCAAGCGAGGAAAGCTACAGCGACGAGAGCCACTACAACGGACTTCTGGAGTATCCGCAGTATACTCAGCCGCAGGAGTTTATGGGCAAAGCCGTGCCCGAATTACTGAGAAGCGGAAATACCGCCGTAATAAATAAATGGCGCATGGAAAAGTCGCTTGACAATACTGCTGAAAAGCGCCCCGATATGCTCAAAAACGCATCCCTGTCAAGAGATGCGCTCGATTACCTTGAAAGAAAAGCCAAAGAATAAAAATACCGCACCGGAACTATTATCCGATGCGGTTTTTTATTTTTCATTCAACAAAAAGTCAACCATATCCGGCGTAAGGGTTATATCCGCCTGCCGAGAGGGAGTCTTCAAACTGTTCGTGTGTGCGTGAAAAGATTATGGGTATGCCGGTAAAATCATACAGCGATTGATAAACGGACAGCGCTATATGTAAAACGGTGAGATCGGTTTTGGGTAATTTTACGTATTTCATATCTGCCTCGTTTATTTAAAATATACAATCGGCGGGCTTTTAAGCCCGCCGTTATAGTTATAATAGAGAATCGAGATTATTCTGCTACAACTTCTGCTTCGGGAGCATTCTTCTTAACGCTCTCGATGCCGTTTAAGCAGCTTGCCTTTGCCTTGTAGCCTTCGGAAACGGCAATGATTTCGCCGTTTTTAGCCTTCAGACGGAAACGGAATTCGCCTGCCTTATCGGTATAAACTTCATACTTGGGATGCTTCTCGGCAGCATATCCTTCTACGGTCTGATCTTCAACTGCGCCTGCGCAGCAGTTTTTAACGCTTTCAATGCCCTTCTTGCATGCTGCTTCGGAGGAGTAAACCTCGGAGGTAGCGATGGTTTCGCCGTTGCCGGCCTTCAAATCGAACTTAACGCCGCTCTTGGTAGTTTTGATAACGAATTTTCCCATTTTTCCTTAATCCTCTCTGTTTTTTTATTTTAGGTTCCGCCTTTCGGCATATCTTGTTTATTTCAGTATACTATGTAAGCGCCCGAATGTCAATCATTGTAAGCAAACTCTTTTTTAACTTCAAGCGCGATTTCGTTAAGCTTTTCAGCGGTTTGCGCAGCGTCCTCATCGGTTGTGTTGTAGGTTATGATGTTAAGGCGGATTACGCGCTTATTTTTAATAACTGCGGTAACTATACTCTTATGATAGTTATAGAATAATATCATGTGAAAGTCAACGCCGCGGAATTCTGTTATTTATCAAACGCCCATTTTAGCGGCTTGATTTTAATATTCGCCTATGGTATAATAACAAAAAAAGGAGGACGGAAATATGTCATTTAAAAGCTTAAAGGTTGTAGATAACTTTTATCAGAACAATCTCTTTTTCCCAATGCCTACGGTAGGAATCTCAACTTTATGTGAAGACGGCACCACAACAATAGGCAGTTATTCCCTTATTTTCCCTTATTATATTGCCGGCAAGGATTATTATGCCATGATTCTGGAATGCCGCAATTCATCCAACACGGCGCAGAATCTTTTAAGAAACGGCAAGTGCGCGCTCAATTTCATCAAGGACGATAAAAAATCCTTTAAAGAGCTTGTACGTCTCGGCTTTCCCGGCAAAACCCCGGCGGAGAAGATGAAGGACTGCAATTTCGAGCTTGTAAAAGGTCAGGCTGAGGGCGAGCGTCCGCTTATCATAAAGAACGCATATCAGGTAATCGAATGCACCTGGGACGATACACTTGAGGATGCGTATAAATCCAAAGAGCATATCGGACAGCTGGAGGGTGTGGAGCCTCCGTATAATAACTTCAACGGCATAACTTCTAAATTCGGCTGCCATTTTATCCTTAAAATAGATAAAATACTTATGGAAGACAAGTATGCCGATAATTTGAAAAACGGCCTTAAAAAGAATTCCTTCCCCGCAGTCCCCGTTGACTACGGCTATCACGACAGCAAAAACTTCTGGTATAAGCGCTTCAAGGGATTTTTCCCCATAAGCGAGCCCATCGCAACCAGCAACGCAGGCTCGGTCGAAAGCGTTATGTACTGCGCCGAAAGACTTGATACCAAAGTTACCTTTACCAAAGAAGCCTGCGAGCTTTATGTAAAAATACCCCGCCCATTTATGAAAGCCGCACTTCTGGAGATCGCGCAGATCGCCGAGGAGAATAACATCTCGGTCATAGATAAGGAAGCCGCGCTGAAGATCGCCGAAATAAAACGCGCCAAAAAGTAATGAGATAATGAAAAGCACAGATGAAACACATCTGTGCTTTTTATCGTACGCAGGGCGCACTCAATTTTTTCGACCGCGGCGCGGCAATCGCCCTCCCTTTCTCTGCCGCAGGCAGCGGTCGGGCATTGCCCCCAAAGCAGGCACCCTGCTTTGTTCGCAAGATGCAGTTGAAGCATCATCTCACTTCGACCACATAAAAAAGCACGCATATGCGTGCTTTTTTATGTGGTCGAAGTGACAGGACTTGAACCTGCGGCATCCTGCTCCCAAAGCAGGCACTCTACCAACTGAGTTACACCTCGAAATGTGATTTTTTAAGTCAGCTATAACATTATAACCGAAAAGAAAGGGACGGTCAATAAAAAAATAAAAAAAATTACTTTTTCTATTGACATTTATACTCGCGGTATGTATAATAATTCTTGCATTTGCGAGTGTGCTGGAATAGGCAGACAGGCACGTTTGAGGGGCGTGTGTCAACCGACGTACGGGTTCAAGTCCCGTCACTCGCACCAGCGGATATGGCGGAATCGGCAGACGCGCTAGATTCAGGTTCTAGTCGGGGCAACTCGGTGGAGGTTCAAGTCCTCTTATCCGCACCATCGAGGAGCACCGGTTTGTCGGTGTTCCTTTTTTATATATCAAACGCGGTGAGGCGGAAGAAGTAACCTTTGGGATACCCTAAAGAGAGCTGCCGGCAGGTGAGAGGCGCAGGGTGAAAAAAGGCGAATACATCCGCTTATGCGTCAGCCTGAAATCGCAGTAGGCGCTGACGGGCGCTCCCGTTACAGAGCATAGAGGCCGCATATGCGGTAAATTAAGGTGGTACCACGGAATCCCTTCCGTCCTTTTGGATGGAGAGGGATTTTTTATTTTAATTTTAAGGAGACGTAAAAATGGGAATTTATGAAGAATTACAGGCAAGAGGTCTGATAGCGCAGGTAACAGACGAGCCCGAAATTCGTGAGCTTATAAATAACGGCGGCGCAAAGTTCTATATCGGCTTTGACCCCACCGCCGATTCACTTCACGTTGGCCATTTCATGGCGCTCTGCCTTATGAGAAGACTGCAGATGGCAGGCAATAAGCCGGTAGTGCTCGTCGGCGGCGGCACCGGTATGATAGGCGACCCCTCCGGCAGAACGGATATGCGCAAGATGATGACCAAGGAAACCATCCAGCATAACTGCGACTGCTTTAAAAAGCAGATGTCCCGTTTTATAGACTTCGGCGAGGGCAAGGCCATAATGGTAAACAATGCCGATTGGCTTTTGTAGCTCAATTATGTCGATCTGCTGCGCGATGTGGGCGCCTGCTTCTCGGTAAACAATATGCTTCGTGCCGAGTGCTACAAGCAGAGAATGGAGAAGGGACTCTCCTTCCTCGAATTCAACTATATGATAATGCAGTCATACGACTTTTTATATCTGCATCAGAATTACGGCTGCAATATGCAGTTCGGCGGTGACGATCAGTGGAGCAATATGCTGGGCGGCACCGAGCTTATAAGAAAGAAGACGGGCGACGACGCTTATGCAATGACCATCACTCTGCTTCTCAATTCCGAAGGCAAAAAGATGGGCAAAACCCAAAGCGGCGCCGTTTGGCTCGATCCCGAAAAGACCACGCCCTTCGAATTTTATCAGTATTGGCGCAATGTAGGCGATGCCGATGTTATGAAATGCTTAAGGATGCTCACCTTCCTGCCGCTTGAAACCATCGACGAAATGGAAAAGTGGGACGGCAGCAGGATAAATGAAGCCAAGGAGATCCTTGCCCACGAGCTTACCGAGCTCGTTCACGGCAAAGAAGAGGCCGATAAAGCACAGGAAAGCGCAAGGGCGCTCTTCACCGGCGGCGATGCCGCAAATATGCCCACCACCACCCTTACCGATGCCGATCTTACCGACGGCGTGATCGACATTTTGACGCTGCTTGTAAAGGCAGAGCTTGTGCCCTCCAAGTCCGAGGCAAGACGTGCTGTTGAGCAGGGCGGCGTTCAGGTGAACGGCGAAAAGGTTACCGACATAAAAGCTTCTTTCGCAAAGGACGCCTTTAATGACGGCATGGTTTTAAAGCGCGGCAAAAAGAACTTCAAGAAAATAGTAATGTAACAAAAAAAATCCCGGAATATGCGTAGTGTCCTTTAGAACACTCCCATATTCCGGGATTTTTTATAGGTCAAATTTAAGATATATCAGGTTGTCCATCGGCGAGCCGTTGTAGCTTTCCACCTCATAAAAGCCAAGGCTTTTGTAAAGGGCGATCGCGCTCTTGAGAAAGGGCAGGGTGTCAAGAAGTATATGCTTGTAGCCTATCTTTTTCGCGTCAATGATGATTTTATTCACAAGCGCTTTGGCAAGCCCGCGTCCGCGGTATTCGGGGCGTACATACAGCCGCTTCATTTCGCAGTTCTCGCCGTCAATTTTCCGCATGGCGATGCACCCCGCGGCATTTTCCCCGTCAAGCGCGATATACAGCCTGCCGCATGGCGCGCCGTACTTGTGCTCAAGATGCTTTATTTCGTCATCGTAATTTTGCAAAACGAGATAATCCGCAAACTCGCGGTCATTCTCAATAAGCATCTGCGTATATTCCGCAAAAAGCTTTTCTATTTTATCGGGGTATGCGTACCCCTCTTTGATAACTATGTTCATTTTTGCACCCCGGTGTTACTTATTGATTTCATTTTTATGTATGCCAACGGACAAATGTCGTGTGTCTAAACTAAATAATTACAGAAACGCTTTATTTTTGTTTGATAAACCGGAATTTGTTAGTGCCAATGATATACCTCGCTTTGCTCGGCATGATATAATATCCGTTCCACTCATGCCCGCAGGCATTTCACACGCCGCAGGCGTATTTCATGCGCGAAGCGCATTTCACAAATCCCGCAAGGGATTTATTTCATTGAAAAAAGCAGTTCTTACGAAGTGCTTTTTTCTTGGTGACCCGAACGAGAATCGAACTCGTGTTACCGCCGTGAAAGGGCGGTGTCTTAACCGCTTGACCATCGGGCCATATATTGGTAGCGGAAGTGGGACTTGAACCT
>JAZRWQ010000108.1:0-10094 GCA_045599805.1 Eubacteriales bacterium | reverse complement strand
GTCCATAGGCACGCCGATGATACACTACATTGTCAACGGCGTTACCGACAGCGGAGCAAAAAAGATAAGTATGGGCGAGTATGCATTCGGTTACTGCAATAAGCTTACCGATGTCTTTTTAAGCAATGCCCTCTCTTCGCTCGGCTACCGCTCCTTCTACGAATGCAATAAGCTGGGAAATGTATTCTTCTCCGGCATGGAAGACGAATTCAAAGCGATAGGAAAGCTGGACAATAACGGCAACGACAGCTTAAAAAATGCGTCCGCTAAAAAATATTTGCCCGATCTGTATAATTTCAGCCAGGCAGGTGAGTATTACGGAATAAGCGGCAAGGAAGATCTGTTTATCTTCAAATCGCCCTTTAACATTGTAAAAAACGCAAAATATCCGTTTAAGCCCGGAATAGAATATGATTACGAGGGCTCCTGGTACGTATATCCGACAGGCGAAAAAACCGACAAGGTAAAATTCGACCATTGGGATTATGACGACAGCCATTGTTGGCGAACACTGCCAACCGGTCTCTGGGTTTTAATGCAGGACCTTGATGGGGGCTCCTCTCCCTATTATCATTATCACATACTGCCGGACGGCAATATGATTCACAAAACATTGCACACCGATAGCGGGAAATGCGAAGTTTGCGGATATGAAGGCGGCTTCACCACTTTCCCGTATATCAACGAAAAGGGCGAGCTTGTTTCTGCCCCCAACGGATGCAAGACCTTGACTACCGATATTACCACCCTTACCGACGGCTGGTATATAGTTGATTCCGAGCTTAATTACAAGGGCACTCGTTTGGAAATAGCCGGCAACGTAAAACTTATTTTGCTTGATACCTGCGGTATAACCACCTCGGGCGGTATCGGTATTCAAAGCGGCGAAACCCTCAGCATTTACAGCGAATCGCTTACCGAGCATGACGGACTTAAGCCCGGTTATATAGAGGTGACCGGTGCGCCGGAATTCTGCGCAGGCATAGGCGGCAACAGACATGATAAAAAGATAACCATAAACTTTTACGGCGGACATACTCGCTCGTATGGCAGTGGATACGCCGCAGGCATAGGCAGCGGAGGTTATGGCAGCAGTACCGTAAATATCTTTAACGGATATGTTGAGGGGCACGGCGGAGATTGTGGCCCCGGTATAGGCAGCGCAGTCGGCGCCCATGCCGACGTTACCATCCACGCCGGCACCGTAAAGGCTTGGGGCGGATATGCCTCCTCAGGCATCGGAATCGCCAAGCAAAATGGAAGCGTAATATCAACCGCAACCGTAAAAATCAGCGACAAGGCAAATGTAGAAGCGCACGGCGGTCAATATGCCTCCGATATTGACGGCAGAGTGCCCTACACCGGCTCGGTGATTTCGCAGGGCGATATATGGATCATCGCAGGAGCTGCCCTTGCCTGCGCCGCGGTTATCGCGGTGTTCGTAATCAGAAACAAGAAAAAAGCGAAATAAGCTTTCAAAAAGTGTGGAGAGTGAAGAGTGGAGAGTGGAGTTATAGATACAGTTTATCTCAACTCTCAACTCTCAACTCTCAACTCTCAACTCTTAACTGAAAAAAACACCCGGTTTGGATTTTGCATCGAGCCGGGACGTTTTTATTTTTACAAATGACGGATTTCCGTCATTTATTTTTTTATATTTTTTTAAAATTTTAGCGGACTTTTAGCACTTTGATAAATATAATATATAATATAATATAATATCATATTATGTCTTTTAATATCTTTTTTCAGATAAGGGTGGCACGATCCAAGTGAAAACGATAAAAAAATCATTTGTCTTCATCCCTCTTTTGATCACCGTTATGATAATCATTCTCGGTATTACGGTATTGATCGTGGGACAACCGAATGAAATCAAAATCTATACAGGCGCCGACTTCATGCGCTTTATTGATGCCGATGCCTCTGCACCGGGCAGGAGAGCTGTTTTGTATGCCGACATCAGAATAACCGATTTATATGAGCCGACAGAGCTTGCCTGCGAGCTTGACGGCAACGGATTTACGCTTACCGTGAAGGATACCGGTATTCCCTCATTGTTTTCACGCATAACCGAAACCGGCAGGGTGAAAAACCTTATCCTTGCCGGCAAGGAGGGCAGTACCGACATTGAAATTACGGCAGGCATCGCCGCGGAAAACCTCGGCACTATCGAAAACTGCGCAGTAGCTGCCGATTTTGCCGGCGGCGGCTCGGTAAACGGTATATGCCGCCTAAACAGCGGCGTCATAACGAACTGCTTTGTAAAGTCGCACGAAACCGGAAACAGATCAAACCAATACGCATGGTATCCGATATGCGCGGAAAATTCCGGAACGGTGAAGGACTGCTATTATTCGGACGAATCGCTCGGCAGATACGATACCTTCGGCGTATATGCTTCAAGCAGTAAAACGGAAAACGAAAAACTGCTTAACGCTTTGAACGGATATTCCGAAAGGGATACCGGGCTTGCAGGCTGGGTAAGCGACGAAAAGGGTTATCCGACATTAAAGTCGGAGGACAGCAGCACGGCGGCATCGGCATTCTCAGGCGGAAACGGCGTTTTTATTGTCTGCATCATTCTTTTGATCATCGCCGTACCGATATTCACTATCGTATATGCGGACAAACAAAAAAAGAAAGTTTATTACGATAAGACTTAAAGGGGTGAGTGAATTGACTGAAATAGGTATTTATGAATACATAATGTTCGGTGCCGTTTTATTTGCAGCCGTTGCCGGCATGCTTCTGATGTTCAAAAAAAAGGTGCCCATGTATTTTATGCTTTATATCTGCGGTGTGTGGTGCTTTGCCATAAGACTTATCTATATCGGTCTTATCGAGCTTTGCGGCGAGGTATATAACGAGGCGGGCAGTCTCGGTTTTCTGGGGATAGGCGGTATGTTCGCGTTTTTCACGACCGCCAATTACGGCACCTTCAATTCCCTCATTGATGACAAGGGCAAAAAGATACATCTTATCCGGATCCTGTCGCTTTTGAACGCAATGTTTGTTATCGGGCTTATCGTTCTTGAAATGATATATGCCGATGATTTGACGCTGTTCAATATCATCACACTTGTCATTTCGCTCTTCCCTGTTCCGTTTTGCGTATACTTCTGCACAAAATTCCTTTTGATGAAGAGTAACGGCGACAGGCTGCTGATCGGTGTCAAGCCGCTCAATCTCTCCACACTTTTGATTTGCTTCGGCATACTGTTTTATAATTTTTTCAATATAACCGACAATAAGCTCGGCATGGACATTGCCTTCGGTCTCTATTCGGTTTGCATTGTTGCCGAGGTATTCCTTGCGGATTGGGGGAGAAAAAAATGGCAGAGCTGATTTTGGTATTGTTTATTTGCTTTTTTATCCCGATGGTCATGGCGCTCTTCCTTGTAAAGGGCGAGTCAAAAATCACAATGCTGTTTATGATAATAGGCATATTCGTCTGCCTGTTTGCATCCTATGTCAACGGCTTTGCCGAAAGCATCAGCGTAAATCTTACAAGGATGCAGCTCACCTACATCGTTACTCCCGTGGTGGAGGAGATTCTCAAAGCGATCCCCATTTTGATTTTTGTCTTTATGTTCGAGCCTAAAAAGGAGCATCTTTTAAGCTGTTCCATGGTGCTCGGCATCGGCTTTTCGATTTTAGAGAATGCCTACATTCTGGCATCCAATATCGAAACGGTCACACTTTCCTGGGCTATCATCCGCGGCTTCGGTGCCGGACTTATGCACGGCATAAGCACCCTTATGGTAGGCTACGGTTTAAGCTACATCCGGGTTCGCAGAAAGCTTGCCCTTACCGGCACCTACGGACTTCTGATACTTGCCACCATGTACCATGCCTGCTTCAATCTGCTGATACAGTCGGATTACCGTTTCTACGGCATACTGATGCCAACCATGACATTCTTACCCATACTGCTTATATTCTACCGAAAAAAACGTCGTCTTGCAAAAAAAACGGAGGTTGCAAAAAGTGAAGAGTAAATTCAAAATCATTATGTCTTTAATTCTTGCTCTCCTTATGGCTGTTCTTACTCCGATGCAGATTTTTGCAAGCACACAGGTGGAAAATTATCTGCAAACCGCAAATCCCGAAGAGCTTGAAAAGAAGATAAACGAGTCTTTCAAAGCTTCCGATGAAGCGGCGTCTCAGGACGAAAACTCCGTAATCGGCACAAAGCTTTATTTAAGCGATATAAAGATAGTAAACGGCTATCAGTCGGAAGGGGCGCAGGAAGCGATAAATGACCTGCATAGTCAGGGCTACATGGTCTTCTACGACGACTTGAACTACGGCACCGACTACCCGGTTTATTACCGTGCCAACGTTATGAAGCACACCGGAAAGTATGATGCTTACAACCCGACCGATCACGATGACACCAACAGATATTTCTCCTATATCGGCTATAAGGTAACTACCGATCCCGATAATGCCATACGCGATCTGCGTGTAATGGATGAGGACGGCGGCTTCGACAAATTTGCCTACAAGGACTTTATGGAAGGCCAGCTTCCGGGACTGGGCGATACCGCCAACAGCATGGCGGAGACCTGCAAGGAATTCCGCGCACGGCTTGAGGCAGGCAGTTACGCCGCCAAGACCGCAAAGGCATATCTCGACTTATTCTGCGTCCCCAAAACCTCTGCCGAAAATACCGGCGAGCCGCTGGGCGACTATCTTTTGAGCCCAAACCGTACAGCCGATGATTTCAGTCAGCTGCGCCTTGCGCTGAACACCCTGATGGTAAACGTTATCGATACCTACCTCGCAATAGGCATCACCGACTCCGAGATCGCCTTAACGCAGGCAAACGGCGGGTTGAAGATGGATGGCAGCGTAGCTGACGTATACACCTCCCGCAACGGTATTACCGGCTATCTGTCGCTCACCAATAATAACGACTGGCTTAAGACGGCAGCCAAAAAAACGGTCGATGATGTAAAATTCGACACTATCGACAGTGATAAACACCTAAAATACTTCAGCGATAAGATGAAGGAATTCGGCGCGCAGATCGTGATACTGCGACGGGCTTTTAACGAAAACACCCTTTCCGAAACCGCCGTAAACTACCTTAAAAGCGAAACTTTGGAGACCGGCAGAGGCAGGCTCTCTTCAGCCCTCGGCACAAGCGGCGGCTGTACCGCCTACGATTTACTGACAAAGGGCTCGGACAGAATACTCTGCCTGTTCTTGGATGCCCTGCCCGAAATTTGCGACTATCACCAGTTTATTGACGTGCTTGAGGTTTGCGCCGGCGACTGTATGCACCGTTTGCCTACGAGATTTACCTTTAACAAGCAGGTGAAGATCGACTGGGTGCCCGACGTTATCGAAGCGATAGACAATGAAACTCTCAATCCCTCCGATAAGCTGACCTACGATAACTATAAAACCGACATCAAGGCTTTCTATGACCTTTTCAAGGAATTTATTCCCGAATACGAAGCCGCCATTGAGAAATACGAAAAGGACCCCAATGCGTCTCCTTTTGATGAAACCAACAACACTCTTGAAAAGATAGAAGAGAAAAATGCAAATACTCTTAAAAATCAGGAAAAGCCCGATTCCGCTTCCTATATATACTATGTAGCTATCAGAGATTACTTTGCTTCATACACCGTTTACGACGGTGTGGGCAGAGAGCGCGTTCCCCTTATTGATTATCTGATAAACGCGATAAAAGGTCAGGATAAATTGAACGATACCGTTATGGCGCGCATCTATCCCGTAGTAAAGACATTAAGCGTTCCGAAACAGTATTCATACAAGTCCAACGGTATGTTTGCCTTCCTTACCTATTCCATGATGGGCGAAGATGAGATTGCCGGACTTGAAGCGGCGCGTGAGTCCTACGACCTTTTGCTTACCGATTCGTTGGAGTCGGAAAATCACAGCATCTGGATAGGCGGCAGTAAAGATTTGCTCGAATACGATAAGGATGCCGGCATTGCCATGACCAGCCAGCGCGTTATGGATACCATCAACAGAATAGGCTACAAGGAAGCCTTCCCGGACGAGCTGACCGCCAACGAAAAGTACATGAACGCTCTTACCAAGTTGGGCATAGCCGCACTCTGCTGCGTTGCCGCCGCCGTGCTTGCCTATATCGGCGTTACGATAGCCTTTGCCGTTGCCGGCGTTTCGGCGCTCGAGGGCATCGCCCTGGTATCCGCGATTTTCTTAAGCTGGAGCGGAATTGTCGGAAGTGTCTTCTGCCTTTTGACGGTGCTCGCCGTTGCAGCGGTAGTCGTTATCGCCATTGTTGTGATCGTCTACCTCATTTTGCTCGTTGTCAACGGGCTGAAAGAATATAATAAATACTGGCATCCGGATCACTCGAAGATCCCGTATGTCATGTTTGACTGCATCGAGGATGAGAACAACATTGTAACCAAGCTCAGCCGCTACGAGGTCGTAACCGATTTGTACGGCAAGCCTGCCGACATCAACGCAAATCACGCACTCAAATGGTGCGCCATGTATTATACCAAGGACAAGGACGTTGGCTCGCCCCTTACCTGCAATAAAAACGGAGAGTTCTTCACGCGCATGACGGGAGGCTACGACGGACCGGAAAAATCGGTGCCGTTATCCAAATTCTTGTCGGTAATAAGCTACAACTTAAACGACCATTGTTATTGGGACAACTGCTCCGGCTTATATCTGTTTTACTACACCGAAGACTCAATGAACGATATAACCCCTCCGGACAAATACGGCAAAAAGTATATCGACTCTATAAAAATCGGCTATTCCGATAATGAAGAGGGGGTAAAATCGTATGTTCAGATGGAGGCGGGATATCAGCTTATAGGTGTCAATCTTTCCCCGAATACCGGTATGTACACCTATATCGCCATCCATACGACCGACGATCCCAATGACGCCATCACCGATATACGCGCCGCCTACTGCTCCAATGCAAAGGAGATAATGTACGGCGATGTCAAGTATCACACCATACTTGACGAAACCATGCTGCAGGTGCCTGCGATCACCTGCGACAGAAAAACGCAAAACCGAAAGGCTACCAAGTTCTATTACGGACTCTATGTAACCAAATCCAAAAAGGCCGGCGACCCACTGCTTGCAAAGGGATTCGGCTCGGTATCGGATCTTTTACAGATCCCCGATGGTGCGGAGGTAGTCTCCTATTTCGGCGGAATGCCGCTCGATTTCACCCAGCTTGATGCGCAGGAGAATTACCTTATAGGCAACCCCGATATTAAAAGTAACTCTGAAAACGGCACCGACGGGGATAATAACCTCCCCGCACTGATATCCTGCTTTGACGTTCACCGTTATGTTTACTTCAAGAGCGAGCGCGATTCCAAGGTCGATTACGAAAGCAAGACCTACCTTGCCGGCATGGCGTTCTTTGCCGGATCGCAGGATCTGTACGACAGCGACTCCACCAATCCCGTCGAAAATAATCTGCAGCGCTTTGCCGAGGGTGCCTTCGGCGCTGTAACGATAGGAGGAAACCTCTCACCGGGACTTTACTATAACGATGAGGACGAAACCTACCTCGGCTATATCTGGACGCACAACCCCAAACGGGCGATCACCGATATGGCGGTATTCACCGGCGAGCCGAAAAGCACCACGCTTCCGCAGAACATTTCGGTGGCGCAAAGCGGCTACTGTGTCTGCGATGTATACACACAGGCGGACGGCCACTTTTACGGCAGCTACTACGGCACAAGAAATATGCGCAAGAGCCACGCATATTACTCCACGATAGAAGATGAATACTACGGATATTACTGGCCGGAAAAGGTTGCGGTACTGCCGCGCGGACTATACCTTTGCGGTCCGCAGGAGGGCGTAGAGCCGATAGAGCTTGACAATCTCGTTTTCAGCGCCGTTTCCGACACGCCGCCCACCAATATAATTCTGCACGGAAATGCAAATCTGCACAGATTTACAACGACCGGTGAAGGTCCGGCGCTTGATAATCAGCTTCTCGGCATCGACTGGCACAGCGTCCACGCGATCGACCAGTATTATTTCGACAAGTACGATGCCAACGGAGAGCTTTTAAGCCGATACGATATCGCTATCGGCGATAACCCGGAAAAAATAAAGTCAGGCACCGGTAATCTATACATCTACTACAAAAACGGAACGGGACCGCGAGTTCGCGGAAACTTCGTAAGAAACGTGGCATTTTGCGGATCCAACACGGAAAACAGCGCCTATGACGAGGCGCGCTGTCAGGCGCTTGCCTCGGGCGAGGACATCGTAAACCTTGCCGAGCCGATGAGCCTTACCGGCGGCGTTTACCGGGAGCTTGCAAATCCCCGCGCGATGGTTTACAAAAACACTATCGAAAGAATAAAAAAATATAACGATAACTGCTATTTTGTATCCGCGACCTACACCAACGATCCGCTTGAGGCGGTGGGCAGTATGCGCATATTGTGGCAGGGCATGGGAAAGACGCCGCTGTCGCAGTATATGAAGCTGCCGCTGTACAATACCGAAGCCCGTTCGAACGCCTTCCAGAAAAACTCTGTTGCACCGAACGTGGGCAAGGCGGGTGATCTTCGCGACGACGGCACCACCGACTACTCCGGCTATTCAAGCTATATTTCCTCCGACGGCACGCCGATAAACCGCGTTGAGGTACGAACCGTAAGTATTTCGGCAGGCGTGCAGTCAAGCGCAACACCCGCAGGCGCAGGAAACGGCGCGGCGGAATACTACGTTCAGGCGGAGGACACCATGGAGCCCTTCATCTTTAAAAACGGCGAGGAGGGAACGGGCGCCGTTATCTGCCTGCAGCGCTGTCTTGAAGCAGACGGAAGCAACAATAATCTTTACATAATGGGCCTCAAGGTGATCGAGAGCGACTCGACTGACGGCAACATGATCATGCCGGCGGCATACCTTGGCGCTATGGGCTTCCCGTACATCATTGATTTCGACCTTGCCGAAGGCAAGGAATCCTACGGAAAAAACACGGTGGTCGCCCTCGGCGTGGAGCGCACCTCCGATCCGCGTCTTGCCTTAAAGGATATCCGCCTGTCGCCCGACGATTTAGGTGAAATCTACATATATAATAATATGCGCTACGAACGGGTGAACGACAAGCCCCTTAAAATCGCGGACGCCGACAAAAACGGCGTATATATCTACACCACCGACGGCAGCGATTCGCGCTCCGTTCTGTGGAGCGAGGTGGACAAGGAGAACACCGACTGGCTGACCTTCGACTGGTCTCACCTGAATTACGCAAAATCGGTTGCCAGAGACAAGAACTTCTTTAATGAGATAGATAAAATAGTGAATCAGTATCCGGGACTCAGAGACTATGTAAATATGGTAACAAGCGACGAATACAGCGCCGCCGACAATTCCGAGCGTACCCGCTGGGCAAGAAGAACGGCTATCACCAATATCGGCTACGAGCCGAGCATGGACTCACCCGAGCAGCTGAAGCGATCAGCCTACGGCAGTATGCTGAAGGGCATATACTGGGCAGGCTGCACATCCTACGGCATGGATAGGCTGCCCGTCGCCGTTACCGATGCAACGCCTATATACACGGTTGGCGGCTTCGGCGATGCCATGCAGGAAACAAGTCTCCGCTTTACCAACGCGGGGAATATGGAATTCAGGCTTTACGAATCCCCGGCAGAGCGTGCTCAAGCCGACCAAAGCGCCTCGGTATTCACCGGGCAAAATATCATCGTTTTATCCGTTCTGGCCCTTACCTTTGTTTTAGGACTGGCGGTTGTATTTATCCTCTATAAGAAAAAAATTATCGGTAAGAAGGGAAACTGATCATGTTGGAAAAGGTAAAAACAAACAACTACGGCATCTTTGTAAAATGCATCTGCGTTTTGCTTATACTGGTGCTGACATCCGACCTTATCCTGCCGGCAAAAGCGGCAGAGGCATCGGTTGAGTATGTTCACGACGTATTCATCGTAACGGCGACCGACATGGCTGATGCGCAGAAGAAGGCAAACGACGCAGCGGCAAAGGAGAAAAGCGACAGGACCTACACCGTTTTTGACAAGCCCATATACGACAGCGGCTCGACAAAAACATGGCTCTGCTAT
>JAZRWQ010000107.1:0-33638 GCA_045599805.1 Eubacteriales bacterium | reverse complement strand
CAGTTTTTCATTGCCGATATTTTCTTCTATGTTTTGGGCGGCTTTCTTCATGGATGCCGTTTTCGTCACTTCATAGAATTTGTTTAAGAAAACCGTTTCCATAAGCCAAATTAAGGCGAGCGATATTGCTGCAAAAATAACAAACGAGAAAAATATCTGCCATTTTATGCTTATTTTTTTCTTATCAGCCTTCAAATCTGTATCCCATTCCTCTCAGGGTAACTATAAATTTGCTGTAATCCCCAAGGCTCTTTCTCAAAAGCTTTATGTGCGTGTCAAGTGTTCTGTCATCTCCAAAGAAGTCATAACCCCATATATCGCTTATAAGCTTTTCTCTTGACAGAGCTATGTTTTTATTGCGCACCATATAAAATAAAAGTTCATATTCCTTAGGCGTCATGGAAACAGGGGCACCGTCGATATAAACTATCCTTCCGGTAAAGTCTATTTTAAGCCCTTCCTTTTCATATACGTCAGTTTGATCTTCGGATTTTTTGCCTACTCTGCGGGAGAGTATGGCATTTATGCGCAAAAGCAGCTCTCTGGGAGAAAACGGCTTTACAACGTAGTCGTCTATGCCGGTTTCAAATCCGTGTATCTTGTCATATTCTTCGCCGCGTGCCGACAGAACTATTATCGGCACATCGCTGAATTTCCGTATTTCGCGGCTTGCCGAAAAACCGTCCAGCTCCGGCATCATTATATCCATTACAATAAGGTCGAAATCGTTCTTTTTGCATAACTCTATCGCAGTCAGCCCGTTTGCGGCCTCCTTGACATCGTAGTTTTCCATTGCGGCATATTTCGTTATGATTTTTCTTATATTCTCTTCATCGTCAACGATAAGAAGTTTAGGCATGTTATCACATCCTTTACAGTAAGTATAAAACAAATATCACCATAAATCAAGAAAAGCCCGTCAGAAAATCGGGATAACCCCAAGAGACAACTTAATACTGTGTATATCCCTTGGAGTTTCCGACTTTAGCGGGCTTTATAAATTATTCTCCCGATGCGGCAAGAAGTATGGAAACGGTGGTTTCACGTCCGTCGCGCTCATATGTTATAGTCATGTTGTCGCCTACGTTTGCTTTGGCTATTATCTCGGCAATGTCGTCGGAGGTTTCCATCTTTTCATCGTTTATCGAAATGATTCTGTCGCCGGGACGGAATCCGGCGCGTGCGGCATTGGAGGACATCTCAACGCTGTAAATGTAAACGCCCAGTTCATCTACTCCGTAGTAACGCGCCTTGTCCATATCGTCTATCGTAATGGCGGTTATTCCGAGCTTAACAGCGCCTTGTGCCGGAGCAGAGCCGTTTTCTTTAAGATTTTCGTAAACTTCCTTCACGGTGTCCACGGGAATCGCAAATCCGAGACCTTCAATTTCCATGCCTGCGGTCTTGGAATTCACAACGCCGATAAGGTTTGCATTTTCGTCAAAAAGTCCGCCGCCAGAGTTGCCGGGATTTATTGCGGCAGAAGTCTGCAGTAAAGTCATCTGCTGCCCTTCAATGGTCATCTCTCTGTCAAGTGCGCTTACGATTCCCTCGGTAACTGTGCCGCCCAGAGTGCCGAGCGGATTGCCTATCGCAATGGCTTTCTGTCCGACTACCAGCTCATCTGAATCGCCGAGTGAAACGGGTGTAAGTCCCGTGGCATCAATCTTAATAAGCGCAAGGTCATTTTCGCTGTCTGCACCGAGCAGAACAGCATCGTATTCCTTGCCGTTTTGCAGTTCAACGGTGATTTTTCGAGTGCCTTCGGTTATATGGTTATTGGTGATTATATAACCGTCCTCGGTGAATATAACACCGCTTCCCGCACCCTCGGTGATGAACTGCTGCATAAAGAATGAGGTCTCAACCGATTCTGTGTATATCGCAACTACCGACGGTGATGCGGTTTTTGCGATCTGCGCCGTGTTAAGTGATTCCTCAGACAGATATAAATTCTGAATAATCTGTGTAGGATCGGTGTTGGTGAGTTCATTTTCCTTAACGCTTATGCGGTTTATCCTGTTCATTATCGAATAGGTGATAACTCCGCCGCCGATGCCGAATGCTATTGAGAGCACGATACTTATTATTATTGCCGCGGTAAGTATTCCGCCGCCTTTTTCTTTCTTTTTTGTTTTTGCGGCTTCGGGATATATAGTCGGCTCGGCTTCTATGATCGGAGCAAATTCCGTGGTGTTGTTATTGTATAATCTGGTCTGTTTTTCGTTGTTTTCATTGTTTTCAAAATCAGACATATCAAATACCTCCTTAAACTTTCTGGCGATATTATATTATCCCAATGTGATGTTTTTTTGAAATTGATTTGAATAAATATTGAAACTTTTTATTTACATTTGCGTTTTTATATGTATATAATTAAGAAAAATCATTTTCGGAGTATGCCATGATAGAAAAAATAACGAGCCTCAATAACAAAACGGTCAAGCTTGCGGCATCACTATGCCGTAAGAGTGCACGTATTAAAGAGGGACTTTTTCTTATTGAAGGCGATTCTTTAGTTAAAGAAGCATATAAGTCTGGAATAAAAATTAAATATCTGTTTATAAATGAAGCTCTAACGGGTGCATATTTCGATACATTCGGGGTGTGTGCAGATGAACGGTTTCTGTGCAGCAGTGCCGTAATGCAAAAGATATCCGAGCTTGACAATGCTCCGTCCGTAATAGCCTGCGGCGTTATCGAATACAGAAGCGAGTCGGGTATGAAAAACGGTAAATATATTCTTCTTGAGGATATACAGGATCCGGGTAATCTCGGTGCAATAATCCGCTCTGCGGCGGCATTCGACCTTGACGGTGTGGTAATCTGCGGCGGCTGTGATATATATTCCGGAAAGGTACTGCGCGGAAGTATGGGCGCCTGCCTTAATATTCCGGTATTTCAGTTTTCGGAAACCAAGGATGCGTTAAACGCTCTTAAGAAAAAAGGCAATAAGATATATGCCGCGATACTTAATGAGGCGGCGCGTAAAATAAATGAATATGATTTGAAGAACGGCGTATGTATCGCAATAGGCAATGAGGGCAACGGTTTAAACCCCGAAACGGTAAATTTATGTGACGGCGGATTGTATATACCCATTTCCGATAAGGCGGAGTCACTTAACGCCGCCGTTCCCGCCTCGATTTGTATATGGGAGATGACCAGATGAAACTTGACGACAGTTCGGTTATATATCTTATCTGGCTTATCGAATCGCTCGGTGCCGGCAATGCGAAAATAAACAAAATAACAGAATATTTCGGTATGCCCGAAAACGCTTACTATGCCGATGTGAAAGAGCTTGCAAAGGCAGGGGAGCTGAGCGCCGATGATATCGAGAATCTTGAGAAAAATCGTGATTTATCCGGTGCTCAGGAGATACTCGATAAGTGCAGTAAAGAGGAAATATCCATCTGCACGGTATATGACGATAATTATCCGGAGCGCTTTCAAACCATTCCAAATCCGCCGGTTCTGTTCTTTTATAAAGGCAGCCCGATATGGGACGATGCCGCGTTGAATATTGCAATAGTGGGCTCGCGCCGTATGACCAAATACGGCTATGACTGCGCTACGAAGATAGCCGGAGAACTTACCGATTGCGGGTGTACCGTTGTAAGCGGTATGGCGGACGGTGTAGATGCCGCCGCACAGAGCGCAGTTGTAAAGGTGGGCGGAAGAACGATAGCTTTTTTAGGCGGCGGGGTGGATGTCATATATCCGCAGAGTAATTTTATGCTGTATTACGATATAATAGAAAACGGATGCGTCATTTCGGAATTTTTACCCGGCGAAAAGAATCTTCCGTTCCACTTCCAGCAGCGCAACCGGCTTCTTGCCGGTATGAGCGACGGTGTGCTTGTGGTTGAGGCGATGAAGAAAAGCGGCACGATGATAACCGTAAAATGGGCGGCGGAGTATAACCGGGATGTATTTGCCGTTCCCGGTGATATAACATCGGCTATGAGCGAGGGTACTAACGACCTTATTTCCGACGGTGCAAAATTAACGCGAAACGCCATGGATATACTGTCCGAGTACGGAAATCTCTTCTCTGAAGTGATTGAAAAGAAAAAATTTTCTAAAGAAAAGAATATGGAAATTCCGGATGTCTCAAATATCGAAAATGTCAATGCTGCCGCGGTTATCGGGGCTTTGAAGAAGGGTGAGTACGACCCCTCCGCACTGTCTGAAATTACAGATATTCCCATAGCCGAATTAATTTTGGTGTTGACAGATTTAGAAATAAAGGGCATAATAACGGAAAAGCCGGGTGGAATAGTTGCACTCAGTAAAGGCGTTATAATATAGGAGGATTTTCCAATTGGCTAAGTTATTGATAGTAGAGTCGCCTGCAAAAGCAGGTACAATAAAAAAATTTCTCGGTAATGAATATGATATTACCGCATCGATGGGTCATGTAAGAGATCTGCCCAAAAGCAGCCTCGGCGTTGATGTGAATAACGGCTTCAAGCCCAAGTATATTTCCATTACGGGTAAATATCAGCTTATCAAGGATTTAAAAAACAGCGTTAAGAAATATGATGCCGTATATCTCGCAACCGACCCTGACAGAGAGGGAGAAGCAATATCGTGGCATCTTGCATCCATTCTCGGTTTGGATTTAAACGATGCGAACAGAATCACGTTCAACGAAATAAGCGAAAAAGCGGTTAAAAGCGCCATTCAAGAGCCTCGGTGCATCAATATCGATCTTGTAAACGCACAGCAGGCAAGGCGTGTGCTTGACCGTCTCGTAGGCTATAAAATCAGCCCGTTCTTATGGAAAAAGGTAAAGAAGGGGCTGTCTGCAGGCCGTGTTCAGTCGGTCATCATGCGGCTTATATGTGACCGTGAAGTAGAAATCGAAAAGTTCAAGCCGGAGGAATACTGGACTCTTTCAGCCGTATTCAAAGGCAGCGGTGCGTCAACCTTTTCCGCGGCGTTCTACGGCACCGAAAAGGAAAAGATCGAGCTTTCAACGTCCGAAGAAGTCAATAAGATACTTAGTGATCTTGACGGCGCAAGCTATATCGTAGATTCAATAGAGAAGAAAAAGAAATCGGTCAAGGCAATGCCGCCGTATATGACCTCTACCATGCAAAGAGAGGCATCGCGCCGTCTCGGTTTCCGTCCCGAAGTAACCATGCGTATAGCTCAGCAGCTCTACGAGGGCGTTGAAATAGCAGGTCACGGCAGTACCGGTCTTATAACTTATATGCGTACCGACTCGCTCCGCATATCCGATGATGCGGTAAAATCGGCTCGTGATTATATCCTTGCAAATTACGGCAAGGAATATTGTCCGTCGAGACCTAACACCTATCAGAAGGGCAAAGCCTCTCAGGATGCGCATGAAGCTATCCGTCCCACCTATGTTGAGCTTACTCCCGAAATCGTCCGTTCAAGCCTTACTCCGCAGCAGTATAAGCTTTATAAGATGATTTGGTCTAAATTCATCGCAAGTCAGATGGTTCCCGCAACCTATGACGTAACCGCAATAGCCATAAAAGCTAACGGTTATCTGTTTAAAATGCAGTGCCAGCTTATAAACTTCAAAGGACATACGATAGTATTCAACCCCGACACCGAGGACGAAACCGTTGTAAACGGCAAAAAGCTTCCCAATATTTCGGAGGGAAGTGTGCTTAAATTCAAAGAGCTTGCCCCCGAGCAGAAATTCACACAGCCGCCCTCCAGATATACCGATGACACGCTCATCAAAACCATGGAAGAAAAGGGCATAGGCCGTCCGAGCACATATGCGCCCACCATTGCGACCGTAATAAGCCGCGATTATGTCGAGCGCGAAAAGAGATATCTCATTCCAACAGAGCTCGGAAAGATAGTTAATAACATAATGCTTGAACATTTCAAGGATATAGTTAACGTTAAATTTACGGCATCCTTGGAAAATCAGCTTGAAGAAATAGCAGAGGGAAGCATCGACTGGGTAAAAGTCCTTTCCGATTTCTATGTTGATTTTGAAAAAACTCTTGATAAAGCTTCCAAAAAGCTTGAAGGCGTAAAAATCAAAGTGCCCGAAGAGGAAACCGATGTCATCTGTGAAAAGTGCGGCAGAAAAATGGTAATCAGAAACGGCAGAAACGGTAAGTTCCTTGCCTGTCCGGGATTCCCCGCCTGCCGTAATACAAAATCTATTATCGTTGAATGCGAGGGCAACTGTCCCGTATGCGGCGCTCCCGCAATAGAGAGAAAATCACGCAAAGGCAAAACCTTCTACGGATGCAAGAATTATCCTCAGTGCAAGTTCATGACCTGGGATAAGCCTACCGCCGAAGCATGTCCAAAGTGCGGCAAATCGCTTTATAAGGAAATGCGCAAGGGCGGCAAGCTTCACTGTTTAGGTGAGGGGTGCGGTTTCGAAAAGGAAGCGGAAGATGCAAAGAAATAACGCTGTAAAAGTTATCGGCGCAGGTCTTGCCGGATGTGAGCCGGCATGGCAGATAGCAAAATACGGCGTTCCCGTTACGCTTATAGATGTAAAGCCAAATGGTTTTACACCTGCACATCACAGCGAAAACTTTGCGGAGCTTGTCTGTTCCAACTCACTTCGTGCCGACGGTATGCACAATGCAATAGGTGTTCTTAAAGAGGAACTGCGTCTTTTAGGCTCGCTCATAATGGAGTCGGCGGATAAAAATTCCGTGCCTGCAGGCGGCGCGCTTGCGGTCGACCGCGAAAAGTTTTCCGAATATATAACCGAAAAAATAAAGAGCAATCCTCTTATTACTTTTGTTTCCGAAGAAGTGAACGAGGTTCCTGATGACGGTATATGCGTTATCGCCACAGGACCGCTTACGCTTGACGCGCTTGCCGCGGATATCCGTTTGAAATTCGGGGACAACATAAGCTTTTTCGATGCCGCTGCGCCTATCGTTACTTTTGACAGTATAGATATGTCAAAGGCGTTTTTCGCATCTCGTTACGGAAAAGGCAGCGCCGATTATATCAACTGCCCGATGAATAAGGAAGAGTATATCGCCTTTCGCAGCGAACTGATAAACGCTGAATGTGCCGTTTTAAAAGACTTTGAAAACTCAAAGGTTTTTGAAGGATGCATGCCTATTGAAGTAATGGCGGCACGCGGTGAGGATACCATGCGCTACGGGCCTTTAAAGCCGGTAGGACTTGATAATGCCGAAACAGGGGAGAAGCACTATGCGGTAGTACAGCTTCGCCGTGACAACAGCGCCGGAAGTCTGTATAATATAGTCGGATTTCAGACTCATCTCAAATTTCCCGAGCAAAAGCGTGTATTCTCAATGATACCGGGACTTGAAAATGCAGTCTTTTCCAGGTACGGTGTAATGCACCGCAACAGCTTTATAAATTCCCCGAAGCTTCTTAACGAGAGATATGAGATGAGAAGCAGGGAGGGTCTCTTTTTTGCAGGGCAGATGACTGGTGTCGAGGGGTATATAGAAAGCACCTCTTCCGGATATGTTGCCGGCGTAAATGCCGCAAGAAAATATCTGGGGCTGACGCCGCTTTCTTTTCCCGATACCACCGCCATAGGTTCTCTTTGTCACTATGTTTCAAATCCGGCAATAGAGGATTTCCAACCTATGAACGTAAACTTCGGACTGTTCGGCGATATATCGGTTAAAGTGCGTAAACGGGCGGATAAGCGCCTTAAACTTGCCGAAAGGGCAATAGATACGGTAAAAGAAATAATCTCGGAAAGCGAGGTAAAAATATGAGAATAATAGTTGATGCCATGGGCGGCGACAATGCGCCTCTTGAAATGATAAAGGGCAGTGCATTGGCTGTTGAAAATCTCGGCGTTGAGGTACTTCTGTGCGGCAATGAAGCGCTTATTAAAAAGCTTATTGCCGATAACGGTATATCCGATAAAGGCTTTTTCTATAAGGATACCGGAGATTGCGTTATCGAAATGGAAGACCATGCCGATGTGGTTGTAAAGTCTAAAAAGGATTCGTCGATGGGCGTGGGTTTGCAGCTTCTCAGCGACGGCATGGGTGATATGCTCATTTCGGCTGGAAGCACAGGCGCGCTTATAGTCGGTTCAACGCTGATCGTAAAGCGCATAAAGGGTATAAAGCGCCCGGCTCTCGGTACTGTACTGCCTACGCGCAAAAACTGCTCGCTGCTTATAGACTGCGGCGCAAATGTTGAGTGCAAGCCCGAATATTTTGAGCAGTTCGGCATTATGGGCAGCGCGTATATGGAAAAGATTATGGGCGTAAAATCGCCCAAGGTCGGACTTCTCAATAACGGTACCGAGTCTACAAAGGGTACCTCGGTACATATTGACGCCAACAAGCTTATGGCCGAGTCGGAAGCGATAAATTTCACCGGCAATATCGAAGGCCGTGATGCCGTCGTAGGCGAGGCTGACGTTATCGTTGCCGACGGTTTTTCCGGCAATATCCTGCTTAAAACCTATGAAGGTGCGGGAATTACTTTCTTAAGCGGCATAAAGGATGTATTCTATTCTTCGTTTATCAATAAGCTTTCTGCGGCTGTTATCAAAAAATCGCTCAAGAGCTTCATGAAGCGTTATGACTATACCGAATACGGCGGAGCACCGATTATCGGTGTAAACGGAGTGGTAATCAAGGCTCACGGCTCATCAGATGCAAAATCGTTTTATAACGCAATAAGACAGGGCGTAAGTATGGTTGAATCTGAAATCATAAATGTGATTTCAGATGCCGTTTCAAAGAAATAATTATAGAAAAATACAATTTTCTATTGACATATGCCTATAATAAAACTATTATCTTATTAGTGAATATTTTTGTTTTAGGAGGACATTATGATATTTGAAAAGGTAAAATCCATTTTGGAAGAACAGATGGATATCAGTTCCGATATGGAAATCACTATGGACACTTCCTTTGTTGAGGATTTGGAGGCCGATTCACTTGACGTTGTTGAGCTGATAATGGCTATCGAAAGCGAGTTCAATATCAGCGTTGAGGATGAGGATGTTGAAAACATCAAAACCGTCGGAGACGTAGTAAACTATATATCCGATCATCAGTAATAAATCAATATCCCCGATTTATTCGGGGATATTATTTTTAGTAAGGAACAATTATGACAGATTTAGAAAAAAACATCGGTTATACATTTAAAAACACTTCGCTTTTAAAAACCGCTCTTACCCATTCGTCCTATCTGAACGAAGCGAAAGAACCGGTCGGAGAGTGCAATGAACGCCTTGAATTTTTAGGCGATTCCGTACTCGGCTTCATTACGGCTCAAAAGCTTTACAGCGAGTTTTCCCGTTTTGACGAGGGCGATGACAGCAAGATAAGGGCGGCGCTTGTGTGTGAGACATCGCTTGCTAAATATGCGCGACAGATCAATCTTGGCGAATATATGTATTTCAGCAAGAGCGAGATAAACAACGGCGGCAGAAACCGTGACTCCGCAATAGGCGATGCTTTTGAGGCGCTTATTGCCGCCATTTTTCTTGACGGCGGACTGGACGAGGCGAAAAAATTCGTTCTCCCGTTCATTGAAAATAATATGAACGATGCTATATCGGGAAGACTTTTCAAGGATTCCAAAACTATGCTTCAGGAGATAGTTCAGCAGAATAAAGGCGAGCGTCTTGAATATGAGCTTATAAAGACGGAGGGCCCTGCTCATTGCAGACGTTTCACGGTTTCGGTAATGCTCAACAGCAACTGCATAGGCACAGGTGTCGGCGGCAGTAAAAAAGAGGCCGAGCAGAAGGCGGCAGGGGAAGCCCTTAAACTTATGGGACTATGAAAAAGCATCTGAATATCCCCATTTTCATACCGCATCTTGCCTGTCCCAACGACTGCGTTTTCTGCAATCAAAAGAAAATTGCGGCAACTGAAACGGCGCCTACGATATCTGACGTAAAAGAAATCATAAGTGAGGCTATCAAAACACTTTCTCTTGGCGGAGAAAAGTGTGAGATAGCCTTTTTCGGCGGAAGCTTTACCGGAATTGACCGTGGGCTTATGGAGGGCTATCTTGCGGCAGCGGCACAGTTCGGTGATAAAATATCCGGTATCCGTTTTTCCACCCGTCCTGATTATATTTCTCCGGAAATAATGGATGTACTTAAAAAATACCCCGTAAAAACGATAGAACTCGGTATGCAGAGTCTTGACGACAAGGTGCTTGAAATGTGCAGCCGCGGACACAAAAGCGATGTCTGCGCCTATGCCTGCGACCTTATAAGAAAAGAAGGGTATTCGCTTATACTGCAGATGATGACCGGACTTCCCGGGGATTCCTATAACGGCGCTGTCGAAACAGCCCGAAAGGTCATCGGTATGCATCCCGACGGAGTCAGGATATATCCCTGCATAACAGTAAAGGATACCGAGCTTGAACGTATGTATAAGGCCGGGATATATACTCCCATGTCGCTTGACGAAACGGTGAAACTGTGCGCGGAGCTGATGCTTATGTTTGAAGATGCCGGCATCCCGATAATAAGAATGGGACTTTTCTCCGAGCAAAGCTTTACCGATAATTCAATAGTCGCAGGGCCGTATCATCCTGCATTCAGAGAGCTTTGCGAAAACTACATATACAGAACGCTTATAGATGAAAAGCTCTCATGCTTAAAGCATAACGGAGAGGTAATTATCAGCATTGCGCCGGGACATTTGTCCATGGCCATAGGGCAGAAAAAATCCAATTACAAATATTTTAAAGAGAAGTATTCTCTCAAAAAACTTGTTTTCAAAGAAAATTCCGGTCTGTCAAACAGAAATTTTTTAATAGCTGCGGATAATTCTTGAAAAGTACATATTTTTTTGATATTATATAATATAAATATTTATATATATTCGGATGTAAATAACTATGCGTTTAAAATCACTGACAATTCAAGGTTTCAAATCTTTCCCGGATAAAACCGTAATAAACTTCGATGACGGCATTACCGCAATAGTAGGCCCCAACGGCAGCGGCAAGAGCAATATTACCGATGCGATACGCTGGGTACTCGGCGAAATGAGCACGAAGACATTGCGCGGCAACAAGATGGAGGATGTAATATTCGACGGTGCGCATGGCAGAACTGCCATGGGCTTTGCCGAGGTTTCTTTAACGCTTGATAACAGCGACGGCACTTTGCCCATAGATTTTTCTGAAGTTACCGTTTCAAGAAAATATTACAGATCCGGCGAAAGTGAATATCTTATAAACAATTCTCCGGTTCGCCTAAAGGATATAAACGAGCTGTTTATGGATACCGGTATCGGCAGGGACGGCTACTCCATAATCGGACAGGGCAAAATTGCCGAAATAATATCCGGCAAGAGCGATGAACGCAGACAGATATTTGAAGAAGCCGCAGGTATTTCCAAATTCAGATACAAGAAAAACGAATCCGAAAGAAAGCTTGAACAGACACAGGAAAACCTTCTGCGTCTTCTCGATATACTTGCCGAGCTTGAAGAGCGCGTAGGCCCTCTTGCCGAGCAGGCTGAAAAGGCAAAGAAATACATAGAGCTCCGCGATGAGAAAAAGAGTTTGGAAATAACTCTTTGGTTAAGTGAGATCGATGAGATACGCGACAATCGCTCAAAGCTCGAAAACGATTGTGCCATTGCACATAAAGACCTTGACGAGAACGAGGAAAAGAATGCTTCCGTTGAAGCGGATATCGATAAGAAATATGCCGACAATCAGCAGGTTGCCGTGAAAATCGATGAGCTTCGCGAAAATCTCAATCAGATTTCCGAAAAAGTACAGGCAAAAAACAATGAAATATCGCTTATTAAAAACGATATTGAGCATAATCGCGAGCTTATTTCCCGTCTTTCCAACGATATTAAGGAAAACCGCTTTAAGGCTGACGAAATAGATTTAACAATTGCCGAAAAGGAAGCGGAAATAAATACGATTGGTGCAGAGGTTGAAGCCCTTAACGGGGAACTGAATGAACTGTTGACCAAGTCGGAATCCATATTCGAAAAGTCGCAGGGTACCGAAGACAAGCTTCAGATGCTCAACGCCGATATAATCGAAAAGAGTGCAAGGCTTACCGATGCCAAAATTCAAGAGGGCTATCTTGATAACAGCATACAGCTTCTTTCCGAAGAACTCGAAAGATTCAATGAGCAGCTTACGGATGCACAGTCCGACATAAGCGCAGTGCTTTCCGAAAAAGAGGAATTTTCCGATAAGCTTGAAGAAATAACCGATCAGAAGGAAAGCTGTGAAAACATAATAAGCGGCTACCGTCTGCGTATGGAAAGCGCCAAGTCCAAGATAGATAAGCAAACGCTTATCCGCGATGAACTGCAGAGAAACGTTGAACAGAAAAAGCTGCGCATAAATACGCTTAACGATATGCAGAAGCATTTTTCCGGCTTCTATGACAGCGTTAAGACCGTAATGAATGCAAGTGAGCACGGTATCTTAAAGGGCGTTCACGGCCCCGTTTCTTCTGTTATACGTACGGAAGAAAAGTATTCCGTAGCCATCGAAACCGCACTGGGCAATCAGATACAGAATATCATCGTAAATACCGATAACGATGCAAAGGCGGCAATAAACTATCTGAAAAACAATAAGGCCGGCAGAGCAACCTTTTTGCCGGTATCTACGATAAAGGGTTCCGCCGTAAGCAAATCGGAATTCAAGGGCAGCGGCATAATCGGCATCGCGTCCGGTATGGTAACCTGTTCAGCTGATTACCGCCAGATAGTTGATTCGATGCTCGGCAGAATATGTATCGTTGATAATATCGACAATGCCGTAAATGTTGCGAAGGCGTCCGGTCATAAATACAGAATAGTTACGCTTGACGGTCAGGTAGTCAACGCCGGCGGCAGCCTCACCGGCGGCTCGGCATCCCGAGGCTCGGGAATACTCAACCGTCGAAATGAAATAGAAAAGCTGGAAAAAGAGCTTAGAAGCAGCGCTTCCGAATTTGAAAAGATTGATACCGCACTTAAAGAACTCAATGAAAAATACAATGCCGACGTTGCGTATATCGACGGCGTGAATGCCCAGATAAAAGACCTGGACGATCAGCAGGTTGCCGCAAGCTTACGCATGGATGATATACTTAACCGTCTTGGTAATGCAAACGAATCCAAAAATAAGCTCATATCTCTTATAGAAGAAAACAAGAAATCGGCGCAGGACAAAAAGCGCGAAAAGGAATTAACCGTATCCGATATCGAAAATCTCGAAAACGATATAAAGTCTCTTACCGAGCAGGCAGATGCTTTGTCGTCAGACAGGGAAGAGGCTATCAGAGAAAGAGAACAGACCGCACAGCGTCTTAATGACATCAAAATGGATATTATGGCAAAGGAAAAGGATGAAGAGAGTGTACGCCTTGCCATAAGCCAGATGCTTATGTTCAAAAAAGAACGCGATGTCGTTGTTAAGCAGTATCAGGATGAAATAGCTTCTCTTGAAAATTCCATAGCCGAATATGAAAACGGCATTTCAGCGGCGCAGAAGGATATCGAGCTGTTCAATGCCGAGTCAGACGAAGTAAACAAAGAAATCGAAGCGCTTATCGTAAGCAGAGAAGATTTTGAAAAGGTTATAAACGGGCTGCGTACGGAATCAAAGAATCTGCAGCTGCAGAGAGAAAACCTTATCCGCGAGGCAGAGCGCCTTGATGCCAAACGCGAAGCCGTTGAGGGCAAATACAATAGCATCGTGATGCGTCTGTTCGATGAATACGAGCTTACGTTAAGCGATGCACAGCCTATGCGTATCCGGATTGAAAATATGCAGAAGGCTTCTCAGCGTGTAAACGAACTCAAGGGCAAGATAAAACGTCTGGGTGATGTAAACATCGGCGCTATCGAGGAATACAAATCGGTAAAGGAACGTTATGATTTTCTGTCCGGTCAGGTAACCGATCTGCAGAATGCGAAAACCGAAATAGAAAAGGTTATTGTGGATCTTACCCAGCGTATGCGTACCATATTTGCCGAACGCTTCAAGGTGATCAATGCAAGATTCAAAGAAACGTTTATCGAGCTGTTTGACGGCGGTAATGCCGAGCTTATTCTTTCGGATCCCTCCGATGTGCTCGAATCCGGTATAGAAATAAAGGTATCGCCTCCCGGCAAGGTAATAAAGAATATGTCGTCCCTCTCGGGCGGCGAGCAGGCATTCGTTGCCATAGCGCTTTACTTTGCAATACTTAAAGTAAGACCGACGCCGTTTTGCGTAATGGACGAAATAGAGGCTGCGCTTGATGAAGTGAACACCATAAAATTTGCCGATTACATGAGCAGAATTACCGGCAAAACACAGTTTGTGGTAGTAACGCACAGACGCGGCACCATGGAAGGTGCCGACGTGCTTTACGGCGTAACCATGCAGGAAAACGGCGTTTCCAAGATGCTTACGATAAACGTAAATGATGTTGCGGCTAAACTTAATATCAACTAACGGAGATAAAAATGGGTATATTTGATAAATTCAAGTCATCAATGACAAAGTCAAGAGAGGCATTCGGAGATAAGCTGAACGGCATGCTTGCCGCATTCAGAACGGTCGATGAGGATTTTCTTGATGAACTGCTGGAAGTGCTGATAATGTCCGATATCAGCATGGACGTAAGCGAAAGCATCATTGAAGAACTGAAAAAACAGGCAAAACTTAAAAACATTTCAACCGGTGATGAGCTTAAAAGTCTGCTTGCGGACATAATTGCCGAAGAAATGAACAATGACAACATTGAGCTTAAAATAGATAATAAGCCGGCGGTGATTCTTATGATAGGCGTAAACGGTACCGGCAAAACAAGTACTACCGCAAAGCTTGCGCTCTATCTCAAAAACAGCGGCAAAAAGGTAATCCTTGCCGCCGCCGACACATTCCGTGCCGCCGCATCGGCCCAGCTTGCCATATGGGCTGAAAGAATCGGCGTTGACATCGTAAAGCACGGAGAGGGAGGCGATCCTGCAGCTGTGGTATTCGACGCCATATCCGCCGCAAAATCAAGAGGTGCCGATGTAATCATCTGCGATACTGCCGGAAGACTTCACAATAAGAAAAATCTTATGGACGAACTGTCCAAGATAAGACGCGTTATTGACCGTGAGCTGCCCGATTCCGATAAGGAAATACTTTTGGTACTTGATGCCACCACCGGTCAGAACGCCCTTGTTCAGGCAAAGGAATTCAAAGATGCCGCCGACCTCACGGGTATCGTTATAACCAAGCTTGACGGTACTGCCAAGGGCGGTATGGCTGTCGGGGTTGAGCGTATGCTCGGTCTGCCCATAAAGTTTGTGGGACTTGGAGAAAAGGCGGAGGATTTTGAAAAATTCTCGCCGAAAGATTTTGCGGAAAGTCTGGTTAAATAATGGAATTTTTTATTTCGACGGGCAACGCCCATAAAATTTCCGAATTCAAAGCCATTCTTGAGCCTTACGGAATAGCATTGAAATCGCCGAAAGAGTTAGGAATAAATGTTGATGTTGAGGAAAACGGTGCGACATTTGCCGAAAACGCGCTTATAAAAGCACAATACGGCTATAAGGTTACCGGACTTCCCGCGATAGCCGACGATTCCGGTCTGTCTATTGAAGCACTCAACGGCGAGCCGGGCATATACTCCGCAAGATATGCCGGAGAAAATGCCGCTGATGCCGACAAGATAAACAAGGTTTTAAAAAATATGCTCGGCAAAGAAAACAGAAAAGCAAAGTTTGTATGTGCTATCGCATTTGTTGACGGAAACAACCGTTTCTGCGTTCAGGGCGAATGCCACGGGGAAATACTTGATTGCCCCCGCGGAGAAAACGGCTTCGGTTATGATCCCATATTCATGCCGGACGGATTCGATAAAAGCTTTGCACAGCTCTCGTCGGATGAAAAAAACAGCATAAGCCACAGAGGCAGAGCACTTAAGGCATTTACAGAAGAAATAAACAAAATAGTAAAGGGTACGAAAAATGATAACAAGTAAACAGAGAGCCTATTTAAGAAGCATGGCAAACACGCTTAAGCCTACGCATCAGATAGGCAAAAACGGCGTGACCGAAAGCGTTATTGCCGAACTGAATGAAGCTTTAGAGTCTCACGAGCTGATAAAAATAACCCTTCTCGAATCAGCTATGATGACATCAAAAGAATGTGCCGCAGAGCTCGCAGAAGGACTCGGCGCTGAAATAGTAGGCGTTATAGGCTTTAAAATCACGATATACCGCCCTGCATCAAAGGACGAAAACGTTAAGATAGAACTTCCGAAATAAAGAGGTTTTTATGAAGATTGGTATCTTCGGAGGAACATTTAATCCTCCGCATAACGGACATTTACTGCTTTTAAAACGGATGCAGAAAGCACTCCGCCTTGATAAGATGATAGTTATCCCGTCAAATATGCCTCCGCATAAGGACGTGACGGATAATAATCCCGAGCATCGTATGAATATGACAAAGCTTGCTTTCCCCGAATACAGTGTTTCGGATATCGAAATAAAAAGGGGCGGAAAGAGCTATACTTATGAGACGCTTGAAGAATTAAGATCAATTTATCCGCAGGATAAAATGTACTTCATATGCGGCAGCGATATGTTCTTAACGTTTGATGAGTGGAAATGCCCGGAAAGGATTTTCAAAGCTGCGATTGTGGTGACCTCCGCACGCTGCTATCACGAATATCCGTCGCTAATAAAAAAGAAACTCTTTTTAAAGAAAAAATACGGCGCAAAAACGCGCATTATATATTTTAAGCCTTATGTCATGAGCTCAACTCAAATACGTGATATGGCAAAAAACGGCGATGATTTAAGCGGAGCTGTTCCCGATAACGTCGCGGCATATATAGAAGAAAACGGGTTATATAAATGAAATCAAGTGAACAGTTAATGGAAATAGTCGCATCGCGTCTGTCCGAACGGCGATTCAGACATACAATGGGCGTAGTTGAAGCGGCAAAAAGTCTTGCGAAGTTTTACGGTGCAGATGAATATAAGGCGGAAATCGCCGCAATACTGCACGACATAACCAAGGAAGATGATTACAAACAGCAGTTGAAATACTGCGATGAGTTTGGTATAATACTTCCGAACAACGAAAGGGAAATACCGCCGCTGCTTCACGCTTATACCGGCGCGTACTACGCAAAGAATGTCCTCGGTATAGACGATGAAGAGATCCTCGGCGCGATTTATTATCATACTACTGCCTGTAGGGATATGTCACTTCTGGAAAAGGTGGTATATCTTGCGGATTATATTGAGGTAAACCGTGATTTTGACGGCGTGGAAAACGTCAGAAAAATTGCCTATGACGGTATTGATGAAGCAATGATAGCGGCTCTCGGTCAGGGAATCGTCGAGGTAATTGGCAAGGGTTCGGAAATACATATTGATACCATCGGCTGTTATAATCAGCTGATAAAGAATAAAAGGGGCTAAACAATGGAAGAAAAGATAGTTAAAATTGCCGTAAAGGCCATGGATTCCAAAAAAGCAAGGAATATCAAGGTCCTTAAAATAGAAAAGCTCACCTCTATTGCCGACTATTTTGTAATTTCAAACGGCACATCGACCACGCAGATAAAGGCTATTGCCGATGAGATTGAATTTAAGCTTGAGCAGGAAGGCATCAGGGTAGACCACCGCGAGGGTTATTCCGGCGGTAAATGGATACTGCTTGATTACGGTGATGTAATAATTCACATATTCCATCCCGAAGCAAGAGAGTTTTATAATCTCGAAAAGCTATGGGCGGACGCTTCCGAACAGGACATCGAACAATATCTTAAAGATTGAATAATAATGAAAGACAGGATATATTGCTATGAAGTATGATTTTAAATCAATCGAAAAGAAATGGCAGAATTACTGGGACGAGCATGAATCGTTCAAGGCATATAACGATTCCGATAAGCCTAAGTTTTTTGCTCTTATAGAATTCCCTTATCCCTCCGGTCAGGGACTTCACGTAGGTCATCCGCGCCCTTATACCGCGCTTGACGTTGTTGCTCGTAAGCGCCGTCTTGATGGATATAATGTACTTTATCCTATCGGTTGGGACGCTTTCGGTCTGCCCACCGAAAACTATGCCATCAAGAATAAGATTCATCCAAAGACTGTTACCGAGCAGAATGTAAAGCGTTTCAAAGCCCAGATAAAGTCTCTCGGTATGTCTTTTGACTGGTCAAGAGAAGTAAATACTACCGATCCTGCCTATTATAAATGGACTCAGTGGATATTCATTCAGCTTTATAAAAAAAGCCTTGCGTACAAAAAGGAAATGTCGGTTAACTGGTGCACCTCCTGCAAATGCGTTGTGGCAAATGAAGAGGTTGTAAACGGTGTCTGCGAACGCTGCGGCGCTCCCGTAGAACATCGTGTCAAGAGCCAGTGGATGCTCAAAATCACCGAGTATGCCGACAGACTCATAAAGGATCTTGACCTTGTAGATTATATCGACCGTGTAGTTATCCAGCAGAAAAACTGGATAGGCAAGAGCTACGGTGCGGAAGTAACCTTTAAAACCACATCCGGCAAGGACTTTGTAGTATACACCACCCGTCCCGATACCCTTTACGGCGCAACCTATATGGTAATGTCGCCCGAGCATCCGTATATTGATGAGTGGAAGGATATCCTTTCCAATTACTATGCCGTTAAGGAATACGGCGCACAGGCCGCCAAGAAGAGCGATTTCGAAAGAAGTGAGCTCAATAAGGATAAAACCGGCGTAAAGCTCGAAGGCGTTATGGCAATAAATCCTCTTACCGGCACGGAAATCCCCATCTTCGTTTCCGACTACGTACTTATGTCTTACGGTACCGGCGCTATCATGGCAGTTCCTGCGCATGATACCCGTGACTATGAGTTTGCAAAGAAATTCGATCTGCCCATGATCGAAGTTGTTGCAGGCGGCGATATCACCAACGAAGCATTTACCGATATTGCAACCGGCACCATGATAAATTCTCCCATGCTTAACGGCCTCAGCGTTTCCGAAGCAAAAGAAAAGATAATGAACTATATCGAAGAGCAGGGTATAGGCCATAGAAAGGTAAACTACAAGCTCCGTGACTGGGTATTCTCCAGACAGAGATATTGGGGCGAGCCGATTCCCATGGTAAACTGCGATAAGTGCGGTTGGGTGCCTCTGCCCGAAGATCAGCTTCCCTTGCTTTTGCCTGAAGTTGAAAGCTATGAAACCACCGATAACGGCGAATCTCCGCTTGCAAATATGACCGAGTGGATCAACACCACCTGTCCCTGCTGCGGCGGCCCCGCCAAGAGAGAAACCGATACCATGCCTCAGTGGGCAGGTTCATCCTGGTACTTCTTAAGATATACCGATCCTCACAACGACAAAGCTCTTGCTTCCAAGGAAGCCCTTGAATACTGGATGCCCGTTGACTGGTATAACGGAGGTATGGAGCATACCACGCTGCATCTGTTATATTCAAGATTCTGGCATAAATTCCTCTATGATATCGGCGCTGTTCCTTGCTGTGAACCGTATCAGAAGAGAACATCCCATGGTATGATTCTTGGTGAAAACGGCGAAAAGATGTCTAAATCAAGAGGCAACGTGGTAAACCCGGATGACGTTGTAAGCGAATACGGTGCAGATACTCTGCGTTTGTATATAATGTTTATCGGTGACTTTGAGAAGGCTGCTCCCTGGTCAAGCGCATCTATCAAAGGCTGTAAGAGATTCCTCGAAAGAGCAATGTCTCTTATGGATATCGTTACCGACGGCGACAGCTACGGCAGGCTTGAAAAGAGCATGCATAAGACCATAAAGAAGGTTACCGAAGATATTGAAGAGATGAAATTCAATACCGCAATCGCTGCTTTGATGTCCCTTGTCAATGAAATTTATGAACAGGGAAGCATCACTCGCAAGGCGCTTAATGATTTCATCCTGCTGCTCAGCCCGTTTGCACCGCATCTTGCGGAGGAAATGTGGCAGATGAACGGCAATGCCGTTGATATAACTGCGTCTGCATCCTGGCCCAAGTTTGATCTTGCAAAGACGGTTGATAACGAGATAGAAATTCCCGTACAGGTCAATGGCAAGCTCAAGGGCAGACTTGTAATTCCCATGGATGCTCAGCAGGACGATGTTGTTGCCGCCGCCAAGGCAGACGAGAAGATCAGCGCATCTTTGGCCGATAAGAACATCTTCAAGGTTATTTATGTAAAAAATAAGATGTTGAATTTTGTTGTAAAATAAAATACTTGACAATATAAGTTAAGTTGTTTATAATAATAAAGTAATTTTTTCTGTAAATTCGGAGGGAGGGTAGAAAAAAATGGCAGTTGTAAAAGTTAAGGATAATGAATCTCTTGACAGCGCTCTGAGAAGATTTAAGAGATCTTGCTCAAAGGACGGTACATTATCCGAACTCCGTATAAGAGAACATTATGAGAAACCAAGCGTAAAGCGTAAGAAAAAGTCTGAAGCCGCTCGTAAGCGCAAGTTCAAGTAATTGAATCTTTTTATCCCACCAAATTTCATTTGGTGGGATTTTTTTGTTCGTTTAAGCATTATTTTGCAAAAAAACATTGCTTAAAATGAATTTTTGTAGTAAAATATATTCATTATGTTCATAAGGTGAGTATGTGGAAAAAGACAGAATAAGATTGCAGAAATATCTTGCCGATGCCGGCGTGTGCTCGCGCAGGCAGGGTGAGGAATATATAAGTAACGGCAGGGTAACCGTAAACGGAAAAGTCGCCGTAATAGGAGATACCGTAAATCCTTTGAAAGATAAGATAACCTTTGATAAAAAAACCGTCCGTTATCAATACAAAAAGCATACATATATAATGATGTATAAGCCGCGCGGTTACATAACTACGATGGATGACGAGCTTGACAGAAAATGCGTAAAGGATCTTCTTTCCGGCATAAATCACCGCGTATTCCCGATAGGCAGGCTTGATAAGGATTCCGAAGGAATGCTTCTTTTTACCGATGACGGTGAGTTGTCCAACATGCTTACCGACTCCAAACGCCATATCCCGAAGGTTTACCGAGTTACAGTAAACGGTAAAGTAGATAAAAACAAAATAGAAATAATGAAAAGTGGCATGACCTTATCCGACGGTGTAAAGCTTTTGCCGGCGGAAGTTTCTATAAAGTCCGAAGAGGATTCGAGAACCGTGATTTCCGTTACAATATATGAAGGCAAAAACCGACAGATACGCCGTATGTGCGAAGAGTTCGGGCTTGAAGTTAAATTATTGAAACGGGAAAAAATAGGAAATCTCAGGTTGGGCAATCTCAAACCCGGCGGTATAAGATTTCTTGAAGATAGCGAAATAAAATACTTAAAAGATATTTGCAATATATAATGAGGAGGAACCAGATGAAACCCTATTACGAACTTAACAAAATTGAGCTCAGCGAATTAAAAGCCGAGCTTGAAAAAGAATATAAAGCCCTTCAGGGCAAAAATCTCTCTCTTGATATGTCAAGAGGCAAACCGGCCAAAGAGCAGATAGATATGTGCAACGATATGCTTACCTGCATAAAAACCGGCGAGGAATGTGTTTACGAGGGAACCGACTGCCGCAATTACGGCGTTATTGACGGACTGCCCGCAATGAAGAAGATTTTTGCCGATATACTTGATTTGCAGCCGGAAAATATTATTGTCGGCGGCAACTCCTCGCTTACTCTTATGTATGACAGCATTGCCCGTGCATTTACTCATGGCGTGCTCGGAAGCGAAAAACCATGGTCACAGGAAACCGGCCTTAAATTTATCTGCGTTGTGCCCGGATATGACAGACACTTTGCAATCACCGAGTTTTTTGGCTTTGAGCTTATTAGCGTGCCGATGCTCAGCGACGGCCCCGATATGGATATGGTAGAGAAGCTCGTTGAAAACGACGAAAAGATAAAGGGTATGTGGTGCGTGCCCAAGTATTCCAATCCTGACGGTATAGTATATTCCGATGAGACAATAAGGCGTCTTGCCGCTTTAAAGCCAAAGGCAAAGGATTTCAGAATCTTCTATGATAATGCTTATGTCGTTCATCATTTCACCGATGAAGAAATAGAAATAGCAAATATCTTTGAGCTTGCAAAGGAATACGGCAACGAGGATATGATTTACGAATTCGCATCCACTTCAAAGTATTGCTTCCCCGGAGCAGGCGTTTCCTGTATCGCCGCAAGCAAAGCAAATATCGATTTTATCCGCAAGCAGCTTTTCTTCCAGACCATCGGATCGGATAAAATGAATCAGCTTCGCCATATCAAATATTTCAAGGACCTAAACGGCATCAAGGCGCACATGAAAAAGCATGCCGCCGTTCTCGGTCCTAAATTTGATATCGTTATAAAAACCCTTAAAAAAGAACTCTCCGGACTCGGCATTGCAGACTGGACCGAGCCTAAGGGCGGCTACTTTATTTCCTTCAATACTCCCGACGGATGCGCAAAGCGTACCGTTGAACTTGCAAAAGAAGCAGGTGTTAAGCTTACCGGCGCAGGTTCAACCTATCCGTACAAAAATGATCCAAATGACAAGAATATACGTATCGCTCCGTCCTGCCCGACCAAGGAAGAGCTGCAGGCGGCAATCGACGTATTCTGCGTTTGCGTAAAACTTGCTGCAGTAGAAAAACTTATAGGTTAATATAAAAGCGGTGCAGAGCAATACTCTACACCGTTTTTATGCATTTTTCGACAAATATTTATGTATAAATATCGTATATATGGGAATATTACGGTAAATCAGGTAAAATCAGCATAAAAACCTCTGTTTTATGTCGATGCCTTTTCCTTTATAATTCTCCGGTCAGGATATATAATTTTCCTGTAAAGGAGGATTATAAAATGAACAGTAAACTGATACACAGCTATGATTTTAAAGAAGACGGAGGATTTGTCGTTGAATACCGTATGGTTTCGGAAAACAACATTTATAAAGGCGAAATCATAAAATACGTTGACGGCGTAGAGGAGGGCAGGGCGGACACGCTGCCTTTTGATGCCGAGGAAGAAGCTAAAAGGATGATAGATATGCTTTTTGCCTGCAGAGTAACGCCTATGCATCTCAAATATATTATGAAAGACAGCTTTTGATAATTATTAATAAATTTCTCTTTATTTTAGACGTATAGTGTGTTACAATAACAATAAGAGGGGGGATTCTGATGAGATGTCCTTACTGCGGTCATACGGAAAGCAGTGTTCTTACTACGCGTCAATCCGAAGATTGCACCAGAATCAAAAGAAGACGTGTTTGTGAAAAATGCAAAGGCAAATTCACAACAAACGAAATGGTGGAAACGATCCCTATTGTTGTTGTAAAAAAAGACGGCTCGCGTCAGAATTTCGATAGGGAAAAACTTTTAAGAGGTTTGCTTCGCGCCTGCGAAAAAAGACCTATCGAAAGCTCCGTACTGGAAACCATGATAGATGAGGTGGAATACGGACTTTCGAGCTCTTTCAAGAAAGAGATATCCTCTGTTGAGCTGGGCGATATCGTGCTGGAAAAACTCAAAAAGATTGATCAGGTGGCGTATGTAAGATTTGCTTCCGTCTATCATGAGTTCAGCGATATAAGCTCATTCATGGAGGTTCTTAATAAAATAGAAAAAGAAACATAAAGGAGCGATGAAAATGAGTAAATTTTGGAAAGTATTTCTCTCTGTTGTTGGCGCAGTTGTTGTAATTTGCGGTGCTATTGTCGGCATCATGGCTATCCTCGGTAAGCTTTATGTTATCAGTGATTTCTTTAAAAAGCTCAGCGATAAAATAAAATCCATTGATATACACAAATGCAAATCTGAAGAATGTGAACCCGAAGAAGAAATTGAAGCGCCTAACGAGTGCGTAATCCAAATCGAAGAATAAAAATAAGGCATTGATTATCACTAATCAATGCCTCATTTTTTTTAAACTAAATAATCTGCCGTTTTGTATACGTCTCCGGCGCCCATCGTGAGTATCAATGTGTTTTTGTCTGCAGCGTCTTTTGCGATAGCGGCGGCTTTTTCAAAGCTTTCGGCATAAATTGCGCCGGGAATTTCTTTCGCAAGCTTTTCGGACGATACGCCGAGGTTATCCTTTTCACGTGCGGCGTATATATCGCAGAGTATTACCTTGTCGGCAATGCCGAGCGCCTTTATGAATTTCGGAAGAAGCGCCTTTGTGCGCGAATAGGTGTGCGGCTGGAAGACAAGAACTATTTTATCAAAATCCATGTTTTTTGCCGCATTGAGCGTTGCTTCGATTTCCGACGGATGATGTGCATAATCGTCTATTACGGTATACTTGTCTGTGCTGCCCTTGGTTTCAAATCTGCGTTTTGCGCCGTGGAAGCTTTCAAGTCCTGCTTTAATATATTCATCGGGTATGCCGAGATATCTGCAGCAGGCGGCAGCCGCCAAAGCGTTAAGTATGTTATGCTTGCCGGGTATGTTAAGCTTAACATTTATTATCTTGTTTTCGCTTTCCATAATATCGAAAGAAGGAAGCCCGGACGTAAACCTTATATTTTCGGCTGTATAATCGCCGTTGTTTATCCCGAATGAAATTACCTTGCCGGCATAGTCATTTGTCGCCTTAAGGCAATTTTCGTCCTCTGCGTTGGTTATTATGATGCCGTCATCAAGCGTATTCTTTGTGTACGCTTTGAATGTGTCAACGATATGGTCAATATTACGGTAAAAATCAAGGTGATCCTCATCAATGTTGAGTATCAGGGATATCTTCGGGAAGAAGTGCAAAAATGATGCGGCATATTCGCATGACTCGAAAACAAAATAATTGTCCGAGCCGATGTGATAGTTGCTGTCTATCTCAGGCAATACGGCGCCTACCGAAATGGTGGGATCGGTCTGTGCTTTGAGTAATATGCAGGAAATCATAGATGTGGTTGTGGATTTGCCGTGAGTGCCGGAAATGCCGATGGGGCATTTATAGCCTTTCATTATTGCACCTAAAAGATATGCTCTTTCAAAGCAGGGAATACCCATATCACGTGCCCTTTTAAGCTCGGGATTTTCAGCCTTTATTGCGGCTGTATATACTACAAGCTGGGCATCTTCGATATTATCTGCGCTTTGTCCTTCATATACTTTTATTCCGGCATTTATAAGGTTTTTGCAGCCGGCAATATTATTATCCGAACCCTTTATATTATATCCGCGGTGCTTAAGTATAAGCGCAAGCGCGCTCATGCTTATGCCGCCGATACCTATAAAGTGTACCGTTTTCGATTTTTTAAGGCATTCAAGAATGTCATATTCCATATAATGTCATTCCCTTCAATCTGAATTCATTTTATCATATCATATTTTAGTCGTTTTGTATACTGATTATTGATAAAAAAACAAAAAAAGTCCACAGAAAATTCTGTGGACTTTCTTAAATTTGAATTACAGCTTGGAAACGATTTCGAGAGTATCTCTTGCGATAAGCAGTTCTTCGTTGGTGGGCAGAACCCAAGCTTCAACCTTGGAATCTGCTGCGGAGAATTTGGCTTCTTTTCTGGAAGATTCTTCGTTTACTGCCTTGTCTATCTTAAGACCGAGGAACTCCATGTCAGAGCATACGGCTTCACGGATAGAGGCATCGTTTTCGCCGATACCGCCGGTAAAGATGATTGCGTCAACGCCGCCCATGCCTGCTGCATAGCTGCCGATGAACTTCTTTATCTGATATACAAGAATGTCAATGGTGAGCTGTGCGCGTTCGTTGCCTTCTTCTGCAGCCTTCTTAACGTCTCTGCAGTCGCTGGAAACGCCGGACAGACCGAGGAAGCCGGATTTTTTATTGAGTATGGTGGACATTTCGTCAGCGCTGAGGCCTTCCTTGTTCATGATGTATGTAACAACGGAGGGATCAACACCGCCGGAACGGGTACCCATGATGAAGCCGTCAAGAGGAGTGAGGCCCATGGATGTATCATAGCACTTGCCGTCTTTTACTGCGGAAATGGAGCTGCCGTTTCCGAGGTGGCAGGTGATAACCTTTTTGCCTTCAAGACCGCCGATGATCTCGCCGTATCTCTGAGAAATAAATCTGTGGCTGGTGCCGTGGAAGCCGTATCTTCTGATGGAATACTTTTCATAGTATTCATAGGGAACACCGAAGATGAATGCCTTGGGAGGCATGGTCTGATGGAAAGAGGTGTCGAAGATAGCTACCATCGGAGTATCCTTGCCGAATACTTCCTGGCAAGCCTTCATTGCGATAGCCTGAGGTGGATTGTGCAGAGGGCCGAGTTCTCTGAAAGAAAGAATGTCGTCAATAACCTTATCGGTTACCAAAGTGGAAGTCTTGTAAACTTCGCTGCCGTGGAGTACTCTGTGACCGACAGCGGTGATTTCCTTAACGTCATCAATAACCTTGCCTTCGCCGTTTGTAAGCATATCAACAACAGCCATGAAAGCTTCCTTATGAGTGGGGAAGTCGATATTCTTTTCAATTTTTACGCCGGCAGCAGTCTTGTGTCCGATAAGACCGTCAATACCGATTCTTTCGCAGTTGCCTTTTGCAAGAACAGACTCATTATCCATATCAATAAGCTGATATTTTAAAGAAGAGCTGCCTGCATTGATTACTAAGATTTTCATTGGATAAACCTCCGTGTATTTATTTTACTTGCGTAATAATGCTCGAACAGTTATAATTATAATATTACTGCGGAAAAAATTCAACTATTTTTGCAATTTTATATGGGAGATTTATCGTAATATGACTGTTGCGGCAATTATTGCAGAATACAATCCCTTTCATAATGGGCATGAATACCATATTCGTAAAACAAAAGAGCTGACGGGTGCAGACTTCGTTGCCGTTATTTTGTCTGGCGGTTTTGTTCAAAGAAGCGAACCTGCGATGTTTTCTAAAAAAGCAAGAGTTGATACGGCACTTGCCATGGGTGCCGATATCGTTGTCGAAATGCCGTCAAGATGCGTATTGCAGTCTGCGCAGAATTATGCGCGGTGCGGAGTAACGCTTGCAAATGCGCTCGGTGCTGATTTTTTGTCATTCGGAAGCGAGTGCGGAGATATATATGCGTTGAAAAAATGCGCCGATATCCTTGCAAAAAAGGAAACTTCCGATAAGATTAAAGAAGAAATGGGCAAGGGAATAAGCTATCCCAATGCTCTTCGCAGGGCAGTTCTGTTGAGCTCGGAAGAATGTGCGGCGATACTTGATGAGCCGAATAACGTTCTTGCAATAGAATATATAAAGGCCATAATCGAAAACGGTTTTAGTATCACTCCCGTAACCGTTAAACGCAGTGGGGCAGAGCATGACTCATGCAGCTCAGAAGGCGGGTTTGCTTCGGCATCTCTTATCCGCAGCTGCATACTGAACGGCATTGATTTTTCACAATATATGCCCGAAAAGGTTTACGGAATAATAAAGGATGAGATTGAAAAAGGCGAAATAATGGATTACGCTATGTTTAACCGTGCTCTGCTTAGTGACATAAGAAGAAAATCGCCTGCGGATATTACCGAAATACGCGATGTTAAAGAGGGAATAGAATATAAAATTATTTCAGAGGCGGCTGTATGCAAAACACTTGATGAGCTTATAGATGCTGCAAAATCAAAGCGCTATACACATTCACGGCTTCGCCGGATAATCATTTGTTCACTTCTCGGCCTTGAGGGCAGTTCCCATCCCGAGTATTTAAGGCTTCTCGGGCTTAGAAAAACGGCATCTGAATGCTGGAAGAAAATCAAAAACACATCGGCTATGTATGTCATTGAAAAGGCGGCCAAAACGGACGATTATATTATAAAACCCCAAATATATTCCGATATAAAAATCGACGGAAGTACGTACGGTTTTTACAAAAATCCAATTGGATACGATTTCGAATACAAAGACTTCCCGATAATATACTGATCGCGGTCTTCGTCGTTTTGTATCCGGGCTCGGTATAATATCTGAATATGTTTGAAAAATCGAAATAGGTTTCCGTTCGACATAAAAAATTCCCCTCTTCGTCTGAAGAGGGGAATTGATTTTTTAAGATTATTCTTCTACGGTTACGTCGTCATCAAAATTGATTTCTTTGCCGCAATGAGGGCATTCGAAAACGCCGTCTTCGAGGATTTCGTCATCAAGCAGAACGGGTTCGCCGCATTCGGGACATTCGGTCTGATAATGATAGCCGTTATCGTCATCATCACATTCCTCGTCGCAATTTTCGCAGTTGCCGTCGCATTCTTCAAAATCGTCGCCGTAAATATCTTCTTCAAGTGCGCCTAAATCTTCATCGACTTCCTCGATGTATTCATCAAGCTCAGCGGTAGTATCTTCAAGGTCTGCAACGGAAAGTGCAATTTCGTCAAGCATGTCAACGATAGCGGAAATGAGTTTGCCCTCATTGGATTCCGTATCAAATTTCATGCCTTCCATCATACCCTTGATATAAGCTGCTTTTTCAGTTAATGTCATCATAATAGCGCCTCCTTGTTTTTATTATTAATCGGAAATTGAAATTTATGCTCTTTCCATGTATTCGCCGACTCTGGTATCAACTCTGATCATTTCGCCTTCTTCGATGAAGAGGGGAACCTTAATCTGAGCGCCGGTTTCCAAAGTTGCGGGCTTGGTCACGTTAGTAGCGGTGTCGCCCTTGAATCCGGGTTCGGTCTCAATAACCTTAAGGTCAATGAAATAAGGGGGCTCTACGCCGAAAACGTTGCCTTTAACGGACAGGATCTTGCAAACGGTGTTTTCCTTAACGAACTTGAAGTTGTCGGAAAGAGTGCTTGCATTAAGAGGAATCTGTTCATAGGATTCGGGATCCATGAAGTAATAGAGCTCGCCGTCGTTGTAAAGATATTCCATATCTTTTCTTTCAACGAAAGCAGTGGGGAATTTGTCGGAAGGGTTGAAAGTAGTTTCGGTTACTGCTACGGTAATAACATTCTTGATTTTTGCTCTTACGAAAGCTGCGCCCTTACCGGGTTTTACATGCTGAAATTCAACGATAGTATAGATGTTATCGTTCATTTCAAAAGTTACGCCATTACGGAAATCACCTGCGGATACCATATTGAACCTCCAAAAAAATTGTTTTTGATAATAAAATTATTCTCATAATAGTTTACAATATTATAAGCTATAATGCAAGAGTTTTTTTACTTAAATAAGCTTTGGTAGTATTTTTTCATTGCCAATGCATCCCAGCCCTGCGTTCCTGCCGACTCGCTTATGATAACGGGGGAATAGCCGCGCTTGTATATAAGCTCCAACAGCGGTTCATAATCCGGACCGTAGGTCGTATCGGAAAAGGTGAGATGGCAAACCTCTCCGCCTGCCGAGTATTCAATTTTCGAGAAATGCGAATGGAATATCGATGTGCGGTCATGTCCTATCGCGTTTTCGTATTTATCGAGTATTGCGGCATAGTCATCCATTGTTTTAATGCTGCCGTGAGTTCTTGCGTTGAGATGCCCGAAGTCTATGGTTGGTATCAGTCTTTCGTCAATTTTGCAAAGCTCCGCAACCTCGTCCGCATTGCCCAGCTGGTTTATTTTGCCCATCGTTTCGGGGCATACGATAATGTCGCCGAGACCGTTTTCGTCAAGCGCTGCAAGAGATCGCTTTATAGTGTCTTTTGCAAGCTCTAAGGCTTCTTCTCTTGTCATTTTGCCGCACGAACCGCTGTGCACGACTATTCTGTCGGCACCCATAGCCTTAGCGGCTTTTGCCGACTGCAGTATGTAGTCAATGCTTTTAAGTCTTGTTTCCTCGTTAACAGAGGAAAGCGAAATGTAGTACGGTGTGTGAAGCGAAAGCATGATCCCGTGTTCGTAAGCTTTTTTGCCTATGGCGTTTGCCGTAGCCTCGGAAACATTTACTCCTCTGCCGCACTGGTATTCATAGGCATCAATGCCCAAATCCTTAAGATATCCCGGCACCTGCACCGCCGCTTTAAATCCCTTTTCGCGGAAGTCATCCGGTGTGCCTGCCGTACCGAATAATGCGTTCATATTATCCCTCCCAATATACTTATTTTAAGTTTTTTCGACTTATTAGTCAATATTTATTGTTGACAGTCAGCATTTTGTTATTTACAATGATTATATAATAAATTATCGGAGGTATCTGCATTGAATACGGCGTATATAAAAGCTGACGGCTGGGAATTTTCCATCGGAAATGAAAACGGCAAATTTTCCTATGTTTTTAAGGATTTGAAAAACGGCAAAACAATGTCCGATCTCGACTACCGCTACTGCGTTACTCTATGGAACGGTAGGGTTTGCGACGGCGCTGTTAACCGTACCGTAGCACAGGATAAAGATATCGTTACCGTTACCGGAGATATAGACGGAAGCACCTATTCTTTTGTTCAGAAATTCGCAAAAAGCGAAGACGGGAAATGGCTCGATGAAACCGTTTCCATTACGAACAACGGTGAGTTTGACAGTGAATTAAAGGATATAAATTTCGGCTTTCGTAAGCTAATATTTACGCAGGCTGACGGTTGGTGCGATAATTTGGATGAGTATAAGCTGATGAGTGTTCCGACACGCCGTTTCCGCTCTCAGAGAATCGACCGCAGAAAGGATATATATCTTGCGTCCGATATAATTATGCCGCTGTGGATTGACAGTAATCCCAATAAAAAGCTGCCCGGTTATTTCGATGAAGGCTGGCTTTGGATGGGCGATAGCGGCGGCATGCTTACCTGCAAATACAACCGCGATGAAATAGAATATACCCGTTTTGACAGAGAGGCATATACTCTTCCCGGCAGAGGCAGGGAGGATGTCGGCATAATTTTCGGCGGAGTTTCCGTGTTTGACGGTAATCCCGAAAAAGGTCTTCGTTATAAATCCGGTGAAAGTCATACCTTCGGTACACAGCGCTATACCGTATTCGAAGGCGGTTTTGAACAGGGTTATTATACTTACAGAGAACACCTTGAATCTAAAGGTCACTCATTCCCGCAGAATTACAGTCCGCCTGTTCATTGGAACGAGCTTTATAACCTCGGCTGGTTTGCCGAGAATGACGAGGGCGGCTTCATGAGTGACGGAGAATCGGTAGGGCTTTATACGCTGGATAATCTGTATGCGGAGGCTGCTTTGGCAAAGGATGCCGGAGCGGAAAGTCTGTATCTCGATCCCGGCTGGGATATTTTCCCTGGAGCTACCATCTGGGATGAACAGCGTCTTGGTAAATTCAGCGATTTCTGCGACACGATACATAATAAATACGGCCTGAAGGTTGCTTTGCATCTTATGATGACCTTTGTTTCAGAAAACGAAACGGAAGAGTTTTATCTTCACGGCGCGGACGGCAAGAGAAAGGAATTCGGTATTCCCGCTACTCATTCCTTCTGCCCGAATGAAGTATGGGTAAGAGAGAAAACCCGCAGACTGCTGGAACTGGTAGATGGCGGTGTGGACTTCTTTATGTTCGATTTTACTCAGTACGGCGATGAAAATGAAAAGGGTTGCATGGATCCCACCCACGGTCATGAAACGCCTATGTTCAAGCAGACACAGGCTGAAAATATCATGCGCGTTATTCATAACGTGAAAAAGGCCAATCCCAATGTACTTATTGAGGCACACGACAGAATCGTGGGCGGTCTTACCGATTATAACCAGATGTATTTCCAGCACGGTGGAGAGTACTCCTATGATGAAAACTGGGGATACGAGCTTATGTGGAATCCTATGTATGATCTTGTAACGGGGAAAGCCGCATCGCTTTATGAGTATAATATGGCGTCTTCTCTGCCATTGTATCTGCATATAAACGAAAACAGCGATAATGCTAACCTTATTTCGCTGTGGTGGTATATTTCCACAACGCGTCATCTGGGTATCGGCGGCATAAAATATGATGATCCTCGCTATCCCAAATTGCAAAGCGCAATGAAACTTTATCATCAGTATAAGTCCGTATTTGCCCGCGGTACCTTCTACGGCATTTCGCCTACAACGCATCTTCATGTAAGCGAAAACAAAGATAAGTCCGTTATATGCATGTATAATCTTTCTTCCCGTGATGAGCAGAGGGACGTAGTTGTTGACTGCGTTAAATTCGGCGTTAAGTTCAACTCCGTAAAGGCTTATGACGGAATAGGCGGTTTAGTTGATGTTGAATATTCGCTTGACGGTGATAAGCTTAAGTTAAACGTTCCCGTTAAATCTCTCGCTCCCTGCGTAATAGTTCTCGAATAGTCAATATTTGATTAAAAAGGTGTTGACATATTATAAGGTTTTACTTATAATATATAGCGTATGTAAAAGGCGTTGAAAGGGATGCCTGCCATGTATTTCCGATTCAGAGAGAGGGCGGAAGCTGAGAAGTCCTTGCGGGAAATGTGCAGGTGCTGCCCCGGAGCTCTCCTTGAAAAAGGCGGCGTATTCCTGCGTTAAAGGGTAATGAGCGGCACTATGTGCAACTTGGGTGGTAACACGGTATTTTATTCGTCCCTTGGTTTTCCAGGGGACGTTTTTATTTTGGAGGTAAACAAAAATGGAATGGACTTCTTTGAATGATCTCAGAGAAAAATTCTTGTCTTTCTTTGAGTCAAAAGATCATCTTCGCTTAAACTCATTTTCTCTTGTTCCAAAGAACGATAAATCCCTGCTTTTAATCAACTCCGGCATGGCGCCCATGAAGAAATACTTCACCGGCGAAATTACTCCTCCGCGCAAGAGAGTAACTACCTGCCAGAAGTGCATCCGTACTCCGGATATTGAGCGTGTAGGCAAAACCGCACGTCACGGCACATATTTCGAAATGCTGGGCAATTTCTCCTTCGGTGATTATTTTAAGACCGAGGCAACTGCATGGGCGTGGGAATTTTTAACCAAGGTTCTGGAAATCCCCGAAGAAAAATTATGGGTTTCCATCTATGAAGAGGATGATGAGGCTTACGAGATCTGGACCAAGAATGTCGGTGTTAAGCCTGAACGTATGGTAAGACTCGGCAAGGATGATAACTTCTGGGAGCATGGCACCGGCCCTTGCGGTCCCTGCTCCGAAATCTACTTTGACAGAGGCGAGAAATACGGCTGCGGCAGCCCGACCTGCGGTGTAGGCTGCGATTGCGACAGATACTGTGAAATATGGAATAACGTATTCACGCAGTTCGACAGTGACGGCAACGGTAATTATACTCGTCTGGCTCATCCCAATATCGATACCGGTATGGGACTTGAGCGTCTTGCCTGTGTTATGCAGGGAGTTAATAACCTGTTTGAGGTTGATACCGTTCAGAATATAATGAAGCATATTTCCCGTATTGCAGGTGTTGAATACGGTGCCGATGAAAAGAAGGACGTAAGTCTTCGTGTTGTTACCGACCATATCAGAAGCACTACCTTCATGATAGGCGACGGCGTTATCCCTTCCAACAACGGCAGAGGCTATGTTCTTCGCCGTCTGCTGCGCCGTGCCGCCCGTCACGGTAAATTGCTCGGCATCAACAGACTTTTCTTAAGCGAAGTTTGTGATACCGTAATAAATGAAAATATCAATGCATATCCGGAACTTAATGAAAAGAGAGATTATATCAAAAAGGTTATTCTTAATGAGGAAGAAAGCTTCAACCGTTCTTTGGATCTGGGCCTCAACCAGCTGGAAGTAATGGAAAGCGAGATGAATTCCAAGGGAGAAAAGATGCTTTCCGGCGAAAACGCTTTCAAGCTTTACGATACCTTCGGATT
>JAZRWQ010000106.1:0-8988 GCA_045599805.1 Eubacteriales bacterium | reverse complement strand
TAATATGACCGTTGAAAACTGCTTTAACTTTACCAAAAAGCTTTCCTATTACCCCGGCAGCAAAGCGTACGATCCTTTTATAGCGGCATACACCGGCCCCATCGCCGCTTATGATGTCAACAGCAAAGGGAATTTCGTCTGCAAAGGAAAGTTTATCAACTGCTATTACAGGGATATAAGTGCCTTAACTCTCAATACGAGAAATTTATATGCTGACATCTATGGATTTTCTTTGGATTATAAAGGCACGGAGCTTTCGGTAGAGGACTGCAAGGCGACACTTGTAAACAAAATGAATACCTATATCCGCGACAACACCACATCCAATGACCGTGCCGACTGGCTCTACTGGTCGGTAGACTCGATCCGCGGATGTGCCCTGCCCGATCTTGTCAATGCCTCGCAGAACGCGATAAACGGAAGCGGCACCGAAAGCGATCCCTATATCATCTCCACAACAGAGCATCTGGAGGAGCTTGCAAACGACTTAAATCACGGCATAGACTACCAAGACAGGTACTTTAAGCTCACAAACAGCATCACCTATACCGGCGATCCTCTCGGCATAAATCACACTCATTTTGCCGGTCATTTCGACGGCGACTATCACACTATTGCCGTGCAGATCGACGGCGGCTCCTTTACGGGACTCTTCAGCGAGCTTAACGGCGCATCGGTGAAGAACCTCACGGTCTCCGGATACATAAACGGCGCGGACTGTGTCGGCGGTATCACCGCTCACGCTTATAACGGGACGGTCATCGACAACTGCCATGTTACCGCCACGGTAACCGGCACATCGGTAAATGTGGGCGGAATCGTCGGTATGGCGCACACCTCCACCATATCCAACTGCCGTGTAGACGGTACGGTAACCGGTCATGCGATAACCACAGGCGGCGTTGTCGGCTGGCTGCACAGCTCAAGCAAGGTCATAAACTGTGTCGGTGCGGGCAAGGTCATCGGCGATGCCAATGTCGGCAACATCGTCGGCCTGGCACAGTGGGGCGACGTGAAGATCATAAACTGCTCCGCCCTCGGCAGCACCGATGTACCCCGCGATGAAAACGAAAATCCGCTTTCCTCCGGCAAAGCCTTCGGCGGCATCGTCGGCTGCATCAGCGATCAAATAGATTCCATCAGCATACTCAACTGCTTTTCCAAGTGCACGGTCGGCGGCAGTGAGCTGCGCGGCTTTATCGTAGGCAGCAACGAGGGCGGAAAGCCCATTCAGTACTACACCGAAAATGACGCGACCGGCAAGGGAATAACCACACTGTTTTATTCGGGTATGCAAAGCGACATAACAAATGCGGTCGGCAGCGATGCGGCAAATGGCTTAACGGCTGCAGCCACCTACAAAGCCGAACTGCGATATTCCGAAACTACCACGATCTTGACTAATTACGCCTCCGGCAAAAAAGAGGGCGACATTGCCCTGACCTCATGGACAAATGACACCGTAAATAAGGTACTCTATCCCAAGAGCTTTGTCTGCGACTCCACGGAGATACGCGGCAGCGGTACGGTGATCGATCCCTATCGCATTTCCCTCCCCGAGCATCTGTACGTATTGTCGGATAATATCTGCGCCGGCGAAAGCTATGCCGGAAAGTATTTCCGCGTTACAAGAAACTTTACATACGACGGGCCGAAGGTAGGTATGCCCGGCCGCCCCTTCTCGGGTATTTTTGACGGCGATTACCATACCCTTAAGCTCGCCGTAAAGGAAACCGCCGAAGGCGAGACCGGACTTTTCTGTGAGCTGAACGGCGCCAAGGTAACAAACCTTGAAGTATCCGGTAAGGTTGACGGCACAGGCGCTGTAGGCGGCATCGCAGGCTTCGCTTACGGAAATTCGGTCATTGACAACTGTCTTGTTTCCGCCACCATAAAAGGCACGGATGGAAACTGCGGCGGCGTTATCGGCATGATGGATCAGAGCACGGTTTCCAACTGCCGTCTTGACGGCTCGGTTACCGGCGCTGTCACCAGCATCGGCGGCATCGTCGGCGGAAGTCTTACCGGCGGCAAAATCTATAACTGCGTAACCGGCGAAAAGGCAAAGATAACCGGCGAAAAGGCGGTAGGCGGCATCCTCGGCTGCGTCCTGTGGGGCGATCCCGTAATAATCAACTGCTCAAATCTCGGCAGCTTCGCCGTACCGAAAAAGCCGGTCGGTGTTGTACGCGAGCACGGCGGCATCGTCGGCTTCATCGGCTCTGAAATAAATTCCGCCTCCATCCTCGGCTGCTTTACCACCTGCAAATTCGCCGCCGCCGACAGCTGCGGCTATCTCGCAGGCACAATTGAAGCGCCTGAAAACAAGATTACGGCGGAAAGTCTCTACTACGTTGCCAAGACCGCCGGACTGCCCGTCTGCGGCAGCGGCACCGCAATAGCGGCGGATGCAATCTCCTCCACCGCCTCAAAGCTTGATGCAACCGCAACAAAGCTTACCGATTTTGCAAGAAAGAAATCAACCGCCGATACCGTCCTCACCCCATGGAAGATCGAGGATAATAACGTTTATCCGAGAAACTATATCGGCATCCTTTCCTTCACCGCCTCGGTATTCAGCCTGCAAAGCCTGCCCGCCTTCATCGTCATCGGCACATGCCTTATTGCCGGCATAGTTACCACTGCGGTACTCTTTGTACGCAAAAAGAAAAAGGCGAAATAAGTTTTGCAGGGCAGGGGTTTACTCCTGCCGCAGGGGAAAACCGCGTTCCCCCTTTAAAAGCTTTGATGCGAAAAGCATGAAGAGTGGAGAGAAAAATTATGAAAAAAAACAAATTTATAATTGTACTTTTAGTTTTACTCATAATCAATATTATCGCGACCTGTTTTTTGGCAGTAAAGGTAAGCTCGCTTAATAAATTCTCTTTAAAAAACGCAACCGTCCATTACACCCTGTATGTCGGAACAAACGACAGGGACACATATAAACAGGAAATACCGACGGATGAGGCAAAGCACATTGTGGACGAGATCTGCACAAAATATGTAAACGGGTTTACCGTTCAGGATTCCATCGGAACATGGAACGACGAAAATAATATGATCACCCATGAAAATACCATAATGTGCTATCTTGACGATATCGATGAAACGACACTTCACCGTATCTGCGATGAAATCCGCACCGCCCTCAATCAAAACACCGTACTTGTTCAAAAAGAATATACGGCACTTGATTTTTATGACGGCGTCCCCGGAAAGTAATAATTTATCTAACAAAACTCTCCTTTGCTAAAGCAAAGGAGAGTTTTTCTGAGTGTCGAAAAACTCGGTCTACCGGCAAAAAAAAGACAGATTGACTTGGAGCTGCACTGCTCCGACAGCTATTTCACTCATGCAAAATAAGGAATGACGGGCGCATAGCGCCCGTCATTATTGCCTTTTTCCGTTCTTTTCCTCTACCGTACCTTTGTACGCCTACGAAGAAAAGAACGAAAAATATCCCGTCGTTTTATCGGCCTCAATCAGCCTGTCGACTTTATCGACAGGCTGCAAAACTCTCCCTTGCTAAAGCAAAGGAGAGTTTTTTACTTGATGATAATAAACCGGGCTGTAATGTTTACATATAATAATAGAAGAAATCCGTTCAGGCGATGAGGTGGACTTTGGTGGTGGGGATGTATTTGTCGGCGTCCTTGAAGTAGGTCACGATGATTTTGCCGCCGCTTTTGCGGATGTTCTGGCCGACTATCATGCCGACAAAGCGCGCGTCGTTGCCGTTTAAGGTAATGTTGCCCCGGGGGGCATAGAGGATGCCGGTGTAGGTGGCGCCGCCGCCGTTTACCGTGATGTCGCCGTTTTTTGACATGATGGCGAGGGGGTAGTCCTTTGTACTGGTTATCGGGGCGCCGTTAAGGTCGATATCGCCGTCAACGATAAGGACTATCGGGAAGCTCGGATTATAAACGGTTGAGCCGTGGCCGTTGAAGGTGAGGTTGCCGGAGATATGGATATACAGTCCATTATACAGGTAGGAATTGCCTGCACCGGCCTGCTCGCGATAGCGCGCAGGCGCTTCGTTTATAAGCTCGGCAAAGCCTGCCTTGCTGCTTTTGGTAACGTCGCCGCCGAACTCTATCATCGGCGTGATGCCCTTAAGTCCGCTTTCAAAGGAGCGGAAAGAGGGCATATCGAGGGCTATCGAGTTGCCGTTCCAGCCGGTTGAGGAGGGAACTACATTGCGCACCGCCGTGGCTATCGAACCCTTGCCGAGCACGGCATTGCGCATAATTATATCGGAATTTGAATGGATGTTGCCGTTTATCGTAATATCGTTGCCGGTGATGGCAATACCGGAGCCGTCGTCCTCTATGCGCTGTCCGGCAAAGAGCGCGTAGGGGCAGTCGCCGAAGATGCTGATTGCCTCGGCAGTTGCCGCGGCGCTCACCGTGCGCGTCTTCTCGCCGGTAAGCACGGTGGAAAATCCCATGGGAACTTCCTTTTCGAGGGTAACGGTTACCTGCTTGCCGATTATCCGCATAGTACCGCTTACGCCGTCCTCGCGCGGCGTGTAGCCGTTTACGGCGCAGTATTCACAGAGGGTATCGTGCACAACCGTGCTCGATTTGCCGTCGCCCAAATCGCGCGCGCCGGCAAGCGCTGCCGCATCAACGGCGTTCTGCAGGCTTTGCTTTGTGGAAGCAAGCTTGCCGAAATCGAAGGCGAGCGCCGTCATTCCAAGCAGCACCGACAGGGCTATCGCCACGATAACCATAACCGCGCCTTTTTCCTCTTCGGAAAATACCCGCCTCATTTCCACAACCTCCCGTTACTGTTTTACTTCCGCACGTCTTTGCAATATGGCATTTGCCGCTTTGAGCCGGATATTCTCTCCTGAAAGCGCAAGGTTTTCCTCCAAAAGCTTTCCCACTTTCGCAGTAAGCTCACGCTTTTCGTTTTCCAGAAGCTCGTTCCGGTCTGTCCTTTCCTGAGCCATTATCTGCATCTTTCCCAGTGCTTCCTTATATTTTTCCGTTTGAGAGCCGTTAAGCTCACGGGCAGTCTGCGCCATCTGCACAAGCTCGTCCGCCCTACTTGCGAACTCCGCTTTCAGCTCCGCGGCAAGACGCGCAAATTCGTCTATTTTATCGTTTGACGCAAAAAGCTCGTCATCCGCGATTATGTCGTCATTAAAGCTAAGCTGCATTATCTGATTTTCCGCATCGCCGCTTAAATCGGAGATTATCCGGTTAAGCTCTTCGTTTTGGGCGTTCGCGGTATCATAAAGTGTTTTATACTCATCGGCGTTTTTTCTGTATTCGTCCGCCGATATTTTCAAATCGTTAAGCTCGGTCTTATATCTTTTAAGCCTGCTTTCATCCTCGGAAAGCCGCTTTACCGCCTCGTTTATATCGGTGTTGAGCTCGGCGTTTTCCTTTACTAACCGCTGATTTTCGTCCTTAAGGGAAAGCGCTTCCTGAAGATAAGCATCCTTTGCGTCCTGCTCGCGCTTACGGATATACGAGAGGTACTCGATGACCGAACGCTTCGTGTAACCGCCGCCTACAACGGTAGGCTTTAAAATGGTATTGAGATCGTTTTCCTCCGATATGTCGCGGATATCGTCAATCGTACTGTCGCTCATTGTCATATCTCCTTTATTATGATTTCGTCACCCTTGTTTATAATATCGGATGCGCCTTCCTTTATTTCAAGCACATGCCTTGCGCCCTTATAAATTCCGCCGAGCCGCCAGGGGCGCACCGTTTCCTTTGCGACAACGCGCATATTTTTATCAAGATACACGGCGTCTATCGTAAAGTGCATAAAGAAACAATGTATGGACGAACAGTTTTTTAAAAAAAGTCCCTCTTCGTCATATAATGTTTTCCGTTTCATAAGCCCGTTAAGTCGCGTCATAAAGGTATCCGCCAAAGCCACATTATCGGCTATGAGTTTTTCATTTGCATAGGCTTTATATGTTTTCATAGGCTGAACTGCTCCAGAATCGTTACAAGTGAAGGCCCTAAAAGAATTATTATAAGGACGGGGAATATAAGCCCGACCATCGGTATAAGCATCTTTGTGGAAACCTTGCCTGCCTTCTCCTTTATTTTTGCGCGGCGTGAATTTCTTATTGCCGCCGCCTGCGACTGCAATACGTTGCATATGGGTATGCCCATCTGCCCCGCCTGCACGAGCGCACCGGTAACGGCGCTTAAATCCTCAATACCGCACCGCTCTCCCAGAAAGGTGAGCGCATCCTTGCGCGAGCGCCCCATGGACATCTCTCTGCAGGTTACCGAGAATTCGTCCACAAGCGGCCCGTCCATCGAATCTATTACGTGCAACAACGCCCTTTCAAAGCCGAGACCTGCCGCAACGCTTACGCTTAAAAGATCGAGTATGTCGGGCAGCTGTTTTTCCATGGCGTTTCTTCTCTTTGTCGCCGCTGTCGAGCAGATATATCTCAAAAGCGCATAGGCGGCAAAGGCGCCGACAAAGAAATACAAAATCATTCTCCACACCTCTTTTTTTAAGAGTATGGCGATAACGAGTCCCGCCACGGCGCAGCCTATCATCAGTATAAGCTGCAGAACGCTGTACTCCTCAATGGTAATAGTCCAGCCTGCCTGCTGCAGCAGCTTCTCCTGCTTCGAATCGGTGTTGCGCGTTCTTCTCGGCATAAGGTTTGAAATAAGCGCCGATATTTTCTGTATAACAGGTCTTAAAACCCTTTCCCTGAATGGCTTGTCAAGCTCGCTGTCTCCATAGAGAGCCATACGGGTGACCTCGCTGCCGAGCTTATCAAGTCTTTGCTGTACGACCGCCTTACGCGACGCGCCGACAGACAGTATTAAAAAAAGCAGACAGAATATAAGCACTCCCGTTGACAGGGATATGGCAAGATACATGGATATCCTCCTTATACCGTCAGTATTTTATGTCAACTATCTTGTTTATTATGAAAAAGCCGAGCACCTCAAGCACAACCGAAATTGCAAGCAGTATCTGCCCTAAGGTCTTTTCCATAAACCCCATGAGATATTCGGGATTTACGATCATCAGAAATACGAACATCACCGCCGGCAAAAGCCCGATTATAATTCCCGATATCCTTCCCTGCGCCGAGAAAACACGCACCTCCTCACGGAGACGTATGCGGTCGTTGACCGTTTCGGCGATGGTATCAAGTATCTGCGAAAGGTTCGCGCCTACCTGCAACGAGGTTATGACCGCCGAGACCAGCAGCTTCAAATCGTTATTCTTAACGCGGCTTACCATGTTGTTAAGCGCGTCCTCCATGCTTGCGCCGTAATTTATCTCGCGCACCACCCTTGAAAATTCGGTGGATATGGGAGGCGGCATTTCCTTTGCCACGCTTCCCAGCGCCTGCTGAAAGGAATAGCCGGAGCGTATGCAGTTGCTCATTACCGTTAAGGACTCGCCAAGCTGTTTATTGAAAAGCCGGGCGCGCTTTGTACGCGCGCGCTTGACGATTATCGGCGGTATCGCAAAGCCTACGATGCAAAGCCCCAGTATTGCGATAAGATGCAAATCCATCAGCACACCGCCGATGATGCCGGGACCTATCGTAAGACCTATCCACAAAACCATATATTCCTGTGCGCTTAACGTCACACCGGAGGTGGCAAGATAATCCTCAAACGATTTGCTTACAAGCTTTGTCTTTTTGGACTCCCTGCGCTTTTTCCTGTTTTCGTTCAGAACCGCCTCGTGAACGTATTCCATCTCAACATTTTCGGCAAGCTTGTCAAGCCGTCTTTTGATACGCTCTTTGGACGACGATTTGAAAACGGCAAAGATAATGATAAAAACCACAAAAGAAACCGACAGCGATATTATAAACGGGAGCATTTTTTTACCCCGCTTTCTTCCTTCGGTGCGCGGAACCATTCCTCACGAACGCCCAGGCCGCTGTCCACTATCTTGCGGACAAAATTTGGCCGCACTCCGGTGGATACATGTGCGCCTCTCATTTTGTCGGGACCGAATCCCGTCGGGCGGTAAACGAATATATCCTGCAGCGTTATGGTATCGCCTTCCATGCCGGTTACCTCGGAAATACTTACTATCTTTCTTGTGCCGTCACGCATACGGGCCTGCTGAACCACAACGTCAAGCGCCGAGGCTATCTGTTCTCTTATCGCCTTAACGGGGATTTCAAGCCCCGACATAAGCACCATCGTTTCAAGTCTTGACATAAGATCTCTGGGTGAGTTGGCGTGCGCCGTGGTAAGCGAGCCGTCATGGCCGGTGTTCATCGCCTGAAGCATATCGAGGGTTTCGCCCGAACGCACCTCGCCTACAACTATCCTGTCGGGACGCATACGAAGGGCGTTTCTCACAAGGTCGCGTATCGTTACCGCGCCGTGGCCCTCAACGTTTGCCGGCTTGCTTTCAAGGGTGATGACGTGCTGCTGACAAAGCTGTAATTCGGCGGCATCCTCTATCGTCACTATTCGTTCATTCTCGGGGATATATCCCGACAGCGCGCCGAGCAAGGTCGTTTTGCCGCTGCCGGTACCGCCGGAAACAACTATATTCAGCCGCGCCTTGACGCAGGCCTCCAGAAAGGACGCCATCTGCGGAGAGAGCGAGCCGAAGGATATAAGCTTATCCATCGTAAGCTTATTTTTCGAAAACTTTCTTATCGTTACCGTAGGGCCGGAAAGAGCGCAGGGAGGAATTATCGCGTTGACACGCGAGCCGTCCTCCAAACGCGCGTCCACCATCGGGCTTGACTCGTCTATTCTTCTGCCGACCGAGCCCACTATTCGGTTTATTATACTCATAACGTGCTCATTGTCGCGGAATTTAACGCTTGTCTTTTGTATTCTGCCCTTGATTTCAACGTAGATATTGTCGGGCCCGTTCACCATTATTTCGGTGATATCGTCCTGCTTTAAGAGGGGATCGAGAGGGCCGAGGCCCACTATGTCGCTGTACAGCTCGTTTATTATTCTGCCCGTTTCCGAACGGGGCAGATCGGCACCATGCATGGAA
>JAZRWQ010000105.1:0-10175 GCA_045599805.1 Eubacteriales bacterium | reverse complement strand
GTTGATATTTGATGTTTATTTATAAGGGTGTAGGTCGATTCTTTTGATTGACGCAGCGTCTCCCAAAACCTATTGTAACAAATCATCCATATCCCCTCTTATATAGAGTATTTTATGGTTTCTTTCTTGACAATAGTCGTTAAGGAGACTATACTGTAGTAAAACTAAAAAAGGTGGAATTAAATATGTTTGAAAACATTGGCAGCAAAATCAAAACTCTTGCAAAGATAATTTTTTGGATTGAAGTAGCCGGAGCTGTTATAGGAGGAATATCCGTTGCCGGTATCGATGAAGAATTCATATTACTGGCATTTTTAATTTGGATAGCAGGCCCTCTGTTAGCCTGGGTATCAAGTTGGTTTGTGTATGGCTACGGTCAGTTGATTGAAAACAGCGATACCTTGGTAGCCTTAAAGACTGATGAACTGTCAAACGGAAATACCGATAAGTCACAGGCTGCCAAATCCGCTGAAAAGTCCATGATAGAAGAGCTTCCGGAGCTTTAATTTGAGGTGAATTATGGCAGAACGTTTTAAAAGATTATATAAGCTGGCTTCCGAATTTGTATGTACAGATGCGCCCGTAACGATAGAAGACGGAGCATTACTGCAGGATACCGTTACCGGTAAATTATTGGTACAGTTAAAGCTTAAAAACATATCGGATAAAAATATCAAGGCGGTTAAAGTCGGCCTTAAAACATTTGATATAGAAGGTTTGGAACTGGCAGGAATAGAATCATTTTCATATCTGGATTTAAACATAATGCCCAACAACAGTTTCGGCTCCAAGAATCCGATCATGATAAATGACGTTACAACACGTTCATATAAACCGTATGTTACAACAGTAGTATTTAATGATGATACTGTATGGAATTCTTCTGCGGATGAATGGTTTCAATATCGAGAAAGAAAAGAATTAAAAGAAGAGCTTGACTCAAATCTGAGACAGGAATATATATCGGAATTATCCAGTGGATATAACGGAAACGTATTCATGTATGTACCTGTAAAAGAAAAGGGATATTACAGATGCGCATGCGGAATATTGAATAAGATCGATAACGAAAAGTGCGCAAGCTGCAAAACAGAAAAAACAAAAATATTTGAAAAATATAATATAGAACAGCTTACCGAAGCTTTTAATAAAAAAGAAGCGGCAAGAAAAGTCAAAGAAGAAACAGAACGATTGGAAGCAGAACGCAAAGCCGAAGAACGCCGTATTGCAGCGAGAAAACGTAAAATGGCATTTGCCATCGGTACGCCCATTGTTGCGGCGTGTATCACATTTGTAATTGTTCTGATAACTGTGATAATACCAAAGCAAAAGTTCCATGAAGCAATGAACTTGCTTGATTCAGGCGATTATGATTCTGCTTATGCGTTGCTTCATGAAATCGGAAAAGATGAAGAAATTCTATCAAACAAATACGATAGAGCAATAAAGCTTATTGATTCGGGCGATTATGAGCCTGCATATATGCTCTTGAATGGTCTTGAATATAAAGACAGCAACGAAAAATTAGATAGCATAAAACCTCAATATCAACAAATCATATTAAGAAAAGCAGATGTTGGAGATATTGTATATTTCGGCGCATACGAACAAGATAACAACACTTCAAATGGAAAAGAAGACGTTGAGTGGATCGTCCTTGCAAAAGAAAACGAAAAAGCCCTTGTTATCAGCAAATACGCTCTTGATTGCCAACGGTACAACACGTCCAGAGCTGGTGTTATATGGGAAAACTGCTCACTTCGCAAATGGATGAACGAAACGTTCTTAAATAAAGCGTTTTCTGCTGAAGAGCAAGCACAAATATCATCGGCAAACGTCAGCGCCGATAAAAATCCAGAATACAGCACGAATCCCGGTAACTCTACCAATGATAAAGTGTTCTTGCTCAGCATCGCAGAAGCAAAGAAGTATTTCACTACTGATGAATCACTCAAGTGTACCCCAACTACTTATGCGGAAACACAAGGGGTATGGACGAGTGATAGTTATAAAACAGCAAGCGGCAAAGCCACGTGCGGGTGGTGGCTCCGCTCGCCCGGCGATGGTCAGAGCAGTGCCGCCATTGTCAACTATGTCGGCTCGGTCGGTTACGGTGGTATGTATGTCAACCGTGATCGTGTCGCTGTTCGCCCCGCGATGTGGATAAACCTTGACTAATCAAGGAGATTTTTTATGAAAAATTTTATTACCAACATACCAGATAGAAAAAAACAATGTGAAATGCATAAAAGTTTTTTTGAAAGGTGCAAACTTGCTATTGATAGCGGATTTTATATGGAAGCGATTTTAATAGAATATGCAGCTATCGAATCAAGAATGGAAGTTTTGATGGGGATTATCGGGTTACCTTGCAATCAATTTATTGAAGATGCTAAAAGGAAGTCCGTTCAGATTTCTCATAGAATTCATTGTGCCAAAACAATCCGAAATAGTGCTCCATTTGAAAAAACAAAGCTACCCCAAAATTACTTCGAGCAGTTGGATACATGGATAGATAAACGGAATAGATACATCCATGGTCTTTATAAGGATGAAATAAAATATTCTCAACGAATGAGTGGTGCAAAGCAACTTTCTGAAAATGGATTGAAGTATTGTCATTTGCTTTATAATGAAGTCAATAGATTAAAACGTCTAAAAAGGAACCGTCCCGAAATATTTACTACTGATTTTTGTTGCACATCTTCAGATTGTAGTTTATATAACATAAAAGGTTAATAAGAAAGAGTGATGAGAAATCTCATCACTCTTTTATTTTGGATTTATTCAGATGCAGTATTGTAACAGCAGGTACAGCAGCGGGACGGTGGCGATGCAGAAGATGGTGGTGCCGAGGGTGTAGGCGGCGGCGCCGCCGCCGTCGCCGTCGTGGCGGTCGGCAAAGGCGGATGCCGAGCCTGCCGTGGTTACAGTGTTAACGGTGATGATGCTGTTCGTCCGGCGATGTGGTTATCCCTTGAGTGACTGAGATTAACGAAAAATTCAATATTGCACATAAAAATATTGACAAATCCTTTGCAAATGGATACAATATTGTTATGAGGTGATAATAAAATGAAAAATGTAAATATTACTTTGCGCATTGATGAAAAATTAAAAAAGCAGGCGGATGCTCTTTTTTCGGAGCTTGGGTTAAACATAACAACTGCGTTTAATATTTTTCTCCGTCAGTCTGTCAGAGAACAGCAAATTCCTTTTTTTATTACAAAGAATGTTCCGAATTCCGTTACTATGGCGGCAATGGATGATGCTGAAAACGGCAATGCCCTGTATGGGCCGTATGATAATATGGCAGATCTAATGGAGGCGCTGAATGCTTAAGGTTGAGTTTACCGGACAATTCAAGAAAGACTATAAGCTTGCATTAAAGCGCGGCTGTGATCCGGCAGAGCTTCAAGTGGTTATTTCGCTTCTTACGAATGAGCAGCCTTTGCCCGAAAAATACAAAGACCATGCTTTGACCAATTCAAAAAATTACAAGGATATACGAGAGTGTCATATCGAACCTGACTGGCTGCTGGTTTACAAAATTTATAATGAGATCCTTACACTGCGCTTGATACGTACCGGAAGTCACAGTGATTTGTTTTGAACTTCCGAAGTAACGCCAATAAAAAATAACCGAGCACAATAAAAGAGTGATGAAAACTTTCGTTTTCATCACTCTTTTTGTCAGATGCAGTATTGTAATAGGAGATACAGCAGCGGGACGGTGGCGATGCAGAAGATGGTGGTGCCGAGGGTGTAGGCGGCGGCGCCGTCGCCGTCGCCGTCGTGGCGGTCGGCAAAGGCGGATGCCGAGCCTGCCGTGGGCATGGCGTAGGCGATGTATACGGCGATTACCATGCTGCGGTCAAATAAGCCTACCTTCATAAGCAGTATGCCCAAAGCCGACGCGATAACGGGGAAAGCGATAAGCTTCATAAGGCATACGGTGTAAACCTTTTTATTTACAAAGAGCTTTTTAAGGGGCATTGCCGCCATTTTCATGCCGAGGATCAGCATGGAAACGGGGGTTACTATGCCGGAGAAATAGCCGGCGTAGGTGCTTACCTGCGGCAGAACGGTTACAAGCTTTGTGAGATTTACTATAATGCCTATTGCAAAGGCGATTATTCCGGGGTTGAGTATTACCTTTAAAACGGAGGTTTTTTGCTTTTCGCCCGCGGCGAGCGACGGGCCGAAGATATACATAAGCGAATTTGAGGTTATGTTTAAAACGATTATGCAGGAGGTTATTATCGAATCGGCGCCGAAAACCATTGTTGCAAGGGGGATGCCCAAAAAACCGTTATTGGCAAACGCCATGCAAAACCGCGCGATGCCGCGCGCCTTTTTATCCTCATCCTTACGGTAAAAAAACGACGATATCCAAACGCAGAGCATCGGGAAAAGCACACCGAAAATAAAAATCAGGATAAAAATGATTGTGTTTTTGCCGGAAAAATCAACCTTCGCTACGCTGTCAAAGATAAGGAAGGGCAGGCCGATATAAAGCAAAAGCTTTGAGATAACGCGCGAATCGCTCTCTTTAAGTATCCTGCCGCGCACAAGTATGTAGGCGGGCACGGCAAGCAGAACGAAGATAATAACATTTTTAAGTATCAGTAAAAATTCCTGCATGCTATGCCTCCAGCCATTTCAGCGTTTCTTTTACATAGGGGTACATCCCGTCGTCATCCTTTATGGATGAGCCGTCGCAATGTCTGCCCTTAAGCTCGAGCATTTCGATATCCGCCTGCTTATTGAACGCCTTGACGGTGCGCCAGAAAAGCCTGTTCTGCTCGGGACGGCAGGGCATATCGTTTTCGTAAAAGATAAGAAGCATACGGAAAAATGCCGTTTTATCGTCAACGTAAAAAAGCGGCGCTCTTTCGTCTATGCGCTGTAAGCGCTTATCGACCTTGTCCTCATTCTGCAATACGTTGAAATGCGAGGTGGTCTGCGCGCTGTCGATAACCCAGCCGGTTATCTCATCGGCATCAACTCCTACGCCTTCCAGATATTTTCTGTTAAGGCAGAGCATAAGACTCATCCACGCGCCTGCCGACTGCCCCGAAACGATAAGTCTGCCGCTGCCGCCGTAGGATCTTATATTGTTCTTCGCATAGGCTACCGAACGGGCGCAGTCGATGATAAAATCGGGGAATTTCGCATCCGGGTACATTCTGTAATCCACCGACAGAACGCCATAGCCGTTTTCGGCAAGCTGACGTGCTATTTCGGAATAGGTTTCATCGTTTTTGGAGCCGGAAACTATGCCGCCGCCGTGGAAATAAACTATCGTATCAAAATTATCCTTATCGGGGATATATAAATCGGCAAGCTCCTCGTTAAGCTCACCGTACTCTATATTCTTTATTACCTTCATATCAAAGCCTTCTTTCCTGACAGTCATTTTGTAACGGGCAGTTTTCGCATTTGGGCGAGCGCGCCGTGCATATATCCCTGCCGAAAAGCACGAAGCGATGGCATAGATCGCTCGCCTTATCGGGCGGCAGTATCTTCCAAAGCTGCATCTCGACCTTTTTCGGCTCGGTGCCGCAGGACAAGCCCAGCCTGTTGGTTATGCGTATGCAATGGGTATCGGTAACGACAGCGGGCCTTTTATAAATATCGCCGAGTATCAGATTGGCGCTTTTTCTGCCCACTCCGGGCAGCTTCAAAAGATCGTCCATATTATCGGGCACCATGCCGTCAAAGCGCTCACAGAGCATTTTTGACATCAGGGATATGTCTCTCGCCTTAGTCTTATATAATCCGCAGGAATGCACAAGCTCTTCTATCTCGTCCACGGGCGCTTTTGCCATCGATTTCGCATCGGGAAAGCGCTCAAACAGCGCCGGAGTAACCATATTTACCCTTGCATCGGTGCACTGCGCGGCAAGGCGCACGGCGACAAGCAGATGAAAGGGATCGGTATATGTGAGCGAGCACTGCGCGCCGGGATATCTCTTTTCCAGAATATCTATTACACGCACAGCGCGCGCTATTTTCTCTTTCTCGGTCATGGCTTTATATCAAGCTTATCTGCTCGGGCAAAAGCTCCGTTATCACCTTCGGAGATGCGGGGATGGCCTTTGCGCGGTAGCTGTACTCCTTATTAAGTGTGCCGGGCGTATATATTTCCGCCTTTTCAAGCCTGCCCTTCTTGCCCAGCGTAATAACGTTATTTCCCTGTGCGCTTCTTAATGCCTTGAAGGGAATCAGGGCGCTGTTTACTATGATGCCCTTGCCGTTGGAGGCTGTGAGCATAAAGTCGGTCTCTTCCTTGAAGCAGAAGAAGGCGACAGGCTCTAATTTTTCGCAGTATGCCTTTAACAGACGCTTTCTGTTATTCTTTGTGGCAAAGGAGGTAAGGTCGGTTTTAGTGCCCTTGCCCTCTTTATAGAAGATAACGAGCTTTTCGGTGTAGTCATAGGTTACCGCCATGAAGAGCACCTTTTCGTCCGGCTCCATCTGAAGCTTGGTGGGCAGATAGTCGCCCATGGCGCTTGCCTTGGTATCTTCAAACTCGTACGCTCTTGTCTTGTATGCCGTGCATTTATCGGTAAAGACGATTATCTCGGCTTTATTGGTAGCCTCTACCGCCTGAGACAATTCATCCCCCTCTTTGAATTTATGCTCGCCGCCCATACGTAAGGACAGCGGAGTTATCTTCTTGAAATAGCCTTCTTTGGAAAGGAAGAGGGTTACGGGATAATCGGGGATGTTTTCCTGCTCCACATATTCCTCGATATCGTCCTCGAATATGATATCGCTCTTTCTGTCTCTGCCGTATTTGTCGGCAATCTTCAAAAGCTGGTCTGCCATTATGCCCATAAAGCGCGCACGGTTATTTAAGATATCCTCAATATCCTCAATTTCCTTTTTGAGCGACTTTATTTCGTTTACTTTGTTTAAAATATACTCTTTGTTTAAATTGCGGAGCTTTATTTCGGCAATAAACTCCGCCTGGATCTTGTCGATGCCAAAGCCTATCATAAGGTTGGGGATAACCTCTTTATCCTCTTCGGTGCTGCGGATAATGGCAATCGCCTTATCTATATCAAGAAGTATCTTTTGCAGACCTTTAAGCAGATGCAGTCTTGCCTTCTTCTTGGTCATATCAAAGTAGTAGCCGCGCTTCATGCACTCGCTTCTGAAGGCTATCCACTCGTTAAGTATCTCCTTAACGCCCATAACCCTTGGCATTCCGGCAATAAGTATATTGAAGTTGCAGGGGAAGGAATCCTCAAGCGGTGTGGACTTGAAAAGCTTCGCCATAACCTTTTCGGGATCGGCATCGCTCCTAAGCTCAAGCTGTAATTTAAGTCCCTCTTTATCGGTTAAATCCTTCGCGTCCTTTATCTCTTTTAATTTGCCCGCCTTTATAAGCTCGGCAAGCTTATCCATTATGGCCTCCACCGTTGTGGTGTAGGGTATTTCGGTTATCTCAACGGTGCGCTTCTTCTTGTCGTAAGTATATTTTGAGCGTACGCGGAAGCTGCCCCTGCCCGTTTCATATATGCTTCTCATCGTTTCGTGGGAGAATACAACGGTGCCGCCGGTGGAGAAATCGGGGGCTTTGAGGGTTGTCAGTACGTCATGGTCGGGGTTATTTATAAGCGCGGCGGTGGTCTGACAGATCTCTCTTAAATTGAATGAGCAGATAGATGATGCCATGCCTACCGCGATACCGGTATTCGCGTTTACGAGCACGTTGGGGAAGGTCGTCGGCAAAAGCACCGGCTCCTTTAAGGTGCCGTCGTAGTTGTCAACGAAATCTACCGTGTCCTTGTCTATATCGGCAAAAAGCTCGGCACAGAATTTGTCAAGCTTGCACTCGGTATAACGGGACGCGGCATACGCCATATCGCGCGAATAGTGCTTGCCGAAGTTGCCCTTGCTGTCTACAAACGGATAAAGCAATGCCTCATGTCCGCGGGAAAGACGGACTAACGTTTCGTATATTGCGGCATCGCCGTGGGGGTTTAAAAACATCGTTCTGCCTACAACGCTTGCCGATTTTTTCTTCTCGCCGTTTAATAATCCCATATCATACATTGTGTATAACAGCTTGCGGTGCGAAGGCTTGAAGCCGTCTATCTCGGGAATGGCGCGCGAGATTATTACGCTCATGGCGTAGGGCATATAGTTTTCGCGTAAGGTGTCGGTTATTCTTTTATCGGTGTATGAGTTCATTTTTTACCTCTTTAAGAAATATCCAGAAAGTCGATATATTCTGCGCCGTGCTCACTTATATATTCTTTTCTGCCCTGCAGATCGTCGCCGAGCAGCACGTCAAACATCTTTTCGGTAAGGCGCGCATCGTCCGGCGTTACCCTTATAAGTCTTCTCGTTTGGGGATTCATCGTGGTTTCCCACATCATTTCCGGCTCGTTTTCGCCGAGTCCCTTGGAGCGCTGGAGATTCACCTTATCGGTACCCAGCTTTTCAAGTATCTCGCCCTTTTCCTTATCGTCAAAGGCAAAGTAGGTTTTACCCTTGTAGGTCATTTCATAAAGGGGCGTTTCGGCGATATATACATACCCCTCCTCAATAAGAGTGGGCATAAGGCGATAAAACATCGTTAAAATAAGGGTGCGTATCTGGAATCCGTCAACGTCGGCATCGGTGCAGATTATTATCTTGTTATAGCGCAGAGCGCCAAGATCGAAGGTGGATAATTCCTTGTTGCTCTTTGTGGAAAATTCAACGCCGCAGCCCATTATCTTTATAAGGTCGGTTATTATTTCACTTTTGAATATTCTGTCGTAATCCACCTTAAGGCAGTTGAGTATTTTCCCGCGCACCGGCATGATAGCCTGGAAGCGTGCGTCTCTGCCCTGCTTGCAGGAGCCGAGCGCCGAGTCGCCCTCCACGATGTAAAGTTCCCTCTCCTCGGCCTTTTTGCTTTCGCAGTCAACAAACTTGGCAACGCGGTTGGTTATATCGGTGGCGGCGCCGGTGAGCTTCTTTTTGATGTTTACCCTTTCTTTTTCGGCGCGCTCCCTGGAACGCTTGTTGATAAGCACCTGATCGGCTATCTTATCGGCAAAGGCTTTGTTCTCAACAAAGTATACCTGCAGATTTGTACGCAGAAACTCGGTCATCGCATCCTGTATAAACTTGTTGGTAATGGATTTCTTTGTCTGATTTTCGTAGGAGGTAAGGGTGGAAAACGAATTGGTAACGAGGGCAAGGCAGTCCTGCACATCGGCAAAGGTTATCTTGCTTTCGTTTTTGGTGTATTTGCTCTGCTGCTTTATATAAGCGTCAATGGCATAAACAAAGGCATTCTTTACCGCCTTTTCGGGCGAACCTCCATGCTCGAGGAAGGAAGAGTTATGGTAATACTCCAAAAGCTGATTCTTAACGGAGAAGGCAAAGGTTATCTGCATCTTAACCTTGTATTCCGGCTTATCCTCTCTGTCCTTGCCCTGTCTTTCACAGCTCCAGTCCTGTATTTCGGTAAATGCGTCCTCGCCCACTATCTTTGAAAGATAATCCACCGGGCCTTTGGGATATACGAATTCGTAATTATCAAAAGAGCCGTTGTCCTTCTGATATTTCAACATGAACTTGAGCCCGGGATTAACTATCGCCTGCTTATCAAGAATATCAATAAAATATTCCGCCCCGATATTTATATCGGTGAAAACCTTAAGGTCAGGCAGCCATTTTGTTTTTGTGCCGGTCTGCTTGCCGTCGTACGGCTCCTTTTTGAGACCGCCGATATTTTCGCCCTCTTCAAAATGCAGAGAGTAGAGATATCCGTCCCTCTTTACCTCAACATCCATGTATTTGGATGCATACTGGGTGGCGCAGGCGCCGAGACCGTTGAGTCCCAGCGAATACTCATAGTTGTCGCCGCCGTTATTGTTATACTTGCCGCCGGCGTACAGCTCACAGTAAACCAGCTCCCAGTTGAAGCGTTCTTCCTTTGGGTTATAGTCAACCGGACAGCCGCGCCCGAAGTCCTCGACCTCGATGGAGCAGTCCTTATATCTTGTGATTATTATTTTATTTCCGTGTCCCTCACGAGCCTCGTCAATGGAGTTTGACAGAATTTCAAATACCGAGTGCTGGCATCCGTCTATTCCGTCCGAGCCGAACATAACGCCGGGGCGCTTACGCACCCTGTCGGCTCCCTTGAGGGAGGATATGCTTTC
>JAZRWQ010000104.1:0-5217 GCA_045599805.1 Eubacteriales bacterium | reverse complement strand
AGGGAATCGAAACCGAAGAGGAGCTTTCGATAATCCAAAACACCGGCGTTGACTTCATTCAGGGCTTCTACTTCTCGCGCCCCATGTCCATGCCCGAATACCTCGAATTCATAAAAACGCATAATTCCCTGTCCGCCGCGCTGGACAAATAAAATATGCTGAATTAAACAAAAAACGGCTCTATGCGGATTATCCTTTAGAACACTCTGCATAGAGCCGCTTCTGAGTGTCGAAAAACTCGGTCTACCGGCAAAAAAAGACGGATTGACTTGGAGCTGCATTATTCCGATAGTTATTTCACTCATACAAACAAGGAATGACGGGCGCATAGCGCCCGTCATTATTGCCTTTTTTCGTTCTTTTCCTCTACCGTACCTTTGTGCGCCTACGAAGAAAAGAACGAAAAATATCCCGTCGTTTTATCGACCTCCGTAAACTGAAAAATTTAAAGCGCGGTAATTTTTACCGCGCTTTATTTTTTTAGCAAAAAGGGTAAATATTGACTTTTTTTGCATCGAGTGTTACAATTAAGCTACAGTATGAAACACAGGAGCTACATAACATGAAATTCATTAACGAAAATCTTAAAAAGGTAGGCATTGTAAACAGCGTGCTTATCGTTATAGCAATCGCTTTGAAAATATACTGCACGGTTATTCATCCGCACGTGAACACGATACTGGAAGGCGTATTCTGCGTTGCCGCTCTTCTTTGCGGTTTTATTTACGGACTTTCGGGATATCAAAAGAACGGCGCGGTGTACTTTAAGATATTCTTCGTGCTGTACGCCGCCGAAGCCGTTGTGTCCGCGATAAACGCATTTATCTACAATCCCGAAAGAATGATGGTATTTACCGTTATCGTGCTTATCGCGCACATCGCCGTTGTGCTCTGCGCCCTTGCGCTTGCACTTCTTAAAGACATCGGCAAGGATAATTCCACCATCATCGCTTGCATAAATCTGTTTATCAACATTATTCTGCTCGTTGCCGTTTGCACCGCCAAGACCTATATTCAGGCATATATCGGCGAGATAAACAACGTTCTGCTTTCCTGCATAGCATTTATCTTTGTAAGCGCAAAGTATAAGGACAAGGAAATAAGAGGAAGCAAAATATAAGCTTGAATACAACAAAAGCACAGAGGAAAATCCTCTGTGCTTTTTTTATGTCCGGAAATAATCAGTGCTTTGCGGAGCTTATTATCTTATCGACTATGGCGAGCAGCCATTGGAAAATGGAGAGGAGGGCGGCGGAATAAATAACGCTGCCGATAACGTCGGTGAACCAGTGCACGCCGGAGAAAAGGCGGCTTACTACCATGATGACAAGCAGCGCTACGCAGCCTATACGCAAGCCTATGCGGACGGCGTGCTCCTTTTTGAATACTCTGCCGAGCATGATGTAGGTTGAGCCCATTATAGTGCAGGTAAGTATGGTATGCGATGAGGGGAAGGAGGATTCAAGAACGCCTGCCTCCAGAACCGGGCGGTAGTTTATAACGATGGTCTTTAAAAACAAAACGTACAGAATGAAGAGAATAAGATACAAAAGACCGAGCGCGTAGATGGAAAGAGAAACCTTTTTGAAGCTTCTGCCCTTTATAAGCTGTATAAGCCCTATCATGGCAAAGGATGCTGCCATGGTAATGGAGAGATAACCTACCAATTCGCTTATTTTATAAAACACTTCGTTTTGCCCGAAGGTATCGAAAAACGCCTTGTTCAGACTTGCGAAGCCAACCTTTGAGCCAAGCGGCCCTATCGCCTGTACATCCACCGTCATGATAAGCAGGGTGAACACGCCTACGATAACCACCATGAAAATCGCAAAGAATAATGCTCTTTTTATTTTTTCCATGTCGCTCTCCTTTAAATCATAATCGTCATTGCCTTTTCGGCAACGGAAATATCGACCCGCCTGTCAAACGGGCCGTATTCGCCGTCAAGCGTCCAGTCCTGCCGCGTTTCGAATTCGAAGGTGAAATGCGATGAGCGCAGGATGGTTATATAATCGCTCTTGAATTCCTTGGAGAGAATGGCGGCGGCGATCTCGGTTATCGCAACGGGGTTTTTGGTGTCCTTTATCAGCATACATTCAAACTGCCCGTCGTCAAGCTTTACCTTTAAATTCTCAAAGTTTACAATGCCCGCCATCGAAAATGTATTTGAAACACAGCCGAAAAGGTAATTCCCCTCGGTGATATTTCCCTCTGCGTCACTTACCTTCAGATGTATCGGCTTTATGTTGGACAGATCCTTGGGTACTTCAAGGAAGTATGCCAGCCTGCCCCAGAAATTCTTGGCGGCCTGCGATGTGCCGTAGCTTATTTCGGTGAAAGCGCCGAAGGAGGCAACGTAGCAGAACGGCCTGCCCTCGATAAGTCCCACGTCCATGGGAAACGGCTCGCCGTTTATTATGCGCTTCGCGCCGCCCTTGAAGTCGTTTTTCTTCATACCCATATTAGTGCCGAAGTCGTTGGTGGAGCCGCTGGGGATATAGCCTATTTTCGGCTTCTTTTCAAGCGTAAGTATGCCGCATATTACCTCGTTGAGCGTGCCGTCGCCGCCGGAGCAGACGACATAGTCGTAGCCTTCGCCGGTGTTCTTTACCGTTTCGCAGGCATCGCCGGCATTCTGCGTTACACGCACGCTTACCTCATACCCTGCCTCGCAGAATGCGTTCACCACCGTGTACATCCCACGCGAGGCGGTTTGCACGCCCGCCTTGGGGTTTATGATATATAAAAGCTTCTTTCCCGTTTTTGACATTTTTACGCCTCCGTAACCTGTTTCTATTATATTATAGATAATAGGCTTTCAAAAGTAAAGTATAATATGTAAACATTATTATATAAAAACACTTCGTGTTTTTATGACCTCTTTTGCCTTCCCCTCCGGGGAAGGCAAAGAATCTTGGTATTCCATAGACAGAAGTGTTGACCGAAAGGATGGATTGTGATACAATATATATTGAATCAAAAGGCAATGCGGAAAGGATGATGAGGATGAATATGAAGATACATTCCTTTGAGTCCTTCGGCACGGTTGACGGACCGGGCATACGCTTTGTGGTGTTCGTTAAGGGCTGTCCGTTAAGATGCCGCTACTGCCACAATCCGGATACCTGGGACATATCAACGGCGCAGGATTACGATACATCGGAAATTGCCGCGAAGGTGCTTAAATACAAAAGCTACTTCGAAAACGGCGGCGGCGTTACCGTTTCGGGCGGCGAGCCGCTGATGCAGATAGACGCGGTGACAGAACTATTCACCATTCTTAAAGGAAAGGGCATAAATACCTGCCTTGATTCGTCCGGCGGCGTATATACGGCGGACAAAACGGATAAATTCGATAGGCTTCTGGCGGTCACCGATCTTGTGCTGCTCGACATAAAGGAGATCGATGACGAAAAGCATAAGGATTTAACCGGCATATCAAATAAAAACACCCTTGCTTTTGCAAAGCTTCTCTCCGAAAAGGGCATACCCATGTGGGTAAGATACGTTCTTGTGCCGGGGTATACCGACGATGAGGGCGACATACAAAAGCTTAAAGAGTTTCTGGACACCCTTAAAAACGTTCAGAAGGTGGAGGTTTTGCCGTACCACAGCATGGGCAGGGTAAAATACGAAAAGCTGGGGATTCCCTACACGCTTGACGGCGTGGAGGCGCCCACGAAGGAAAGCGTTTTGAATGCCAAGAAAATATTGGGGATAATAAAAGAATGATAACCTCGGAAAACTATAAAGAAGAGCTTAAGGGGTTGTGCGCCGTAGAGATAAGCGGCGAGGGCTGCGCGAACTGCATAAGTTTGATGCCGGTGCTTTCGGAAATCACAAACAGGCGCGGCGACATTAAAATGAAGCATATCGAAGCCGCCCCGGAAACGATGGAGCTTTTACAGTTATATGACGTAGACCGCGTACCCACGATACTTCTCACCGATAACGGCGATGTTTTTGCCCGCGCCACGGGATATCAGCCGGAAGAGATACTTGAAGTGTGGATAGACGCCAAAATCGAAGAGCACAATTTAATAAAATAAATTCATATAGATAGGAGAATGCATATATGTGGAACAATGCATGGGAAGGCTTCAATCCCGGCAAATGGAGCAACGATGAAATCAACGTAAGAGATTTCATTCAGAAAAACTACACCCCCTATGAGGGCGACGAGTCATTTTTACAGCCTGCCACCGAAGCTACCAAGAAGCTTTGGGAGCAGATTTGCGACCTTACACAGAAAGAAAGAGAAGCAGGCGGCGTGTTGGATGCCGACACCAAGATAGTATCCACCCTTACAAGCCACGGCCCCGGCTATCTCAACAAGGACCTTGAAAAAATCGTAGGTCTGCAGACCGACGTTCCCTTCAAGCGTTCTTTACAGCCCTTCGGCGGCATCAAGATGTCCACCCAGGCTCTGGAGATGTACGGCTACAAGGTTGACAGTGACGTGCTTGATATCTTCACCAAGTACAGAAAGACTCATAACGACGGCGTATTTGACGCATACACTCCCGAAATGCGTCTTGCAAGAACCGCCCATATCTTAACCGGTCTGCCCGACACCTACGGCAGAGGCAGAATCGTTGGCGACTACAGAAGAGTTGCCCTTTACGGTATTGATTATCTTATTCAGAAGAAGGAAGAGGACAAGTCCTATATCAAGGGCGACATGACTCCCGAAAGAATAAGAGACAGAGAAGAGGTTGCCGAGCAGATAAAGGCTCTTAAGGGACTTAAGGAAATGGCAGCATCCTACGGCTATGATATCTCAAAGCCCGCAACCAACGCAAAAGAAGCCATTCAGTTTTTGTACTTCGGCTATCTGGGCGCAGTTAAGGATCAGAACGGCGCAGCAATGTCCATCGGCAGAAACTCCACCTTCCTCGATATCTATATTGAAAGAGACTTACAGAACGGCGTTATCACCGAAACGGAAGCTCAGGAGCTTATCGACCATTTCATCATGAAGTTAAGAATAGTTAAGTTCATGAGAATCAAGGAGTATAACGAGCTCTTCTCCGGCGACCCCACCTGGGTTACCGAAGCTATCGGCGGCATGGGCGTTGACGGCAGAACTTTGGTTACCAAGAACTCCTTCCGCGTTCTGCATACGCTTATCAACCTCGGCCCCGCACCCGAACCCAACCTCACCGTTTTATGGTCAAAGAGACTGCCCGCAGCATTTAAGAAGTTCTGCGCAGATAT
>JAZRWQ010000103.1:0-12257 GCA_045599805.1 Eubacteriales bacterium | reverse complement strand
GTAACGGCATCGCCTGCCTGAACGTCAAGCTTTTCAATAAACAGGGTATCGCCCTGCTGTACTTTGTACTGCTTACCGCCGGTTTCAATGATTGCGTACAATTCAAAGCACCTCTCTTTCAATTAGTCTCGCTTCGGCAGGTAAGACACAGTCTTTTAGACCTGCCCGGAATGCGGCATTTAGAATTATAGCATAAACAGTATGCTTCGTCAACATTTTTTTGAAAAATATTTGGCTTTTTGCGCTTATTTTACGCAAAAATAAGGGAACGCCTTTTGGGCGTTCCCCTGTAAACATCATATCAGATAAGATACTTCTTTATACCGTCGGTTGCCTTTTCCTTTTCGCAGGAAATGGTGAGCGTTACGGTGATATCATCCTTAACGAGAGCTGCCGTCTTATCAAGGAATGCTTCGATTTCGCTTAAATCGCTGCCGCAGATCTTCGTGAGACCGTCAACATAAATATCGGTGATATCATAGTTGCCTGCGGTGAGGCCTGCGATGAAGCCGTAGAAAGATACGAAATCGGATACTGCGTATTCTTCAACGTTTACAAGTCTTGCCTGAGAGCTTACGTCATAAGTAAGAGTATTGCCTTTCTCTATATATACAACACAGCCTTTGTCTGCCTTAACGGCTGCGTTTGCCATATCTACCAAAGTTTTCGTTTTGCCCGAACCCTTTAATCCCATAATTGCCTTTACCATAATAAATACCTCCTAAAAGTTTGGTAGTTTTATTATACAGTATTTATAATATTTTTTCAATAGGCATTATGCACAAAAAAATTTTTTCTGAAACTATTTACATTTTCGTCATTTGTGGTATTATGTAGAAAAACAGAGTAGACGGATGAGCGTTAAGTGCCGCGATGTACGGGGAGTTGACAGGCGGACGAAAAGTTTTACTTGCGGTTCATCCTTCGCATCCCGCTGAATATAGCCATTCGGACTTCCTTTTGGGTTATATCGGCAGTACCTTTAAGGAGGTATTTTTATGTCTAAACGCAAAAACATACGGGATATAGCCATAATTGCCGTACTTATCGCGGCAAATATCGTACTCGCGAGGCTATTGTCCGTTCAGATGTGGAACATGAAATTCAGCTTTTCATTCCTTACCGTTGCCATTGGAGCCGCGCTTTACGGCGTATGGGGCGGCGCGGTAGTTGGAGGACTAAGCGATTTTTTAGGCGCCATTCTATTCCCTGCCGGTACATATTTTCCGGGATTCACATTAACCGCGGTGATCGTGGGCATTGTTTTCGGGTTATTTTTCAAAAAGAAATTTTCCTTTTTGAGAATAAGCCTTGCTGTTATCATAACACAGATATGCTGCACCCTGCTTTTAAATTCGTTATGGGTAAGTATTCTTTACGGCTCGCCATTTTTGCCCACCCTTACAACAAGACTTTTGCAGGCAGGGATAATGACAGTGGTTCAGATAGTTTCGATGTTTCTCTTATTTGACAAACTCAACATTTTACACAGAATAAAATTGCTTTAAAAAAAGGACCGAAAGGTCCTTTTTTTAAAGCTTATTATTGAGTTTTTCGGCAAGCTCCTCATAGCCTTTTTTGTTAAGCAGCGCAAACATATTTTTCTTGTAGGCCTCGACACCCGGCTGGTCAAACGGGTTTATATCCAGCATTATGCCGCCTATGGCACATGAAACGAAGAAGAAAGCATAAAGATCACCTAATGTTTTCTCGTCGCGGCGTTCAAGCTTGATTATAATATTGGGCACACTGTCGTCGCTGTGAGCAAGCAGCGTACCCTTGAATGCCTTTTCATTTATGAAGCTCATATCCTTGCCCGAAAGGTAATTCAAGCCGTCACCGTCGTTTTCGTTATAAGGTACGGCAATCTGCGATTTATTGTTTTTTACCCACAGTACCGTTTCGAAAAGGGATTTTCTGCCCTGCTGAACATACTGGCCCATAGAGTGCAGATCGGTGGAATAGGAAAGCGTCATGGGTAAAATGCCCTTACCCTCCTTGCCGTGGCTTTCGCCGAAAAGCTGCTGCCACCAGCCGCCTGTTGAAGAAAGTGCGGGATCGTAATTTACAAGTATTTCGGTATTTTTACCGCTGTTATAAAGCAGATGACGGAAGGATGCATATTTAAGTGCAGCACTGTTTTCATCTGAAAGATATTTTGAAATGGAATCCTTTGCGCTTGACAAAAGAGCGTCAATATCTGCACCGCTTACGGCAATGGGCAAAAGCCCCACGGCGCTGAGCACCGAGAACCTGCCGCCGACGTCATCGGGAATAACAAATTCCTCATACCCATTATCGTCCGACATGGATTTGAGAGCACCGCGATGCGCATCGGTGGTTACGAAAATTCTTTCCTTTGCCCTGTCGCCGTATTTTTCATACATCATATCGCGAAGAATACGGAAAGCAACGGCAGGCTCGGTAGTTGTGCCGGATTTGGAAACAACGTTTAAGGAAACGTCCTTATCCCTGCATATTTTAAGGAGAGAATCAAGATAATCCACGCTTAAAGTATTGCCGGCAAAATAAATATCGGGAGTGGATTTATCGGAGCCGTTATAAAAAACGCCCTTAAGAAAATCTATCGCGCTTTTCGCGCCGAGGTAGGATCCGCCGATGCCTACAACAATAAGAATATCGGAATTATTTTTTATCTTTTCGGCCGCCTTCTTTATTCTTTCGACCTCATCATAATCGAAGCCGTTTTTATAATTGCACCAGCCGATAAAATCATTGCCCTTACAGCTTCCGTCATTGAGCGCTTTAAGGGAAGCTTTTGCAAGGGTATTTATATTATTAAGTTCGTTTTCACAGAATGAGCCGACATAATCGGTTATAAGATTCAGCACGCTATCGCCTTCTTTCGAAATGATTATACAATAAAACTTCCCATCTTTCAAGAAGATATGCTTCACTTGACATAATATTGATAAAATAACAAAAAATCCGCAGGTTTTACCTGCGGATTTGATTAGATTAGGGCGGTGAAACGTAAAGCTCGGGATCGACTCGCTGACCGTCAACCAGGACTTCAAAGTGCAGATGGTTGCCGGTTGAATAACCGGTGGAGCCCATAAGACCTATCTCCTGGCCCTGGTAAAGAATTGCGCCGACCTCGGTTTCTATCGCCGAAAGATGCGCATATCTTGTGCGGCAACCAACCTGATGCTGTACAAGAACATAGTACCCGTAGCTTCCGTCCCAGCCGGCTTCCACAACCTCACCGGCATCGGCAACATATATCGGTGTGCCGTAATAACCTGCAAGGTCAAGAGCGCCATGATAATGGTCGTATCTCCAATCGTAATATCGGTCGGTTATATCATAGAAAGCGCCTTTCAGAGGCCAGATAAAGCTTCCCGAAGGAGCGATATGCTTCGTACCCTGAATAACGACTTCATCAATAGGCTCCTGCGCAACACTTTCAGACACTATTTCACGGCTTATTTCAACGCCGTTTACCAGCATAACATCGGCGACAACTGCGTTTACACCGTTGATACCCGTGGTAACAACGGTTTTGGTATTCTCCCAGAGCCCGGAGTCGTTCTTTACAACGGTTTCGTAGGGTATGGGAACGGTATAGCTTATAGTGCGCTTTACCTGAACGGATACCAACGGTTTTATTTCGGTAACGTTTATTACCTCGCCGACCAAAAGCGCATCGGGATTTACATTAGGATTTAAAAGCTGGAAATTTTCACGGGACAGCGAATACCGTGAAAGAATGCCGTTGAGGCTGTCATCAGCAGTAACGGTATAGCGGATAATACTGGTATTATTCATAAGCTTATTGTAGATTTCGCTTACGGTCATATTCATATTATCATCGTATTCGCCTTCTACTATTTCAACATCCTGCAAAAATACGGCGGTTTCATTCACGTCTCCCGACTGATAGGGGGATTTAATCCTTTCAAGAAGGTCTAAAAGAAGTGCCTCCTTGCGGTTTGTACCGATAAGCACACCATCAACATACAAGCCGAATTCTTTATTTATTACTTCCTGCGAATATGTTGTAATGGTATCGACAAGCTCTTCGCCCTCGATTACCTTATTTTTCTGAACAAAAGAGAGAGAATATGCCGGCACCATATCTATCTGATAGCCCTCACCCATTTCGGCGGAGAGCTTTCTTTCGGCATCGATCTTTGCGCTGTCATACTCGGGCGCAGAATTTACATAGCCTATGACGTCATCATTCATGGAGACCTTAATGGCGATGGTATAGCCGGTGAAAAATATGATAACTATGGCGACAAGGCCTACGGTTGCCGGAAGAATGATATAGCGCGATATGCGGGCAAACCACTCAAAAAATTTAATCAAAAGCTCATACATGGTAAAGAGAAGCTTTAATAAAAAGTCACCCGGACTTGTTATCTCCTCTTCCTTTGCCATTTTGGCTATATTGGAAAAGAACTTTCTGATTCTGCTGCTCTTTTTCTTTGGCGGCTCGGAAGACGGTGTTACCTCCTCCTTATCCGTATCATCTGTTTCAACGGCAGTTTTTTTATCGAGATAAGGCTCTCTGTGCTTTTGGATTATCGTTTCTATCGAATCATCGGAGGAAATAGATATATCCGTAAAGTTAAATTCTTCATTATTGGGTTTTTCGTTATCAGACATATTTTTCCCTCCTTTCAGACAAAACGTATTTTTATTTTAATACAAAATCGTTAAAAAATCAAGGCTATTCACAAAAGGGTTACAAATCACAGATACGCTTTGCAGTAATTTATGGGCACACCCATGGCGGAAAATCGCTGTTCGTATTCTGTTTCGATATTATCTATGGGGTTTTCCGCATGAAGATCATACGACACCTTTTCGATTTTGGCGCCGAATTCCTTTAAGCTTTCAAGGGAATAGTCAAAGAACGGGCGGTTATCGGTTTTGATGATAAGAGGACAGCCCGGCTTTAAAAGCAACTTATAAAGCGACAAAAAGGTTTTATAGGTAAGACGGCGCTTTTCATGACGTGATTTGGGCCAGGGATCGGAGAAATTGAGATAAACTGTATCTATACTGTTTTCCCCGAAAGCATTAAGCAGTACTGCGGCATCACATCCCATAAAACGCAGATTTTTAATTCCGCTCTCCCCTGCCTTTTCCATGGCAAGCAATAAAACGTCATATACGCGCTCGATACCGATAAAGTTTATATCGGGGTATTTTTGCGCCATACCGTTAATAAATCTGCCCTTACCGCAGCCTATTTCGATATGCACCTTTTTATCGTTTCCGAAAATATCCTTAAACGACAAAAGATTTTCACCGTCCGCCGTTATCATATAATCGGAAACTTTGTCCAGACGCTCATCAAGATGTTTTTTCTTTCTCATGCGCATACCGATTCACCTCACACAAAACTATTGTATTATTATATAATTTTAGCTTTGTGAGGTCAAGCTTTTTTAGGAGCAGAGGGTGCCGTTTTCATCCTCCATGAGTATCTGGAGCATCTCCTCCACGCCGGTATTCGCGTTTATATAAACCAATACGTGCTTTTTATCTTTTGTTTCGGTTGTGAATTCATGGCACAAAACCTCGTTTTTGCCGTCGGTCGGGATGACGGAAAGACGGCTTGAAATCACATTGAGACGCGGATTTACGGCTTTGGAAGCTTCGGCATCCGTGATCTTTACCGATAAATCTCTTTCGTCCGTATGCGCCATAAGATAGCCGACGGCCTCAAAACCGGTTATACTGCCGTCACTTAAAGAAACATTTATCTTTATCATATCGGGATAGATAACAACACCGTTTTGTGAGTAATTGAAATTAACGGTAAGCTCGTTGCCGTGGCAGTAATAATAGCTTTTGGTCATAGAAGAATACCCGGCCGTTTTCAAAAACTCTTCGGCGTTTTTCAGCGCGTCATCGGTGCTTATGCTTTTTGATGACGATATTTCGGGGCAGACATACTCCACAAGATAACCGCCGTTTTTACTTACTGATGCGGTACAGTCGTTTACGGAAAAAGCGTATACGGGAATCGGAGAATCGTTTTCATAAACAAATTCGATTTTCTTTTTATCAATGTTAAAGATACTGCTTACCTTCTCCATTGCTTCATCCCTGGGGATTTCCGGCTTATCTTTCAAAAATTCCGATTCGCGCCTTTCGATATGGTCGGAAAACGGGCCGTCATATATAAGTTCTGGATAACCGCTTATCTGGTCGGCTGACGACACGAGGTCGCCGCTGACGAGCAATAAATGGTCATACGAATCGTAATCGGTGCTTTCGCACAACACCTCATCGCAGGATATTTCGCCGCTGTTCAAACGCTGAGATACCGAGGTTATATTTTCACAAAGGGCATCGGCACGCTCGGCAAGGCTTAAAAGAGAAGCGTATTCATCTTCGCTGAGCGTTTCTCCCTTAACCGATTTTAAAGCGGCATACATCATATAGTCGCCTGCCTGCGAAAGATATTTTGATACGCCGCTGAGTTTATCGTTATATCCACTTAAATTTTCAAGATTGACCTTTGCCGCCATGCTTTCACCCCATACCTTTGCCGCGTTTTTCGTAAGCTGATATGGACTTTGGCTGTAACTGCTTTTCAAAAAAGAAACGCTTATATTATACATATGCTCGGACAGCTGGTCAAAATCCGACAGATAGGCATTTTGCGCCAGCCTTTTATATGAGTTTCTGTTCGTATTCAGGCAGAGCGCAAGACCTCCCACAAGCAGTATCGCAGCAACAAAAAAAGAAATTATACGTATAAAGCTTCGGCGATTGATATACATAATATTACTCCCTTTCAAAGATACAAACAGTTTTTCCGAAAAAGGGTAATATATACAAAAAAACGGAAGTGAGGAATCTCTCACTTCCGTTTTATCTGTTTTTCAGTCTGCCATGCGCATCTGGCGCTCGGCAAATTCTTCCTTTGTCATAAGCACTTTACGCGGTTTACTGCCCTCATACGGGCCTATGATGCCCATTGACTCCATAGTATCTATAAGTCTGCCGGCGCGGGCATAGCCGAGACGAAGTTTAAGCTGAAGCATTGATGTGGACGCCTTGCCGTTTTCAACTACTACGCGAATAGCATCATTGAGCATGGGATCATCGGCACACTCGTCATCCTCATCATCGGAGGCGGCATTATTTGCCTGCGGAGTGTTTGCCTCGATCTGCTTTATTACCTCATCGTCATACTGGTCTTTTTCGTGGTTATTGCGTATGAATTCGGTAACGGCGTCAATTTCGGATTCGCTTACAAAGCAGCCCTGAATACGTGTTGCCCTTGTCTGCCCCATAGGCAGATAGAGCATATCGCCCTTACCCAGCAGCTTTTCGGCGCCCATGCTGTCAAGAATGATACGTGAGTCAATCTGGCTGGCTACCGCAAAGGCTATACGCGACGGGATATTTGTTTTGATAAGGCCGGTGATAACGTCGGCTGACGGACGCTGTGTGGCAATTACAAGATGCATGCCGGCGGCACGTGCCATCTGCGCGAGACGGCAGATGGAGTCTTCAACCTCGTGGGGAGAGCTCATCATAAGGTCGGCAAGCTCGTCGATTACAATGAGTATATAGGGCAGCTTCTTTTCGCCCTTGGCTTCCATTTTGGAGTTGTATGACTGGATATTCTTTGATGATGTTTCGGAGAAAAGCTTATATCTGTTGAGCATTTCGCCGACAGCCCATTTAAGCGCACCCGCCGCTTTCTTGGGATCGGTAACTACCGGAGAAATCAGATGAGGTATGCCGTTGTACGGATCGAGCTCGATGCACTTTGGATCGACCATAAGCATTCTTACTTCATCGGGGCGTGCCTTATAAAGAATACTCATTATAAGCGAGTTTATGCAAACCGATTTGCCCGAGCCGGTAGCGCCTGCGATAAGCAGATGCGGCATACGCGCAAGGTCAATGGCTATGGTATTGCCGGAAATGTCAAGTCCCAAAGCGGCGGTGAGCTTGCTTTCGGATTTTTTGAACTCCTGCGAGCCTATGATGCGGCGAAGAGAAATTGAAACGGTTTTTTCGTTCGCAACTTCTATGCCGATAGTACCCGTGCCGCTTGCGTTGGCTTCTATTCTTACGCCGGTTGCCTTTAACGCAAGGGCGATATCATCGGAAAGATTGGTGAATTTATTAACTCTTACGCCTACGCCCGGCAAAAGCTCGTATCTTGTAACGGCAGGGCCTTTGCTGATATTGGCTACGGTTGCTTTTACGCCGAAATTATCGAGTGTTTCGATAAGCTTCTGCGCCGACTGCTTGAGCGCTTCGTTATCGCTTTTTACAGAGCCGGCCTTATCGGCATTGAGAAGAGATATATCCGGGAAAATGTATTCGCTTTCCGGTGCTTCATCCGCTTTTGGCTCTGCTTTTACAACTGCTTCGACAGGAGCCGGCTTTTCAATATGTTCGGGCTCCGGCTTTGCGATGGGAGGCATTTCGTCATCAAAAGCGTTTATCATATCTTCATCGAATGCCGTTGACACGATTGGCGCTCTATTTAATGCGTCCATTACCTTTTCGGCACGTCCGTCCGATTTAGCGGAAGGGCTTACCTTAACGGGTTCGGGAACGGGGATATCTTCAATGGTTGCATTTGAACGGTCAATACTCTCGGACTTTTCGGCGAAGGCAGCGGCACGAGCCTCTCTGTCCCTCTCCTTTTCTTCCTTCTCACGGCGTTTGAGTTCCCTTTCGGCCTCGCGTTTTTCTCTGCGTCTTTCGCGCATATCTATGTATTTATCGGATATTTCCTCGGTCTGCACGGTTTGTGCAACAGTATCGGCAACGTCTTCCTTACTGAACGGGAATACGACCTTTTTGATGCCGGAGAAAAAGGGATAGAGTGCCATTACAACGGATACTGTCAAAAGCACACCTACGATTATCGCGCCGCCCACCTTATCAAGAAGCATTATTATCGGCGTTGCGATAAGTCCGCCTAAAAGTCCGCCCTTGGAGACGGATATGCCGCCGGAGTAGAGAACCTTTACAAGGTCGATAAAGCCGGCACCCTGATGTATATAGGCGGATGAAGAAACGATATGTAAAAATACCGCGAAAAGTATAAGCGCAATCGCGCCGAACCATACGCGCACCCTTGCGGTGTTGTTTTTGCTGATCAGTGCGACTATTGCGTGTATCAGAAGAAGCGGCAGAATATATGCCGAAACACCGAGAATGCCTACGAGGAATGATTTTACACCTCTGCCGGCAACACCGGTAACATCAAAACAAAGTGATAAAAATATAAAAAGCGTTATTAAGCCGATAATCAGCACCGGTAGGAAAACCGATTTGCTTACGGCGGGCTGAGCGGCTTGTTTTTTATTTACTGTTTTTTTCGATTTCTGTCGAGCCATTATCTTTCACATCCTGTATATTAAAAAGGCTATGGTAATACATAATTATTATATCACCAATAGCCTTTTTTAGCAACTTTTATTTGACGGACGGCTTAAAAATAAGTGCAAAAAGATAACCGAGCAGTATCGCGGCGGCAATTCCGCCTGCCGCGCCGGTGAGTCCGCCGGTCAGTATTCCGACAGCGCCGCTTTTGTCTATCGCCTCTTTTACGCCGCGGGCAAGACAGTAGCCGAAGCCGGTCAGCGGTACGGTAGCGCCTGCGCCGCCGAAATCGACTATCTTATCGTAAATCCCGAGCGCAGTAAGAGCAACGCCGGAGGTAACATAGGCGACTAAAATACGTGCCGGAGTAAGCTTTGTGTAATCAATAAGAAGCTGCGCGATGACGCACAGTATGCCGCCGGTTAAAAAAACGTTGATATACTGCATAGCTTTACTCCTTTACAATGTTTACTATATGGCATATACCCGGTATGCTTTCACCCTGCTGTGAGCTTACCGTACTCATAAGCGCTCCGGTAGCGCAGAAAAGGATGTTTTTATACCTGTCTTTATTCATAAGCGGAAGTATATGACCGCACAGTACGGAAGCGCTGCAGCCGCATCCTGAGCCGCCCGAGTGTACGTCCTGCGTTTGCAGATCGAATATCATAAGTCCGCAGTCATTATGATTATAGCGGATATCCATGCCCTCACCGTCCATAAGCTCATACAAAAGTGACGTGCCCACCTTGCCAAGGTCGCCGGTGAGTATAAGGTCGAAGTCCTTTACAGTAGTGTTGGTTGCCTTAAAAAATTCAATGAGAGATGTTGCAGCAGCAGGAGCCATTGCCGCGCCCATATTGGACATATCGCATACGCCGAAGTCTATTATTTTGCCGACCATACATCTTTTTATCTTCGGAAAATCCCCTGCTCTTCGCGACAGTATAACCGCGCCGCTGCCGGTTACTGTCCACTGCGCCGACTGCGGACGCTGACCGCCGTATTCCAGCGGGAAGCGAAACTGCCTTTCAGCCGAGCAGAAATGAGATGATGTTACGGCCGCGGCGGTGTCTGCAAGCCCGGAAGCTATGCCTATCGAGGCGGCAATAATGGCCTCTGCCATGGTTGAGCAGGCGCCGTACAGCCCGAAAAACGGGATATTGAATCCGCGAAGACCGAAGCTTGAGCTTATGCATTGGTTCAACAAATCGCCGGCGCAGATAACGTCTATATCACCCGGTGAAAGGCAAAGCTTTTTCAGCGCTTTGGTAACGGCACTCTTCTGCATCTTGCTTTCTGCCTGCTCCCATGTTTTCTCGCCGAATTTGTCATCCTGCAGGCGCATATCAAAAAATTCGCCGAGAGGGCCGGACGATTCTTTTTTGCCGACGATGGATGAGTATGATATTATCGACGGCATATCCGTAAATTCAAGCACCCTGTTCATATCACACACCCCAGATGCCGGCTGAAAAATAAATTACACCGTAGATAATGCTTGCAAGCACGCCGTAGACTATTACAGGGCCCGCTATAATAAACATCTTTGCGCCGATTCCCATTACAAGCCCCTCCGACTTGAATTCCATCGCAGGAGAAACGACGGCATTTGAAAACCCCGTTATGGGTACAAGCGTTCCGGCACCGGCGTGCTTTGCTATTTTATCGTAAACACCGACCGCGGTAAGAAACGCACCTAAAAACACCATTGTGCAGGAGGTAAGCGTCGATACGCTTTTTTCGTCGATGCCGGTCATTTTCCATAACTCACTTATAACCTGACCTACAGTGCAGATAAGCCCGCCGATAAGAAATGCACCGATACAGTTTTTCAGAACGGGAGAGCCGGGCGTTTTCCTTTTCACAAGCTCTCCGTATGCTTTTTTATCCAAACGCAACACATCCTTTCAAGATATGTTTATTGTTTGAAATTGTTTATGAATTATACAAAAAAAAGCGTGTCGTTAGACACGCTTTTAACGCTTTTATTGTTTTTATCTTGTACGCCAGGTGCGGCGTGCAAACAGTATTATTATCGGGTATAGCTCAAGTCGGCCTGCAAGCATATCGAAGATAAGCACAAGCTTTGACAAAACGCTGTATCCTGCAAAGTTGCTGAAGGCATTTACCGCATCAAAGCCGGGGCCTATGTTGTTGAAGCAGGAAATAACCGCCGATATATTCGTTTCTATGCTGAATCCGTCTATGGAAATGACAAGAAAGCTGCAAACGATTATTAAAACGTACAGAACAAGATAATCGCCTACGCCCGTAACCACCTTTTCGGGAATGGGCTGACCGTCACAGTGAACGGTGCTTACCTTGTGCGGATTAAGTATGCGGGTAACACTGCGCTTTAAGGATTTCCAAAGGATAACGACACGAGAGCATTTTATGCCGCCGCCGGTACTCCCCGCGCAGGCGCCGCATAACATAAGCATTAACAGTATGCCCTTGGAAAGTCCCGGCCACATATTGAAATTGACGGTGGAAAAGCCGGTGGTCGTTATAATTGAGGCTACCTGGAATGCGGCGTGGTGAAGCGCCTCGCCTACCCCGTTAAAGAGGCTGAGTATATTCCAGGTGATAACGCCGGTCGATATTACGATAACGAGGATATAAAAACGAAGCTCCTCGTTTTTTAAGATATTCTTGAACTGGCGGAAAATTATCCAGTAGTATACGTTGAAGTTTACGCCGAAAAGCAGCATGAATACCGTGCATACGGTTTGGATATAGGGGCTGTAGGATGCAATACTGTCATTTTTGACGCCGAAACCGCCGGTGCCGGCTGTGCCGAAGGCGGTGCAGAGAGCGTCAAACCACGGCATACCTCCGCAGACGAGGAAGATAAAATTCAAAACCGTTAAAACTATATAAAGAATATACAGTATCATAGCCGTCTGGCGCATACG
>JAZRWQ010000102.1:0-2454 GCA_045599805.1 Eubacteriales bacterium | reverse complement strand
GCTCGCTTATAAAAAATCCCGGCGGCGGACTTGCGCCGATAGGCGGATATATCTGCGGGAAAAAGGAATATATCGACCGCTGCGCTTACCGTTTAAGCGCCCCCGGACTCGGTCAGGAGGTAGGCGCAAGCCTTAACGTTATGACATCTCTCTATCAGGGCTTCTTTATGGCGCCCACCGTTGTCGCAGGAGCTTTAAAGGGTGCGATATTTGCCGCAAACGTTTATGAAAGCCTCGGCTTTAAGGTTGTGCCCGACGCGAATGAGGAAAGACACGATATAATACAGTCGATAGCCCTTGAAACAAAAGAAAATCTTTTGGCTTTCTGCAAGGGAATACAGAAGGCGGCGCCGGTCGACAGCTACGTTACGCCCGAACCATATCCCATGCCCGGCTATGATGACGACGTTATCATGGCGGCAGGCGCATTCGTGCAGGGCTCATCTATCGAGCTGAGCGCCGACGGGCCGGTAAAGCCGCCCTACGCCGTTTTCTATCAGGGCGGACTCACATGGTATCACGCAAAGCTGGGAATCATGATGTCGCTCAACGAATTATATAAAAGCGGTAGTATAAAATTATAAAACAAACACAAAATAAAGCGGCTATCAAAAATGGCCGCTTTATTTTTGCGTATTGTTTTGTTGCCTCAAAATATGTAAATGAAATTTTACCCGTCATTTAAAAGGGGTATCTTTAAAAACCTTGTTGCGTTTTATGAATATTTTTACGTAAAATATTTTACTTTTGAAGACTTTTGTTGCATTTGCTATGGAAAAATTCATAAATGTGAGTTAAAATCATAACAGAAATAAATATATGAAAGGACACTATCATGAAGCAGTTTTTTGTAAAACCCGAAATACATAAGTTTGGCAGTCCGGCGGAATTCGTTAAGGAATTCAACCTTAATGAAGACGACCTTATTATCAGCAACGAGTTTATAGTTCATCCTGCATTTGACACAGCAGACCTCAAATCCGACATACTGTATCAGGAACGCTACGGCAAGGGCGAACCCTCCGATGAGATGGTCGAAGCACTTGCAAAGGATATAAAGAAGCCATACAAACGCATTATCGCCATAGGCGGCGGCACGGTAATAGATATTGCCAAGATACTTTGTCTTGAAAACTATCTGCCCGTACTCGATCTGTATGACGGCAAGATTACCCCGAAGAAGAACAAGGAGCTTATCATAGTTCCCACTACCTGCGGTACCGGCAGTGAGGTTACAAACCTTTCCATTCTCGCCCTCATTTCCAGAGGCACAAAGATGGGTTTAGGCTCACCCGAAATGTATGCCGACTATGCGGTACTTATCCCCAAGCTTCTTGACAGCATGCCCTTTAAGGTATTTGCCACAAGCTCCATAGATGCGCTTATCCATGCCATTGAATCTTCAGTATCCCCCAGAGCCACCGACTATTCAAACCTTGTTGCTTACAGAGCAATAGACATGATAATCTCCGGCTACAAGAAGATAGTTAAAGAGGGCAAAGAAATTCTTCCCTCACTTACCGAAGATTTCCTCATTGCAAGCAACTATGCCGGCATAGCATTTTCCAACGCCGGCTGCGGCGCCGTTCACGCTTTGAGCTATCCCTTGGGCGGTACCTATCACGTGCCCCACGGCGAATCCAACTATGCGGTATTCACCGGCGTATTCAACAAGTACATGGAGCTTGAAGACAGCGAGCGCATAGCCCGTCTCAACAATCACCTTGCCGGGCTTCTGGGATGCGATGTCAAGAATGTTTACTCCGCTTTGGAAGATCTGCTTAACAACCTTATTCCCAAAAAGGCGCTTCACGAATACGGCGTTAAGGAAGAGGAGCTGGAGGTTTTCGCAAAGGCTGTTATGGAAACACAGATGCGTCTTATGAATCAGGCGTACACACACATGACCTATGCAGACGTACTCGATGTATACAAAAAGCTATACTAATGGGATGAAAAAATAGCGCAGACCGAAAAAACAAAAAAAGAGAAAGGTTTTATGATTTTACCTTTCTTACAGAAATAAAGCTTTTATTAAAGCTTAATTGAAGAAGTAGGGATTCGACAAATGTCGAATCCCTTTTTATTTTATGTTTTTTCTAATGGACTTTTTCACCTCTCGCAGTATCCACATACAGCTTCGGGTGAAAAAGCCCATTTCTGCATCTATTTTTCCTATCCCTCAATTTTACTTTAAGACTATACCAATTCAGCCTTTTCTGAAAACTGAAAACTTTTTTCCCTGCAGCCATGGAATCACAAAAACACGCATCTCGTTTACTGTCTATCCTTTGACTTTTTACATTATATGGATTATAATTATTTCCGTCAGGCGGTGAGCAAATGAAGAAAATTTTGCCGTTGATAATATCGCTTGCTTTGCTTTTATCCTTGCCGGTCAGCGCATCGCAGTATTCGGAAGAGGATATACTTGCCGCCTTATATGAGGCGGAT
>JAZRWQ010000101.1:0-16947 GCA_045599805.1 Eubacteriales bacterium | reverse complement strand
TCTGACAGCAGTCATTTCAAATGCTCTGATTCTGTACATCATAAGGAGAGTGTCTAAATACTGTTTCTTGGTCATAATACATACACCTCCGAATTAAAATAATTACTTATTAAGAAGTTCGTTTACGATACCAACGATATGAGTGGTGGTTTCGGCGATAATAACACCTGCTTCTTTAAGAACCTTTTCCTTGTTTTCAGCGGAGCCGGTGCCGTCTGCAGATACGATAGCACCTGCATGGCCCATGCTTCTGCCCTTAGGAGCATTCTTACCGGCGATAAGAGCTACTACAGGCTTCTTAAGGCCGTTCTTCTTCAGGTATTCAGCAACGAGTTCTTCTTCGTTGCCGCCGATTTCACCGATCATGATAACTACCTTGGTTTCGGGGTCTTCTTCAAACAGAGGAAGAATATCCATAAAGGTAGAACCGGGAATCATATCGCCGCCTACGCCAACACAGGTGCTCTGACCGATGCCGGCCTGAGTCAGCATAAGAACGGTTTCATAGCAGTTGGTAGCGGAACGGGACATAAGACCAACAGGACCGGGAGTAAACATTCTGTGAGCCATAAAGCCTGCCTTGGTCTTACCGGGAGAGATAACACCGAAGGAGTTAGGACCAACAACGCGTACACCCTTCTGTCTTGCAAGGTGATATACATACATCATATCGTGAACGGGAACGTGCTCAGCGATAGTGAAGATATTGGGAACACCGGCTTCGATAGCTTCAACGATACCGGATCTGGAGAACTTGGCGGGAACGAAGATAACGGAGGCGTTTGCATCGGTAGCTTCCATAGCTTCCTTAACGGTGTTGAATACGGGAACACCGAAAACTTCCTGACCGCCCTTACCGGGGGTTACGCCTGCAACAACCTTGGCACCGTACTGAAGCATCTGTTCAGTATGGAAAGTGCCTTCACGACCGGTGATGCCCTGTACGATAAGGCGAGTGTTTTCATCTATTAATATACTCATACTAACTGGTCTCTCCTTTTTACAAGTTCATCAACGCCCTGAATGAGGCCGTCTGCATAAATAACATTGTCAAGACCCTTGATGATTTCAAGACCCTTGTCTTTGTTGGTGCCTTCGAATCTGATTACGATAGGCTTGTTAATACCGTAAATCTCTTTTGCAAGTCTTACACCGCCTGCAACTTCGTCGCATCTGGTGATACCGCCGAAGATGTTGATAAATACGGCTTTAACCTGATCACCGGTAGAGATGATGCGTACGGCTTCTTTGATCTTTTCAGCAGTAGCGCCGCCGCCGAGGTCGAGACCTGCATATACGCTCATGCCATTGTCATGGATACGGTCCATACATGACATAAGCATACCGGAACCGTTACTGGAAACAGCAATGGTACCCTTGGGATCGCAGGGGATGTAAAGGAAGTTCCAGTCACGAGCTTCTTTAATAAGAACGTCTTCGTCCTTTTCAAGGCTCTTCTTGAACTCTGCAACTTCGGGCTGTCTGTAAAGTGCGCTGTCATCAACGGAAACCTTGCCATCAAGGGTAATAACGTTGCCGTCAGCATCCAGAGCCAGGGGGTTGATTTCAGCCAGCATGCAGTCGCGAGCAATGAAGAAATTATACAGTTTTACAAGAACTTCTTCAAACTGTTCTGCAGTCTTGCCGGTAACGCCTGCCTTCTTGGCAAGATCGGAGGTGATGTCCTTGGTCATGCCGGAAAGAGGATTAACGGGAATCTTGTAGATAAGTTCGGGAGTTGTCTTGGAAACTTCTTCGATATCCATACCACCCTGAGTGCTGAAAATAACCAGGGGGCACTTGGTAAGTCTGTCGAGCATGATGGAAAGATAGAATTCCTTAGCTACGTCAGCCTTTTCAACAGCCATCAGACGTCTTACGATATGACCTTTAATGTCCATACCGAGGATCTGAGCAGCAACTTCTTTGAGCTGGTCCATATTGTCAGCCATCTTGATACCGCCGGCTTTGCCGCGGCCGCCAACCTGAACCTGAGCCTTACATACCAGAGGGAATGTAATCTCTTTGTTGTTTTCAACAGCAGCAACGAGTTCTTCAACGGTCTCGCCTACTACACCCTTTTTAACGGGCAGGCCGGCCATTTCAAACAGCTCTCTTGCCTTAAATTCCATTAAATCCATAACAAATTAACCCCACATTTCTTCATCGGTCGGAGTGTATCTTTCTACGCGGCGAGCAACTCTGATGTAGTTGATAAGGAATCTGTAGTCAAAGTTCTCGGAGATGGAATTGTTGCCCCAGGAGCAGCAGCCGAGAGTAGTGGTCGGAGTGAGGAAGTTAGTGAAAGCGCCGCCGTTCTGAGTAGCACATTCCTGATTGATAAGGATACGAGCAACTTCAAGCTTTTCGCCTGCATAAAGCAGATGAGCTTCATTGTTGGACTGGAGGTCAACAGAATGGCCGCGGCCTTCGAATTCAAGGTTAGCCTGTGCGATAGCAACAGCGTCTTCAAAAGCATCATACTTGTAGGAAGACATAACGGGGCACATCTTTTCCTTGGAGAGCATGAAGCCCTTGCCGTAACCGTCAGCTTCAATAATGATAACCTTGGTGCCTTCGGGGATTGCAACGCCGGCAGCTTCTGCAACCTTAGCAGTAGACTGACCAACAAGGTTCTTGTTCATAACGCCGCCGGGGAAGATAGCATTAACAAACTTTTCTCTGTCAGCGGGATCGTTAACGAAGAAGCAGCCCTGCTTAACGAATTCAGCGATAACTTCGTCATACTTCTTAGCGGGAGCGATGATGGTCTGAGTACCGGAGCAGATGATACCGTTATCAAACTTACGGGAAGCGATCATACGGCTTGCTGCAACTGCGATATCAACATCGTCATCAATAATACCCTGTACATTGCCTGCGCCTACGCCGTAAGCGGGCTTGCCGGAAGAATAAGCAGCACGAACCATGCCCATACCGCCGGTAGCAACTACTACGTCAACGGACTTCATGAGTTCTGCAGAATCTTCAACCTGGCAGTCTTCAATGTACTGGAAGAGGTCTTCGGGAGCGCCGCACTTAGCAAGAGCTTCGTCAAAGAGTCTCTTGATTTCAGCGGTGCACTTCTTTGCTCTGGGATGGGGAGCAATAATAACGGCGTTTCTGCCCTTGAAAGCGAACATAGCGTTGCACATCGGGGTAACAATGGGGTTGGTGCAGGGAGTGATTGCGCCAACAACGCCTACGGGACGAGCGAAGAGAGAGATGCCGGTTTCTTCATTGGTTTCAATGAGGCCAACAGACTTCTTGGTCTTCAAATTGTTCCAGATAGCCTTAGCTTTGCCCTGGTTCTTCTTGATCTTGTCTTCATAAACGCCCATTCTGGTTTCTTCAACAGCCATCTTTGCAAACATTTCAGCGTTTTCATAGACAACTCTTGCGATAGCCTTTACACAAGCGTCAACCTGCTCCTGATTGAAGCTTTCAAACTTCTTCTGAGCAACTTTTGCCTTTGCGATCAATGCGGATACTTTTTCTTTGGAATCCATTTTGATTTTCCTCCATTTTATATAAAATTTTATATTTTAATTGAGAGACCGTAGCCTCTTAATATGGGATACTGATTAAACTCTGTTTTTTATTCTCGAGAAGCTTATTTCAAGATGCTCAACCATAAACTTTGCGGCAAGATCGCCGTTATGGTCTTTAACAGCCTGAAGAATACGCTTATGGCCCTGAATGGTAATTCCCTGATCGGGAACGGCTTGGAGCGATGCTTTCATGTTATAGTGAAGCAGATCGCCTATAACGGAAAGGATTTTCAGCATTGCGCTGTTGTGCGCTGCGCTTGCAAGCGCGAAATGGAACGCGGTATCACCGTTTATGCCGGAAAGTCCGGCAACAAGCTCTTCTTCCATCTGCTCTATGGATTTCTCTATTGCGGCGATATCATCATCCGTTGCTCTGACGGCGGCAAGCTTTACCATTTCAGGTTCAAGTATAAGACGGGTTTCGATGATTTCGTCGGCAAGACAATCCTCAGATGAAAAATAACTTGCTATGGGATCAAGCACATGCTCTGCCGTGTACTCTTTCACATAAGTACCGCCGCCTACCAGCGATTCAACAAGGCCCATGATTTCAAGTGAACGCAAAGCCTCGCGAACAACGGTACGGCTGACACCGAGCTGACTTGCAATTTCACGCTCGGGAGGCAGTTTATGACCGGGCTTATAATCACCCTTCAATATTGATTGCGATATCTGATCTATAACCTCAGTAGACAGTCTGGTTTTTTTAACCGGCTGCAGCATGGATTTCACCTCATCTTGGTACACAATATTACAAAATGATTATATCAGCAATACCTACCTATTTCAACCTATATTACTCTGGTTTTTGTTAAACATTAAATAAAATATGCTTACAATTCAGCAATATATTTATATATGGCAAAAATACTGTTTGCAGAGGATTTCATCCGGATGTGACATCTCAAAGTAAAATGACGTAAAATCAAGATATTTTTCCACAACAACGCCTTGCGTAAAAGATAAATTCCGGGATAAATTCGATATTCAGTTCCCCCTGTTTTCAATAATGGAAAACATATTATTTATGACTCCGAAAGCCTAATAAAAATATAGTGATTTTATTCTGAAATTCATAGCATAATCAGATGTAAATTTGGTATTCCATTAGGCAATTCTGTTCCACATTGTTGAAAAAGCTGTTGAAAAGTAATAAAAAAACCGTGAGAATCATGCTTGATTCTCACGGTAAAAATATCAGTTTTTACTGATTGTCAACCTTATCCATATGCATCATAAGATCAACGATCTTGTTGGAATAACCCCATTCATTGTCATACCAGGAAACGAGCTTAACAAACTTATCATTAAGCATGATACCTGCTTTTGCATCAAAGATGGAAGTTCTGGAGTCGCCGAGGAAGTCGGAAGAAACAACGGCATCTTCGGTATAACCGAGAATACCCTTGAGTTCGTTTTCGGAAGCCCTCTTAACTTCTGCGCAGATATCTTCGTAAGTGGTGCTTTCTTTAAGCTGAACGGTAAGGTCAACAACGGATACGTCAAGAGTGGGAACTCTGAAAGACATACCGGTAAGCTTGCCCAACAGCTCGGGGATAACAAGACCAACAGCCTTTGCAGCGCCGGTGGAAGAAGGAATGATGTTGCCTGCTGCCGCACGGCCGCCGCGCCAATCCTTTGCGGAAGGACCATCAACGGTCTTCTGAGTAGCGGTGGTGGAATGAACGGTAGTCATAAGACCGCTTTCAATACCGAACTTATCATTGATAACCTTTGCCAAAGGAGCAAGGCAGTTTGTTGTACAGTATGCATTGGAAACAACTACCATATCCTTATTATATTTTTCAAGATTTACGCCGCAAACAAATGTGGGAGTTTCCTTATCCTTTGCAGGAGCGGAAATGATAACCTTCTTTGCGCCGCCCTTGAGATGTGCGCTTGCCTTTTCGGTTGTGGTGAATACACCGGTGGATTCAACGATATATTCTGCGCCGCAATCCTTCCAGGGGATTTCTGCGGGTTCTTTGCATGCAAATACGCTTATCTTTTTACCGTTTACAACGAGCTTACCGTCTTCGGCATGAATTTCACCCTGGAATTTTCCCTGCATGGTATCGTATTTAACCATATATACCATATAATCAAGATCAATAAAGGGATCGTTGATACCTACAACTTCAACCTCATCATTAGTTACGGCTGCACGAAATACAAGACGACCAATACGTCCGAAACCGTTAATACCTACTTTTATAGCCATAAAACTATACCTCCTATTAAAATTCAGGTATTATTTTACCCCAAATCGTAAAAATATGCAAGTTTTATTTTTAAGTTTTGCAAAAAATATTAGAAAAGGCTTCTAATATAGCTTAATCCGTATTATAATATATCTAAATCTTACAAAACGGCGGTGAATCCTATATGAATCCACTACTTGATATGGCGCTGAATGATATGGTAGATCTCGTAAGAGAAAGTCATATTCCCTGCGGCATATACAATTTCTTAAATATCCCTATCGAAATCAGTAATGAATTGGAAAAAATCACAGGCCAAAAGAGTTCACTTACCGATATTTTAAATGAAGACTCTCTGTCAATCGCATCAAAGCACCTCGATCGAGTAGGAAACGTAACTTTAACATCAGTAGAGTTAATTGGCACCGTATATTATATCGACATTTATTTCTTCGGCAGAAATAACAAACAGTATTATCTTGCAACCTTCCGTGACAGCAGATATTCAGTACTTGAAAAGCACTTCAGAACTGCTGCACTTGTTCAATCGAATCTTCAGATGACATCGGATATTATTCAGGATATCGCAATGGCATCTAATGGATACATAAAATCCGTTTCAGATGAAAAAATTTCAAACGATGTTTTATGGCATATTCACATGTGCTCATACCGTCTTATGCGATATCACACCGATATCAAACTTTTATGCGATATGATTTTTGATATTCATCCGACAAAATATTCCATACTCGATCCTGTGCGGCTCATAAAATCAATAATAAGCGGATATAAGGAAACACACGCGGAATCCAATGCAAAGTTCACGCTGAAATGTGCAGAAAAAGATTTGTCGGTTTACTGCGACAGACAGATGATAACGCGAGCAATATCAAATATATTTGCAAATATGCTGCTGCTTACATCAGCCAAAAAGCCGGAAATCTCAATAAACATTGATCAGATATTGCAGGACTATACGCGAATAGCCATACATTGCAACAAACTAAAGCTTACGCAAAAAGAAATAGATATGCTGATGACGGGAGATTTCAAATCAGCACAGAAACGTACTACATATGACGGACTTTATATCACAAACTCCATACTGATTCAGCACAAGGGAATTTTTGACATAAAAACACACGAGGAGAAAGGCACTGTATTTCTTATTGGATTATTCGACAATGTGGTAAAAATGAAATTTAAAGATTATGAAAACCCTGATGACGGCGACATACTTCATGACATAATAATTTCAGAGTTTTTGACATAAAGCATGACCCGGCAGGTCATATCCCGCCGGGTCATATTTTTATTCAATTCGTCCCTGAAATGAGCCCGGTCTTGTATCACCGTTCTTGATTTGGAATGCACCGTACCATATAGCACTGCGAGGGCATTTCTCAAAGCATGTACCGCACTGTATGCATTTTTTATAATCGATGCTTGCAAGGTTATTGGCAAGCTTAATTGCGCCTACCGAACAGTTTTCCTCACATATTCCGCAGCCGATACAACCTGTACCGCAATATGATTTTACAACATCACCCTTACCTCTTGAATGACAGCCAACCCAATACTCGCTGTCATAAGGTACCATTCTTATAAGGTGCTTTGGGCAGGCATCGGCACAAAGTCCGCAGCCGATGCACTTTTCATATTCTACAACAGCAACGCCGTTTTCAACTTTAATTGCATTGAAAGGACAGGTTTTAACGCAGGTGCCGTAGCCGAGACAGCCATATGGGCATGCCTTATCACCTGTTCCGAGCTGCGATACCGATACACAGTCCATTATACCGTCGTACTTGAATTTTTTTGGAGCAAGATCGGCTGTGCCGGAACACATTATCTGAGCGCGCATTCTCTGCGTACGCAAAGCTTTTTGTCCGGACATACGTGCGAGCTGCACAATAGTTGAAGTATCGGCAAAGGGACATTTATTCGGTCTTACGCTCTTTACGGCAAGTGCTTCGGCAAAAGCTTCACATGACGGAAATCCGCATGCGCCGCAGTCGGTACCGGGAAGAATGGTTGTAAGCTTCTCAACGATACCGCCGGATTTTGCCCTTAACTTGTTACCCGAAATACCGAGAATAATACCGATTATAACGCCGATAACGGCAAGAGGAATAATTGCTCTTATAATAAGAATAAATGCTTGCATTTAACTTCCTCCTTCCCCGTTAAAAGCTTACGCCCGAGAAGCCGCTGAATATCATTGCAAGAAGCGATGCCGCAATAAGAAGCACCGGAGTTCCCTTGAACGACTCGGGAATAGTATCGGATAGTTCTATGCGCTGGCGTATAAGCGAGAAAAGAACCATTGCCAGCATGAAGGAAACGCCTGACATAGCGCCGTAAAATACTGTAAGCGCAAATCCGTAACCGCTTTCGATTCCGAGAATTACACAACCAAGAATTGCGCAGTTGGTAGTAATAAGCGGCACATAAATTCCCAGTGATTTTGCTATCTCAGGATAAAAACGCCTGAGCATCATTTCAACAAACTGCACAATGAACGCAGTTACGAATATGAACATGAGTGTCTGCAGATATTCCAGACCGAACCGGATAAGAACGTATTTATTTATTATCCAGCAAAACGCCGATGAAAATACCATTGTAGATATAACGGCAACACTCATCGCGATAGTTTTCTGTTTATTATCCGTAACGCCAAGCAGCGGACATACACCCAAAAATCTGACAAGAACGACATTTTCGATTATTATGGCAAAGAGTGCAACGGAAAAATAGGTTTTAAGCATTTCTGTTCCTCCTTGTCAGACTTATTTTATTGTATAGCGCACATAAAAGTCCAAGCACGAGAAATCCTCCGGCAGGTGCCGCAAGAATGGAAATGGGGCTGTAACCTATATATTGTGCGAAATCAAATCCGAATACGCTTCCCTTTCCGAATACTTCACGGATAAAGGATATGATGACCAACACAACGGTATAACCGAGTCCGTTCGCAAGCGCATCGACAAATGACATCCCTACGTCATTTTTTGAAGCGAACTGTTCGCTTCGCGATAAAACGACGCAGTTTACAACCACAAGTGAAATGTAAAATCCGAGGGACTTATCCATATCCGGCAGATATGCTTTCAAAAGCATTTCGGTTGCCGAAACATATCCGGCTATGATTATCATATAAACGGACAAACGGATTTTATTCGGTATCATTGATTTGAGTAAGGATACCGTAACATTTGAAAGAATAAGCACCGCCAAAACAACAAGTCCCATTGTGAGACCGTTTTCCACGGTAGTACTCGTTGCAAGCGCGGGGCAAACACCGAGCATGGAAACCAATAACGGATTTTTGGTAAGAAATCCGTCTTTTGCTACATTTATAAGTCCGGAATTCTTATTCATTATTGCCTCCTATCGTATCATCAATGGAAATTCTTACAAGGTCAACTGCTTTAAGCGCCATATTGATACCGTTTCTTACACCATCAGATGTGGTAGTAGCGCCGCTGACTGCGGTAACATTTGAAGTAAACTCTATCGGACGCGCAAGTCCCTTGAACTGCTGAAGAAATACTTCATCGGGATCAAGGATATCGGCACCCTTGCCGGGAGTTTCCGTATGATCAAGCACGCTGATAAGTACTACCTGATTCATCGTATCACTACCGACTATCATTTCAATTTCATCCGTACCGAATCCGTCGGATGCTACCTGTGTGCAGTAACCGAGAAGTTCTTCATTCTTATATACTTTATATACTGCGGAAACACCGGGTATTGACGAGGTATCGTTTAACTCATTGAAAACATTATCAAATTCATCCGCATCGGGGAAAATTGTTTCAAATGCCTTATTCAACTGTGCAATTTCGTTTTCTTCGATTTTACCCTGTGTTGCATAATTTAAGCCGGCAAGGATTCCGCCGACAACGCATATCATCAAAACGAGTACGGCTACATACAATAATATACCGGATATACCCTGAGAGCTTTCAGTGGTACCTTGCAGAGAGAAGCTTGGCTGAAGCATCCACGTTCTGGAGTCAGGCGTCTTCCTGTTCTGATTCTGCGGCTGTGTCTGATTCGGATGACTTCCGTTTTCCATAGAACGCTCCCCCCTTTCCGTATCTTCTGGGTTTTGTATGGCGGTCAAGTGTATATGAAAAAATATTCATAAATACTATTGCGTATCCTATTCCCTCTGCGTAACCGGTAAATCTTCTGAGAAGGAAGGTAAGTGTGCCGATACATAAGCCGAATATGAATTTTGCACGGCGGGTTACCGGAGCTGTGGAATAATCTGTCGCCATAAAGAATGCACCCAAAACCAATCCGCCGGATGCAAGCTGGGCAATGCAGTATGCTATAGGTGTGCCGGTTGACGGGAAAATCAACGAAAGAACGCCAACCGCTGCTAATATCGCAACAGGAGTTTCCCAGGAAATAACCTTTCTGATAAAGAGAAATGCCGCGCCGAGCAGCAGGAGAATAACAGATGTTTCGCCTATGCATCCGCCTATATTGCCCCAGAAAAGCTGCAGCATATCCTGAAAATCAAAGGTACCTGCCTTCATTTGCGCAAGCGGCGTAACCGATGTTTCTATCTTTGTTATATCAACATTCGATATAAGAGATATGCCGTCATAGGAAAAGGGTTTAACCCAATTTGTCATTTCTTTAGGCCATGCGATGGCAAGCATTATTCTTGCAGTAAGCGCAGGGTTGAATATGTTTCTGCCGATGCCGCCGAAAATCTGCTTAACGATGATTATTGCAAAAATCGAGCCGATAATGGGAATCCATAAAGGAACGGTGGACGGCAAACTTATCGCGAGCAGAAGTCCGGTAACACAAGCGGAAAAATCCCCTATCGTCTGTTTCTTTTTACAAAGAAGATTAAACAGATATTCTGCCGCAACCGCGGAGCCGACACTTAAAAGAGTAATAAACAGTGCACGGAATCCGAAAAAGACGCAGCCGAGTACCGTTGCCGGTGCGAGAGCAATCAGCACCGATATCATTATTTTCTGTGTATTATCCGTTGAACGGATATGAGGAGACGAGGTGATTACATACCGTGTATCCATTATGAATAATCCTCCTCATCCTCTAAAGTATTTATACGGAATTTTGCCATTCTCATTATCTGTACAAGCGGAATTTTTGCAGGACATACGAATGAGCATGAGCCGCACTCGATACAATCGTCAACATTGTTTTTACGCAATTCATCAAGTTTTTCCTGCCGGAAAAACATATTGATATATATAGGCATAAGCCTTACCGGACATCCGTCAACACATCTGCCGCATCTTATGCACTCGGTTACCGTATCATCCGGCAGGTAGTTTTTACCGAGCGCCAACAAACCGCTGCACTGTTTTATTAACGGTGCATCCAGAGTGTGCTGTGCCGTACCCATCATAGGTCCGCCGAGTATTATCTTTTTGGGATGTGTGGTGAATCCGCCAACCGACTGAACCAAATAGCTTAACGGCGTGCCTATTCTGACAAGCGCATTCTTACTTGTTTTTACACAGTCACCGGATATCGTTACAACTCGCCTTATAAGCGGCATACCCGTGCTTGCGCTTCTGTATAAAGATGCCGCGGTATCAACGTTGAAAACGACACATCCTGCATCAACTGCCTGCTCCTCCGGCTTAATTTCTCTGTGAGTAACGGCATAAACAAGCTGCCTTTCGGAGCCCTGCGGATATTTTGTGTGCAGTGGAACGACTTTAATACCGTACGGCTCGGTAATAATGCTCATTGTGGAAATGGCATTGGCTTTATCCTTTTCTATGCCTATATAAGCGGTATCAAGCCCGAGGGCTTTCATAAGCATCTTTACGCCGCCGAGTATGAATTTGGGATACTCTATCATTGCGCGCTCGTCAGCGGCGATAAAAGGCTCACATTCGGCACCGTTGATTATCAAAGTATCAACCTGCTTGGCAAGCGCATATTTTAATTTAAGATGCGTCGGGAAACCCTGACCACCCATGCCGACGATCCCGCTTTCGCGAGCAAAATCAATTATTTCTTCGGAAGACATGGTATCGGGATTTTTGCGATGGAGCAGATAATCGGGATAAAAAGTATCCTTAAAATCGTTCTCAATTACAATGGATCTTACTTTATTCCCGTTTGGATGCCACTTTGCGGATATATCGATTACCTTACCTGAAACGGTGGAATGTACCGGAATGCAGTCGGGATTATCGGAATCGGCAATAAGCTGCCCCAAATAAACCCTATCGCCAACATTTACCAATGGGGTGCATATCGTTCCGGGATATGTCGACAAAGGCAGAATAACGATAGGAGTATCGTCAACGTGCTCTATTGGGCGCGCTTTTGTTTTATCTTTGTATACCGGAGGGAAAATTCCCCCTTTAAAAGTCAGAGCCATAGGTTGTAACCTCATATAAAAAAAGATATACTTATCAACAATATCAGATATACATATTATAATCAAAAACGCAATGCATGTCAACGAAATGCGATAAATGTTTACTTTTTATAGAAAAAAGGAACGCTCCAAGCGTTCCTAAATATCGCCCTTTATTTTATCCAGAGCACCCTTTTCGATACGTGACACCTGCGCCTGCGATATTCCTATTTCCGATGCGACTTCAACCTGCGTTTTACCTGTGAAAAATCTTAAAGAGAGTATCTTCTTTTCCCGTTCGCTGAGTTTCTTTAAAGACTCTTTAAGCTCTATTTCATCTATCCAGTTATCATCGGTATTGCGCCTGTCACCTATCTGGTCCATCACAAAAATCGCGTCCGAGCCTTCATTATAGACCGGTTCGTAAAGACTTATCGGCTCAACTATTGCATCAAGTGCGCATATAACATCTTCTGTAGGCGTATCGATTTCTTTTGAAATCTGTTCGACTGTAGGATCATTTATACCGGATCGGGCAAATTTTTCGCGTGCCTGAAGCGCTTTATAGGCTATGTCTCTTAATGATCTGCTTACCCTTACGGTATTGTTATCTCTTAGAAATCTGCGTATTTCACCTATTATCATAGGCACGGCATAGGTTGAAAACTGCACATTAAGCGAAATATCAAAGTTATCTATCGCCTTGATCAGCCCTATACAGCCTATTTGAAACAGATCGTCCATCTCCTCTTTTCGATTGGCAAATCGCTGTACAACGCTTAGAACAAGCTTTAAATTACCGTTTATAAGCTTTTCTCTTGCATTTTTATCACCGAGAGATGCTTTTTTAAGCAGCTCCTTTTTCTCTGATGCGGAAAGTGTTGTCAGCTTGCTTGTGTTTATTCCGCAGATTTCCACCTTATTTATACGCATTACAATACCCCCGTAATTGATATGTAATGCGTCGGATTAAGAGATTTTTTCTATTTCATATTTGAGACGTTCTAAAATTTTCTTTTCCAAGCGCGATATATACGACTGAGAAATATGTAATTCATCTGCAACTTCTTTTTGAGTTTTCTCTTTTGAACCGCACAAACCGTATCTCATTTTCACAATAGTCTGCTCTCTGTCGTCAAGCTTTTGCAAAGCTTCAAACAACAAGCTTTTTTCAATTTCATTGTCTATATTCTTATTCACAACATCCGGATCGGTACCTAAAATATCCGATAATAAAAGTTCATTTCCGTCCCAATCAACATTAAGAGGTTCTTCTATTGACAGTTCACCCTTAACATTATTGTTTTTGCGTAAAAACATCAGTATTTCGTTTTCAATACAGCGCGACGCATAAGTGGCAAGCTTTATGCCTTTACACTGTCTGAAAGTGTTTACACCCTTTATAAGCCCGATAGTTCCAATAGAAATGAGATCTTCTATGTTAATTCCCGTATTTTCAAATCTTTTTGCGATATAAACCACAAGGCGAAGATTATGCTCCACCAGCACCCCCTTTGCGCATTCATCGCCGTTTTCGGCAAGTTCGATATAATGCTCCTCGTCTTCCGCATTTAAAGGAGGCGGCAGAACATCGGCACCGTTAATATAATGTGTGCTGTTATTACTCAGTAATTCACTGAGCTTCGCAAATATTTTCCCTATCAGATACAGCATTTATTTCCGTCCCCATTTCCAAAATGTCCGCAGGCAGCAAAGCCTGTATATTTTCATTCAATCCGTTTATACCGCAGGCAAATGCAACATAACAGCTATGTATCGAAAAAGTTTTTTTCTTTATCTCAATAAGGACCTCACTGCATTTTACCGCTTTCATCAAACTGCTTCCGTTTACGGTAGTACACGGAATCAACCGGACGGCGGTATTTACGGCAGATTCCATATCAAGAAGTCTGTCTGAAACGATAAAATTTTTAAAAGCCAAAGGCAAAAATCTTTTCACCGAATCAAAATTGCAGATTACAACCGGCAAACCGCTTATGTTTTCACGCAAAAGATTGCCGCTGTCGATAATCGCATCAAGAGAAATTTCTTTATCGAATAAACTAATCCGTAATAAAGCTTTTGCATTTTCCGGATGCCTATACTCGTTTATTTTGGAAAATATCCATAACACAGAAAAAGCCAGAAATGAAAATCCTAAAACAGCCGCAACCGGTAAATCTATATACAATGCGCCGTTATTGAATACCGATATTGTTCCGAATCCGGTAAAAAGATATAGAAGAAACAAAATTCCGCCATAACATACGGCAGTTATAAAAATAACGATAAAACATCTGAAAAAAGATTTTATACCCTTTGCACCAAACACAAAAATGCTGCATAGAATATATAGAATCATTGCACCGAGATTTATGATAAGCGGATTTAACAACGAGAGAAAGGCTGCACAGGAATATGCCGCACCAACCACAGCTGCAACAATTATTTTCCATATTTTTCTGCGCCTTTTTAAAATTATTGATGCGGAAAAAAATATCAGCAGATCCAAAATGAAGTTTACAAAAAACAAAACATCAATATATACGGTTTGAATTTTCAACACCTCATTTCGATTTAATTATATATCCTCGGCTACATGAAAAATGTCGCATATTGAAAGCGCGGAAAACTTTTTTAAAGTAAAATAAAAACAAAAACTTATTGACAAAAAAGGTTTGCTGTGCTATTATATTTGAGCGGTCAAAACGAAACCACTTGCGGGTGTAGTTCAATGGTAGAATTCCAGCCTTCCAAGCTGGTTACGTGGGTTCGATTCCCATCACCCGCTCCAAATTAAATATGCGCCTGTAGCTCAGCTGGATAGAGCAACTGCCTTCTAAGCAGTGGGTCAGGGGTTCGAGTCCCTTCAGGCGCACCAATAATATGGTGATTGTAGCTTAGTTGGTTAAAGCGCCAGATTGTGGCTCTGGAGACCGTGGGTTCGAGTCCCATCTTTCACCCCACTAAAACAGCACACCCTTTTGGGTGTGCTGTTTTATTAGTCATATAATATTATGATATATATTCTATTTACTTATCCGTTAATTTATGTTACATTAAGCACAAAAGAGGTGAAGATTTAATGCGCCTTATCGCACATCAGGGAACACGAGTATATGCTCCCGAAAACAGTATTCCCGGCTACATTGCTGCGGCAAAAATGGGTTATTATGCCATAAATTTTGCGAGAGTACGAGCATCTGCCGATAATATACTGTATATAATGCACGATGAAACCGTAGACCGCACCACCGACGGCTCCGGCTATATTGCAGACATTACTTCAGAGGAAATCAACCGCCTGCATATAATAAAAAAAGAAGATTACGCCGAATACCGCATTTCCGACTTCAATAAAGAAGAGCTCCATGTTCCCACTCTCGAAGACGGAATAAGAATCTGCCGTGAATACAACTGTCTTCCGATGATTCGCCTCGGGATTGAAGAAAGTGAAAATAAAGCAGCATTTGAAAATCTATACGCTTTGATTAAAAAATACGATATCGGTAATAAGATGATGCTCAGCGGCTCGGCAGAAACAATGCTGGCATTAAATGAAAAATACCCCGAAGCACCTAAAATAATATACCTACCTAAATTAAGCGCATCGGAGGCTGTTGAATATCTGAACTCATTCCCATTCCCTGACAAAGGAACAGTTTATGCAATGCTGAAACCCGACAAGCTGACTGCAAACGATTTGCAAATACTTAAAAGAGCGGGTTACGGAACCTATTCCTCAAATCCAAAGGATACAATAAATCCCGATAAGGCATTAAAGATATATAAGGAACTGAATAAAAACGGCTGCGAATACGCAAACGCCGAAAGGATAACTGAAATATAAGGGACTGCTTACAGTCCCTTATATTAAAAAAAACCATGTCGGATTTTGTTTTTTGGATTGAATTATACTTTTCGAAAATGTATAATCAGCATATAAAATCGTTGGAGGTCAATAAAATGAAACTGTATATTCTCAATACCGGCTACCTCGGTACAGATAAAAACAATGTTGTAAACTGCAGCGTTATAGGCACATACAGTAATCCGCATATCCGGAATGAATGGATAAAGCTTCCCGTTATGTGCTTTCTAATTGAAACTGATGAAGGATATATCCTTTACGATACTGGCAGTAATCCCGAAGCAATGAACGGCTACTGGCCCAAAGGGCTTCAGGAAATATATCCTTTATATCAGAAGCCCGAAGAAAGACTTGAAAACCAGCTTGCACTCTGCGGTGTTAAGCCGGAAGATATAAAAAAGGTAGTTATTTCCCATATGCATCTTGATCATGCAGGCGGTTTATACTTATTCCCCCATGCCGATGTGTACGTCCCGAAGGAAGACTTTGAAATGGCGGAGGTAAAGGTGCATCAAAATCCCGATCCATCAACTCACGGCGGTTATGTTAAAGCCGACGCCGAATCACCTGCCAATTATATTCTCGTTGACAAGGATATGGAAATCGCCAAGGATGTTGAGCTTCTCTGTCTGCCCGGTCACACTCCCAACCTTTTGGGGATCATGCTGCATCTTGAAAGCGGCACCTATATTCTGCCGCAGGACTGTGTTTACACTGAAGAGATATACGGACCACCCGCAAAGGCTTCCGGACTTCTGTATGACAGCCTGTCCTATTTCAAATCAATAGAAAAGGTGCGTGAGCTTCAGAAAAAATACAACGCAAAGGTAATTTATGCTCACGATTATGAATTTTTCGAAAAGCTTACTCTTGCCCCCGGCTATTACGAATAGTTTTAAAGGACTGCATGCAGCAGTCCTTTATTATTATAATTTGTTTATATCT
>JAZRWQ010000100.1:0-8045 GCA_045599805.1 Eubacteriales bacterium | reverse complement strand
CCTGTGAATTTACCGGCGGTAAACAGGTGCATATACTCGGTGGGATATTCATCCGATACAAAAGTAACGATGCCGCGGTAGGAAAAACGCGTAAGGGTAAGCCCGGTTTCCTCGTAAACCTCACGCATGAGGCAGTCCTCGGGGCTTTCCTTATCCTCGAACTTGCCGCCTATACCTATCCACTTATCCTTATTGAGGTCGTTTTCCTTCTTTACGCGGTGAAGCATAAGATACTTGCCGTCTTTTTTGATGTAGCAGAGAGTTGTATTTATCATCTTATTCTCCGAAGACTTTGCAGAGGGTTTCAAAGCCCTTGTTCACATAGGCTTCATAGCCTATATCGGCATAGTTTTTTTCCACATGGGTAACTTCAAGGCTTAAAGGACCGGTGTAGTTTATTTCGTTTAAAAACATGGCATAACGTTCAAAATCTATTTCACCGGTAAGGGGAAGTTTATGCTGATCATCTACACCGTTATTATCGTGCAGATGGGTATATGCCATTCTGTCGGCATATCTTACGGGAAAGTCCATGCCTTTATTGTAGGCGAATTCATGACCGGTGTCGTGGCAGAAGCCTAAATATTCGGAAGGAATATTTGCATAGAGAAAATCGTTATGCTTTTGGGTGCGCAGGTTTTCAAGGCAGATAGTAACGTTATTGTTCTCGGCAGACTCAAGCATACGCTTAAAAGATTCAACGCCTATGCCCGAAACATACAGATTATTGGGACCGCTTGTGGGGTGAACGATGATTGAAGAAATGCCCACCTTGCCGCAGTTATATATTGCCTTTATATGCTGGGCTATAACATCCTCTTTTTCGGGAGTATCAAGCCACAAAAGGTTATTTTTCATAAAATACGGATGGTAATTTATAAGCTTGATGCCTACCTTTTCGCAGATATCGGCAAAAACGGGTATCTCGGAAGCAGGCATAAAGTCGCCGTAGCCTCCGCCATCTATCGACACGTTTTGGAAACCGGCATTTTTAAGTATGCGCAGCTTTTCCTCTGCGCTGTCTTTGAACTTAAGGTACGGAAAGTCTATACAAAATCTTTCTTTCATTTAAATGCCACCTTGTTTTTATGGTTTTTATATATTATAATATTTATTATAAATAATTTCAAGTAGAGAGGGCACAATGTTTAAATATATTCTTATGGATATTGACGGCACACTATTGGATTTTGAAAAATGCGCCTGCAATGCCTTTCTTAAAACAGCTAAAGCTTTAGGGCTGAATTTCAATGAGGACGACTATGCCGTATACTCAAAATGCAACGATAAATATTGGAAAAAGTATGAAAAACACGAGATATCGCAGAATGAACTTAAAATAAAAAGATTTGACGAAACATTTTCAATACTCGGCATCAATATGTCGGGAGAAGTATTCAACCCGCTATACGGAGAGAATCTTTCAAAGCAATATATAAAAACGAAAGGCGCCAGCGACCTGCTTGATTATCTTTACCCGAAATACGAGATGTGGGCGGTAACCAACGGCATCGCCAAAACACAGCATATACGTCTTCACGAGTCGGGACTTGATAAATATTTTAAATATATATTTATTTCCGAGGAAATAGGCGTAAACAAACCCAATAAAGAATATTTTGACCGATGCTTTGAAATAACCGGGATTAAAGACAAAAGCGAGTGCATACTGATAGGTGATTCGGTTTCATCAGATATGCGCGGCGCATATAATGCGAATCTTACCAAATGCTGGTATGAGCCGACAGGTACTTCTCCCTGCCCCGATTTCCCGATAGAATACAGAGTTAAATCCCTGGCTGAAATAAAAAAAATATTATAATAAAGAGATAACCGCAAATTCATCCATGAATTTGCGGTTTAATTTATCTTTTTAAAAGTTTGAAATGATTTTTTGCTGTCAGCTTAAGCCCGCTTAACATGCCGAGCTTTTCCGCATACGGATCATCGCCCCATACCGTTTTATCGGTAACGACCGCCTGCCCTTCGTACACAACGTTGCCTGACAGCAGTTTTTCAAGCGACTGGAATGTATAAAATCCGTCATCAATAAAACCTATAAGACTTAAAAGATGGACAGCGAATTCAATGCAGGTATATGCCTTTTGTTTGTAAATGCGTTTATGACCGGGATATACAAGAGCCGAGATAACATTATATATATACTCCGCACTGTCGTTTTTGATGCTGTCAAGCTCATCGGATAAAAGCCGAAACTGCGCATCATTAAGCGGCACGCGGCATATTTTAAATAAAGCGTTCTTATATCGGTTGAGTGACTCGTTTACAAAGCCGGAATAAAACGGCGCAGTATAATAATAGCGCGAAAAGGAGTATAGCTTTTCGGGCGTTTCACCCAATGACACCGACAGATGATTGTATTTATTTTTTGTGATTTTTCGGATATTTTTACCGATAGCAGTATCTGTTGAGGAAAAAATGATATAAAGATAGTTCATAACTCACCCCGGAATTGTATCTATACTGATAACGAATTTATTATAGCATGCGTTTCCGGTTTTGAAAATATTATTTAAAGGATTTGCCTTCCCAGTCTCTGTCTGTGTTTACTCCGAAGATATCGCATATTGTAGGAGCTATGTCAATAATATTAACGTTTTCAAGTATTCTGCCCTTTTCGAATTCTTTGCCGCAGGCGATTACGGGGATAGTCATATCCTCGGGGATATCGTGACCGTGAATGCGGTCATGTCCGCCGTGGTCGGCAGTTATGATAAGGGTATATTCACCGTTTATGCCGTTTAGGAATTTTTCGATATTATCCCAGGTTGCCTTTAATCCGTCCATGTATTCATCGCTCATCCAACCGTAATCATGTCCCTTTCCGTCGGGAGTGCCGAGATACAGAAAGGTAAAATCCGGGGTGTATTTATTATAAATCCCGATTGCGCTTTCGGTGCTGTCGCAGTCAGCCTTGGGATAACCTACTGAATGGCCGGAAACCATGTGCTGATAGGCAAGACAGCCCGGAGTTACGATATCGCGGAGCTCTTCCCACGTATAGAACATAACGCTTGAAAGATCGTATTTTGAAAGCTGCTCAAAAAGTCCGGTAACCGGGCGCACCATTGCAGCATAGGTATTGGTAAGTGTACCGTGGCGGTTTGGCTCTACGCTGTGAAAAAGCGACATATGGCACGGCAGAGTTATACTCGGCATAACCGTTTTTGCGTTAAGTGTATACGATGATTCCTTTTTTAGCTTCTCGTAAAAGGGATGCTTCAATTTTTCCATTGCATCGGGACGCATACCGTCGGCAAGTATCAATATTACTTTTTTATCCATATTTCTACTTCTTTCATGTTTGGTTACTTTGAATAATAATATTAAAAAATCAATTTGTCAATAAACACTATTGAAAATTTTTGTCTTTAGTATTAAAATATAATATTATGATATTAAAAAGGAAGTGCTTTTATGACTAAAATCGATATAGTTTCCGGATTTCTGGGTGCAGGCAAAACCACCCTTATCAAAAAGCTTATAAAGGAAGCTTTTGCAGGCGAAAAGCTTGTGCTTATCGAAAACGAATTCGGTGAAATAGGCATTGAGGGCGGATTTATGCAGGACGCCGGAATTCAGATTACCGAGATGAATCAGGGCTGTATCTGCTGCAGTTTGGTCGGCGACTTCACAAAGGCACTCGCAAAGGTGCTTGACGAATATGCGCCCGACAGAATCATTATTGAGCCATCCGGTGTAGGCAAACTGAGCGACGTTATAGGCGCCGTACAGAAAATAGACAACGAAAACGTTTTGCTTAACAGCTTTACCACCGTTGCCGACGCAAAGAAATGCAAAATGTATATGAAGAACTTCGGTGAATTCTTCAATAACCAGATAGAACACGCAAACTCCATTATCCTAAGCCGTACCGGCGACATGAATGAGGCCGCCGTTGAGCAGTGCGTTGCCCTTTTAAGAGAGCATAATACCACCGCTACAATGATAACCACCAACTGGGACGACCTTGACGGCAAGGTTATTTTAGAGGCAATGGAGAAAAAGAACACCCTTGAAGAGGAGCTTAAAAAGCTTGCCGAAGAGGAGGATATCTGTCCCGTATGCGGACATCATCACCATCACGATGATGACGACGATGAATGCGAATGCGGACATCATCATCACCACGACGACGTTGACGATGAATGCGAATGCGGACATCATCATCACCACGATGACGATGACGATGAATGCGAATGCGGACATCATCACCACCACGACGACGATGAATGCGAATGCGGACACCACCATCATCACCATGCCGATGAAGTATTCCAGAGCTACGGCGAGGAGACCGCAAGAAAATATTCAAAGGAAGAAATCGCGCAGATACTCAGCGCACTTGAGGACGAAAAATACGGCATAATACTGCGGGCAAAGGGTATTGTGGAAAACGTAAACGGAGGCTGGATTCACTTTGACTTCGTGCCCGGACAGCAGGACATCAGAGACGGCAGCGCAGGCGTTATAGGCAGACTTTGCGTTATTGGCTCCAAAATAAATGAAGCTGCAATAAAAGAGCTTTTACAAAAATAAGGTGAAATAATGGAAATACCCGTATTTTTATTTACCGGCTTTTTAGAGGCAGGCAAAACAAAATTCATACAGGAAACGCTGGAAGACGCAAGATTCAATGACGGCGCGAGAATTCTCCTGCTTTTATGCGAAGAAGGCATTGAGGAATATAATCCCGAGCTTTTCGCCTCACCCAACGTATTTGTTGAAACGATAGACGAGCCCGAAAAGCTTACCGAAAAGACGCTTAAATATTACCAAACAAAGCATAACATCAAAAAGGTAATGATAGAATACAACGGCATGTGGATGCACAGCGTTTTATATGATGCGATGCCGAAAAACTGGATAATATATCAGGAATTCATGTTTGCCGACTATTCTACCTTCTTAAACTACAACGCTAATATGCGCAGTCTTATGGTGGACAAGCTGCAGGCCTGTGAGCTTGTTGTTATAAACCGTTCGCCGGACGAGTTTGATGTTATGCCGTATCATAAGATAGTACGAGGCATAAACAGAAGCTGTGAGATAGCGTATGAGAGAAAAGACGGTCAGGTTAAATACGACGATATCGAAGATCCACTGCCTTTCGACATAAACGCCGATATCATTGAGATTGCCGACAGAGATTATGCCTACTGGTACAGAGACCTTTCGGAGAATCCGTCAAATTACGAAAACAAGAAGGTATGCTTCACCGGCATTGTTGCCAAAGACGGCAAAATGCCGCGAGACTGCATAGTTATCGGCAGGCACGTTATGACCTGCTGTGCCGCTGATATCGCTTATGCCGGACTTTTGTGCCATTGCGGCTCGAATGACAGATACAATACGCGCGACTGGCTTAAAATAACCGCATCTATCGAATTCAAGTACTCACCAATCTACCGACAGAAAGGCCCAATCCTTACCGCCTTAAGCATCGAGCCGGGCATAAAACCCGATCCTGATGTTGCAACTTTCAACTAAACAAAAATGCCCTGCTCGTTCTGAGCAGGGCATTTATATTTTTAAGAAAGAATGTTTGTAAGCGACAAAATCATTATATCGGCGCTCCGACCTCGATGAGATTGCCGTCGGGATCGTAAAAGCGCATGACGCGCTGGCCCCAGCTATGTGTCATAGGCGGATTCACAAACTTCGTTTCAGGGTAAAGACTTTTCAGCTTTTCATAAAAAGCGTCCACATCTTCTTCCTCAAAATAAAGCTCACACGAGTTGTTATGGGAAATAACGTCTTTGCCGATAAATCCGCGCCAGTATTTTTCCTCTTGCAAATAAAGTCCGCCCGAAAGAATCATATTGCCGTCATTATCCGCAAGCATGTTAAGACCGAACAGGTCATGATAATATTTTTTTGCTTTTTCGATATCTTTTACAACGATTAAAAATCCGCAAAGTTTCATGGGATTTATTCTCCTTTATGGCATTTGTCGAAGTGAAGCGTACTATGCTTGCATTCGCAAATCAGGATTCAGCGATGGATATACATTCTTGACATTTCAGGCTCGTCATCGCCCTGAACCATGCATAAAAATTCCCAGCCGTAACGTTCATAAAAGCCCGTATGATCGGTAACAAGATAAAGCGGTGATATTCCTTTTTGTCTGCAATCATCAACCGTCATATTAAGCAGGCGACCGGCAATTCCCCTGCTGCGATAATCCTTTTCCGTATATACGGCACAGACATTCGGAGTGAGGTCTTTTCTGTTATGAAAATCGTTTTCAATAACTCCCATACCTGCCGCTATTCTGTCTCCGTCAAGGCAGAGATACCAACCGAGCTCCGTTTCGCCCTTCAAATATGCTTCCATGCTTTCAAGATACGCTTCTTTCGGGACACGCCATTTACTGCTGAACCATTCAGCAGCTTCTTCTTTGATAGACGGCATTTCCTTAAGAATGATATATTTATAATTACTCATTAGTGATGTTTACCGTATCGGACAGGTGATATTACTTATTTATTACTTGTTTTTCTTTTTATTACGCACAACGATTACAACAACAACGATGGCTGCGGCAACAACTACTGCGGCAGCAATGCCGATGATGATCGGCGTAATGTCGGTCTTTTCTTCAGCAGGTTCAACAACGGGTTCGGACTCCTCGGAAATTTCGCTTTCCTCCGGAAGCTCACCGAGGTGGAAGGTTGCGGTAAGCTTATTTTCGGTAACGTATGCCTCTTCGTCAATCTTTTCCTTATATCCGGTATTGATGCCTTCAACGTTAAGGGTATAGAGTATCCCCTCTTTAAGTCCGGGGATGATACCGCCGAATTCGACGGGCATATCGTTTTCATTCTCATCGTAGAATGCCCAGCCGACATATTGCTCAAATACCTGCTTGCCGTCGGGATCCTCAATAGTAACATGATATGCGGTGGCGGTGAGCCCGTCCTGCCCTACCGGAGTGAAATTAAAGTTTATTTTATGCGGCATTACGTTTGTAACTTCAAGATTTGCGTTTTCGGGGAATTTGAAAGGAATGTCGGCAAGTCTTTCGGGAAGATATTTAAAATCCTCAACCTTATAGCTGTCAAGCGTATAAGTCTCGCCTATCTGTGACTTTGTATCGGTATCGTGCATGGTGATACGTGCATGGCCTGCAGCATCTATCTCGACCATGTAGAACTGGTCGATATCATATTCATCCTTATCTACAAGATAAACCTTAACGTCATTGAAATACGGCATTGCGGCATACTTGAAAGCGCCTGTGCCGAATGCGGTGAAACCGCCCTGCCAAACGGAAGCCTCGGCATTAAGCGGAAAATGGCTGTGTCCGGAAAAGCTTACGAGCTGGGGGTATTTACTGTATATATCTTTGAACTGCGCGGAGGTTTCGGTTTCGGTGCCTATAACGGTATCTGCTGTGCCTATATGCTGGAAAACGAATATCGGCTTATCTTTGCCGGTGTCGGCTTCGGCTATTTCAAGCTGCTTTTCCACCCATGCGACCTTTTCATCGCTGTAAGCGAATTCCCAGGGAAGGCTGACATCGGGAGAGAAGCCGATGAAATGATAGCCGTTTAAAATAAAGTGCATATTTACGCAGTCGATCGTTTCCGGCAGAATCTCGGCATGACCGCCGCCGTTTACATCCTTGAACATTTTTGTGAAACGCTCTACGGCATGCTCTTCTTCTTCATAAAATTCATGGTTGCCCATAAGCACCATAAGCGCGGTCTCTTCGGTATCGGTGTTCGCAAGGATAACATCCTTTGCGGACTGCCACTGATGCTCCTCGCCTGCATTGCCGATATCGCCGGCAATTACCACCGCATCGAGCTTATCGTACGAGCTGTCGGCTTTTGCGATCTCATAGGCATAGTTTATCGCATTTGTAACCTTTTCGCAGCGATAGTCATTTTCGATATCGATATGTATATCGCTGAATACGGCATATCTCAATACCGGAGTAAAATCGTCCGCCGATACGGAAACGACAGACAAAGCGCCAAAGCACAAAATAAGCGCCATAATAAATGCAAGTGTTTTTT
>JAZRWQ010000099.1:0-7480 GCA_045599805.1 Eubacteriales bacterium | reverse complement strand
GTGACTCATCGGGGATTCGAGGGGCGCGGCGTTGAATGAATTGCCGGTGGCAATTCAGATCCGCGCCCGGGCTTGCCCGCAGGCAAGCGAATCCCTCCCCAAAGTTTTTGATTAAACTAATTGGTGTAAGCATAGCAAAATCGGGGATTCGAGAGAGGCAGTACTTTTTAGTAGCAAATTTTCAAATACAAATATATAATAATTTAGTATACTTTCTATTGCAAGCACAATCTTATTGTGCTATAATGTCTTAGCTCAAAAAAAATAAAAAAATATAAGAGGTAGAATATGATATATTCGAATATATTGGAAGCAATAGGCAATACGCCCATGATAAAGCTTTCAAAAATCGTACCGCAGGACAGCGCCGATATAATCGTAAAATACGAAGCGTTAAACGTCGGCGGCTCGATAAAAACGCGTACGGCATTCAGCATGATAAGCGAGGCGGAAAAACGCGGAGAATTAAATGCAGATACGGTAATTACAGAGCCTACAAGCGGCAATCAGGGCATTGGTCTTGCGCTTATCGGCGCCGTGAAAGGGTATAAAGTGCGTGTAATAATGCCGGATTCCGTAAGCGAGGAACGCCGCAAACTTATCCGCGCATATGGTGCCGAGCTTATTCTGGTGCACGATGACGGCGATATCGGCAAATGTATTTCCGACTGCGTAGAGCTTGCACTGCAAATGCAAAAAGAAGATAAAAACGTGTGGGTGCCCCAGCAGTTTGAAAATACGGATAACACACGAATCCACGAGAATATGACCGCATCCGAGATAATATCGCAGGTGAACGGTAGAATTGACGGTTTCTGCTCCGGAATAGGCACCGGCGGAACGATAACCGGAATCGGCAGAGCGTTAAGGAAAGCCTATCCCGATATCGTTATCCTTGCGGCAGAGCCGGAAAATGCGGCAATTCTTTCCGGCGGCGGTGTCGGCACACATCTTCAGATGGGTATCGGAGACGGGCTTGTTCCAAAAATACTCGACACGGAAATCTATGACGGAATAGAAATAATATCCGATGAAGAAGCTATCGAAACATCGCGCCGTCTTATACGCGAAGAGGGGATAATGTGCGGAATTTCAAGCGGTACTAACGTTGCCGCCGCTCTTCGCCTTGCAAAAAAGCTCGGCAAGGGCAAAACGGTCGTAACCATTATTCCCGATACCGGCGAAAGATACTATTCAACACCCTTATTCGATTAATAAAGAGAGAGGAATTATCATCCTCTCTCTCAATTTTTATAATTTGCCCTGTTTGTCTTTTCTGTCAAGCCTAAAGCTTGCAAGCGCCGTCAGCAGAACAAATACCATTGCAATAAGGCAGATATACTGCAGATTTACGATATTGTGTTTGCCAAGCGGTATCGTAATGCTTTCGGTGTATTTGATAAAGGTTTTGCCCAGATAAGAGCTTGCGCAGGCAATGGCGCCGGCGGCAGCATTGTAAAAGGCGATACAGCTTGTGCTCTTGCCTTCCGGCATCTTAACATAAACAAGATTTGCAAAGCAAAGGTTTATGCCGGGGGAAACAATATTGCAGTAGATTATCGAAATAAGATAAAGTATGGACGTTTCCTTGAACATAAGACAGTTCAGTATATAGGGCACAAAGTAAATACCGGTGGATAAACCAAGCGTCCACAGCCAGCCCTTTTTATGCACGATCTTATTCCAGATCGGCATAAATAAAAGCATAAGAGGTATATTTGTGGCAGTGCAGAGATTTATATACGTATAGCTTATATTTAGGTTGTTAAGCAGATATGCGTTGAAATACTGACCGGGCAGGTTGGCAACAATCTGCCAAAGACATACTATAAGCACCGTCATCATAAACGGTCCGCATTTCAGCGGCTCGATAATCATGGATTTGAATGTTGCCCTGCTTTCGCCGGCTCCGTGTATCGGCTCTTTTATTATGAAGTGTGTGCGCAGTTCAAAAAATGCGAATAAAAGCATAAATCCGCGCAGTATCAGCACGGCGGACATATATCGTCCGGTAAGCTCGAATTTATCTATTACAAAGCTTGCCAGCAGGGATGACAGGGTATTTATTATCGGCAGTATCATTTGCTGAATAGCCATCCAGTCGGCGCGTTTGTCGTTCGGGATATTTGTTATGTGCCAGGCGCATACCGCCGGGTTCACCATGGCGACCGACAGCTGGATCAAGAATATAAGTGCCGTGAAAATCTTTGCCTGTGAGGTTGCCGAGATGGGCAGCAGCGGAACGGCGGCAAGCCCTACAATATTGAAAACGAAGTAGAACAGACGCGATAAAAACATAAGCCAGCGGTAGCTTTTAAGGCGTGCCGTGATAAACGGCGTGAATATCTGGAAAAAGTTTGCAAGCAGCTGTGCCGTTACAACAAGTCCCAGATAGTCGTTCTGAACGCTTTCCGGCTCATTGCGCAGGATATACAGAACAAGTCCGGTAAGGAATATACCGCCCGTAAGGGTGGCAACGATGTTGAAAGAAATATTCTGAACAAGTATATTTCTTCTGCTCGATGCCTTGTCGTCATCGTTATTAAAATATCCGTTGTATATGCTGTTTCTCAGCGGCTCGGTAACTCTGTTGAGTATTCGGCCTATCGGTGTATGCTTGAATTTCATAGTGATCACCTTTGCTGATAGTTTATTTCAGTTCGAGTTTGCCTTTTTTATCTAATTTCGACAGCGTAAATGCTGCTATTGATGTAATTATGGTAAACGCGAGTGCAATAAGGCATATATATTGCGTATTAACTATTTCATGATTGCCGAATTGTATCGCTATTCCATCGGTATACTTAATAAATGTTTTCCCGAGATAAGAACTTACCGTGGATGCCAGACCGCCTATCGCGCTGTAAAAGGCAACAAAACTCGTCTTGTTGTCGGCAGGGCATTTTATATGCACAAGATTTGCAACGCAAAGGTTTATGCCGGGGGCAATCATGTTGGAGTAAACTGTCGAAATAAGATAGAGTATGTACGTCTCCTTGAACATAAACTGATTCAGTATATGCGGCACGCATGATAATGCTGTTGCTAACGACAGCGTCCACAGCCAGCCTTTTTTATGAACGATGCGGTTCCATATCGGCATCGTAATAAGCATTATCGGTATATTCGTTGCGGTGCACAGGTTTATGAAGGTGTAGCTTACCTTGACGTTGGTTAAAAGATATGCATTGAAATACTGTCCCACGAAATTGCCTACAACGTTCCATATGCATACAAGCATAACCATGCATAAAAACGGTTTGCACTTTATCGGCCCGGTAACTATCTGCTTTATGGAAAGCTGCTGCTTGTTGTATACGGGCTCCTTAACTATAAAGTGGGTGCGTATTTCAAAGAATGCGCATATAAGCAGCAGACCGCGTATTATAAGTACCGCCGACATATACTTGCCCTTTAATTCAAATTGGTCGATCAAAAATCCTGCGGCGAGCGATGAAAGGGTATTTACTATCGGCAGTATCATCTGCTGAATGGAATACCAGTCGGCGCGTTTGTGGTCGGGTATGTTCGAGATATGCCACGCGATAATTGCCGGATTCATAAGCGAAATCGAAAGCTGAATCGCAAAGGTCATCCCCATAAACAGCTTTGCCTGCGCGGTAGCGGCAATAGGAAGAATCGGTACAATGGCAATTCCCACGGTGCTGAGCCCGAAATATATCACTCTCGCAATTACCATCATAACCTTGTAGCTCTTCATTTTCGCGGTCATGAACGGTGTGATTATCTGAAAGAAGCCCGCAAAAAGATGAAAGGTCGTTATTAAACCTATGTATTCGTTCTGTACCGATTCCGGCTCACCTTTAAGTATATACAGTATAAGTCCGGTGAGAAATATTCCGGTCGTAAGGGTATTTGTGATGCTGTATGTAATGTACTGAACAAGTATCTGCCTGCGGCTGCGTGCTTTTTTATCCGAATTGTCTATGTAGCCATTGTATATGCTGTCACGCAAAGGTGATGTGAGTTTTTCAACAAATCTTTTTACCGTGCCGTTTTCCATTGCGTTACCTCCCGGTTGAATCCAAATAAAATAAGCCCCGTAAGAAATACACTTAAATCAAGAAAAGATACAAATTTTGAGCAGAAGATTTTGGGAAGAAAATGTCTTCCGTAAACTTTTTCGATGTATCTTTTATAAGATGTATTTCTTATGGGGCTTTTATAGTTTACCGTGAATCGTCGGACTGATTTTTCAATGATTTTCATTTTTCTTCTCCGCCTGAAATCATAGTTTATTGCATTGTAGTCCATTACAGCGCTTTTGTCAATAGAATTGAGGCAATTTACAGCAAATTTTCAAGGGTGATTTTTTCGTAGCTCGCAAGTTTTTTTGTGCATATGATCAGTTCGTTCAGATTAGCGTGATTTACCTCTGACTGCGCCTTTGCAAGGCATTTGTCGAGGTTATCAAGATGGTCTTTCTGACATACTGCACCGAGATACTGCCTGTGCGTATCAAGGGTGATCTCATATTCGTTCAGCGTTTCCGGTGATATCTGCGATACCATCCTGTCTGTGAGGTTTTTCATGTATATCTGATTTGCGATTATTGCGCAGAGCAATATAAAAAGCGTTGCCGATGACAGAAATAATTTTTTCATTTATGCTCCTTCTTTATGATGTACTGCTCACCGTTTTTTGTTGCCGACATATAAAATATGTCTTTTATACCCGAATATCCTTTTGAGCGAACGATTTTTTCAAGCTTTCTCCGTGTAAGCTTGAGCATGGATGCGTTTTCATAAACTATTTTGCCGTCGGATATAACGGTGTAGGGAAGCTGCATTTCAGAAGCGGTAATATTCATGTCCGAAGGTGTGACGGGTGAGTGCTCGGCTTTGGGGAATACGCTGAGCTTTCCGCTCGTTTCAAGTATTGCGGTATCCACCTTATCTATCCCCGTTATTCCGTTTTGGTGAAGCGCTTCAATAAGGTCGTCGACCGAAAAACGTACAAGCTGCATCTTACTTTGGTTTATTTTTCCCTTCTCAATAAGCACGCATGGATGCCCCTCCAAAACGGTGCGGAATTTAAGCGATTTTATGCTTATATATGAAATTATCATCTCAACGTTAACAAGTGTGACTATCGCCACGATCCCGCGCAAAACCGGCGCGTTGAAATCCTGCATGGGTATCGCGGCAAGCTCGGATATAAGTATGGTGACCACAAGCTCGGAAATCTGCACCTCTCCAAGCTGACGCTTGCCGGAAAAGCGCATAAGCGCGGTTATCGTTACGTACATTATAAGCGTTCTGAAAAAAGTAACTGCCATAAAAAATCGCTCCCTTTGGATTTATTATACCAAAGGGAGCGGTTATTATTCCGAATGTCTTGAAAGTATATTGTAAAGATGCTTGCCCAGCTCGTTGCAGGTGTCAACAACATTTTCCTGATATTCCGATGAGTCAACGTTTCTGTCGCACATATCGGATATTACTTTATATATACGGCAGGGGATATTGTATTCGTAGCATACGTATGCAACGCTGAATCCTTCCATCTCGGTAAGTGTCTGCGGGGATATACCGCTTCCGCTTACGATAAATCTGTCGCTTGAACGGCAAACGGCGGTGGGGTAGTCGGGATCCACCTCCGGCTCAAGGTATGCCGGATGTCCCGATATCTGAAACTTATCGTAACCGATAAGGGTCATATCAACATCGCCCTTGTATATCTTGTTTACCGAATATATATCACCTATATGGTATTTATTTCCCGTACATCCGCAGCAGCCGGCATTTATTATGCTGTCGCACCCGTATACTGTTATGAGCGTCTGCGTTGCCATTGCCGCGGCCAAAACGCCCACGCCGCCTATGGCGATAACGGTATTCCCTGCATCGTAAAAGTATGCATTTCCGTATAAATTATCCGGTTCTTCACGATCTATGCGGAAGAGTTTCAAAAGCATTTCCGCCTCTTCCGGCATGGCTATACAAATTCCGGTTTTCATGTCATTTCCTCGCTTTAAAAAATTTCCTATAAAATGATACATCAAATTGGACTTTTTGTAAATAGAATCTTGTAAAAAGTAATATAGATGAGTATAATAAAAAATGAACTGGAGTTGATATCATTGCAAAACAATCCTTCGCCTTCGCCTAAAAAGGCATCAGGACAAAACTTTTTAACAGGTGCGCTTATAATAAGCCTTGCCGGACTCGTGGTAAAGGTAATAAGCATGCTCTTCCGTATACCCCTTACCAACCTTGTCGGCAGTACCGGCATGGGCTACTACGGCGTAGCATACAGCGTTTACAATTTCATGATAACCATTTCCGCATCAGGACTTTCGGTAGCCATATCCAAAATAGTTGCCGAGTCGGTGTCGGTCGGTAAACATAAGGACGTTAAAACCGTTATCAAGGTCGCCTTTTCCACCTTTATCGTGATAGGCGCTCTTATGACGCTCATCGTTTTCTTCTTCTCCAAGCCCATTGCGGCGCTTATGAAGAATACGCAGGTGGATATAATACTCAAAGCGGTAGCGCCTGCCATAATCATCGTTTCGGTTACCTCGGTAATAAAGGGCTATTTCCAGGGCTATGCAAATATGATTCCCACATCCATAGCCAATCTTATCGAGGTATTCGGCAAGCTTGCTTTCGGACTCGGCATCGCTTATTATATGCAGCTCAAGGGCTTTGAGCTTCCGTATGTTGTCGCAGGTGCGGTGGGCGGCGTAACCCTCGGCTCGCTTCTGGCGCTCATATATCTTCTTATCCGTATACTGGCTGATAAAAACCGCAAATCCGGTATTTACGCCGATAATCTTCAGGGCGATACCTATAAGCAGATGATGAAGCGTTTTATGATACTGCTTATACCCATTGCCATAGGCTCATTAACCTCAACACTTGCAAATCTTATCGATACCGGCATGGCGTTTGACCGTCTGCAAACCATATCGTGGATAGATGAGGAACGCGCGAATTATCTTTTCGGCCTGTATTCAAGCTATGCCGAAACGGTATTCAACGTACCCGTAACAGTTTTACTTACCATCTGTGTGCCCGTAATTCCTGCAATTTCCGCCGCATTTGCCACAAATGACAAGATAAAGGTAAATAATACCGTAAACTCCTCCATGAAACTGTGTATGCTTTTTGCGATGCCCTGCGCAGTCGGCCTTTGCGTGCTTGCCGAGCCGGTACTGGCGCTTCTTTACAGAAACCCCGAGGAAGTATCCAAGGCAGCAGAACTGCTTACGGTAATGGCGCCGTCAATAATATTCGTCTGTGCCTCTCAGCTCATAACCCCGATTTTACAGGCGATAGGTAAAACATACATCCCCGTAATAAATATCATTATAGCAAGTATCGTAAAAATAGCGCTCAACTATTTCCTAATTGCCGATCCCGACCTTAACGTAATGGGCGCGGTTATTTCCAACATAATAATGTATCTCGTTCTGCTTGTGCTTAATTTTATGTCAATGCGCCGTTATCTTACG
>JAZRWQ010000098.1:0-5752 GCA_045599805.1 Eubacteriales bacterium | reverse complement strand
GATAAAGTCGACAGGCTGACTGAGGTCGACAAAACGACGGGATATTTTTCGTTCTTTTCTTCGTAGGCGTACAAAGGTACGGTAGAGGAAAAGAACGGAAAAAGGCAATAATGACGGGCGCATAGCGCCCGTCATTCCTTATTTTGTATGAGTGAAACAGCTATCGGAGTAGTGCAATTCCAAGTCAATCCGTCTTTTTTTTGCCGGTAGACCGAGTTTTTCGACACTCAGAAAAAAACACGGAGAAAACTCCGTGTTTTTTACATATCTCTGAAAAATAATACCTTGATAAGTAATAGTATCAGCACCGCTATAATGCTTATCCTTACTATGCTGCTGCCCTTTTTTATGGCAAGGCCGGCGCCGAGGTAGTTGCCCGCCATGTTGAAGAGTGCGGCAGCGCCGCCGAGCAGGAATAGCACCTGACCGTTTATGATAAATACGGTGAGGGCGGTGATGTTGGTGGTGAGGTTTATTATTTTCGCCTGCGCGTTTGCCGCGCCGAGGCTCATCTTGGCGAAAACGGTGAAGGCGATTATAAGAAATGTGCCGGTGCCCGGGCCGTAAAAGCCGTCGTACATACCGATGACGAGCGCCGACAGTATGGCGATGATATATGTTTTTGCGTTTCTTGCGTCGTTTTCTCCCGGATGATCCTTGAACAGCCTTTTGTTAAGCACGAAAAAGGCGCATATCGGCAGAACTATTATCATAAGGTAGAGTATTACGTCCTCATTTAAAAGCAGCGACAGCTTTGCCCCTGCCGATGAGCCTATTATCGCCGCTATCACGGTAAAGAGGGCAAGCAGGCGGTTTACTTTATTTTTCAAAAGCAGGCGCACCGTCGCAACCGCCGTGCCGCAGGTGGAGGACATTTTATTCGTGCCTATCGCCATGTGCGGCGGCAGTCCGGCAAAAAGATATGCCGGCAGGGATATTATCCCGCCGCCTCCGCCAATCGCATCGACAAATCCGGCAAGGAATACAAGGGGGCATACGATAAGAAAGGTTTTAAAGGTAAGTACCATATCAGAACTCTACCGTCTCGGGCGCATGGGTAAAGGATGAAAAAGTCGCCTTTGCGTCCTTGAGATAAAGCACCTGTGTGTTGCCGTCGTTTTCGTTATACATTGCGCGCAAATCGGGATATGCGTCAAGCATGCTCTTGCGCGCTTCCGTTCTGTCGTCCTCTATAAGGGTGGCGGCAATTCTTAACCATTCGCCGTTTTTGAAGGCGCATATCTCAACCTTGGGGTTTAATGCTATCTGCTTTGAAACCGGCTTTACTTTGCCCGTCTGTATATACAGCCTGCCTTCAAAAATGTGTGCCGTGCCGAAGGGACGAACACGCGGCTGATCCTTTTCGGCGGTCGCGAGGTAGTAAACCTGCGCTTCCTTTAAAAATGTGCAAACTCTTTCCATTCCGTTCATAATATTATCCTCCGTTACAGCGTGAAGAGTACGCAATTTGTAAATTTATCGATATCGCTTTCAAGTATATCAAGGGTAGTGCAGCGCATCTTTATTATCGGCCACGACAGAAAATACATCGGATCGTCGGGATCCACCTTGGGACCGGTGAAGTAAACCTTTCCGCTCAGTATATTTTCGCGGTTATTGTACTCTATGGAAACCTGCATGGAGTTTTCCTCTTTCGGCTGAATTATCACCATATTGTAGAATTCTTCCATAACCGATTCAAGACGGTAAATAAGCTCTCGCGGTACGGCGTTGCGGTAACCGAATTCGGATATCGCCGTCTGATTGCCTATAAAGTCAAAGTCCTTTGAGTTTACATTGAATTCCAAAACCCTCAGCGCCCTTACAAAGCGGCGCGTCGCCGTACGCTTGGGGTTATCGAAGATATCCTCCGGCGTGCCCTGCTCGTATATGCCGCCGTCGTTCAAGAAGATAACGCGCGAGCATACCTTGCGCAAAAGCTCCATCTGGTGGCTTACTATTATCATGGTATGCCCCGTGGAGGCAAGCATGCGTATTACCGATTCCACCTCGCAGGAGGAAATGGGATCAAGCGCGCTTGTCGGCTCATCCAAAAGTATTATTTCGGGAGATGTGGAAAGGGTGCGCGCTATCGCGGCGCGCTGCTGCTGTCCGCCCGAAAGGGTGTGGGGAACGTCATAGGCAAACTCCCTCAGCCCAACCGTTTTTAAAAGCTCCAGCGATTTTAAAAGCGCCTCTCTTTTCGGCAGTCTTTGTATATCGGTAAATCCGGTCATAACGTTTTCAACTATCGTAAGGTGTGAAAACAGATTGAACGACTGGAAAACCATTCCTATTTTTCTCTGCAGATCGGGGCGTTTGTCACTTAACTCTTCTCCGTCAAGCAGTATCTTTCCCTTGTCCGGCTTTACAAGCCGCGCAATCGCGCGTAGAATAAGGCTTTTCCCGGTGCCCGAAGAGCCTATTATGCCTATCGTTTCCTTATCGTTTATCGTAAGGTTTAAATCTTTTAATACCGTTTTCCCGTGCGAGCTTATATTGAGGCCGCAAATCTCTATCATTTGTTAAGCCTCCTTTCGGCGCGTCTTCTCATCTGGTCGGTATCGGTTTTGCCGGGGAAGAATTTCACGCGTATGAGTTTAACGATGTAGCCAAGCAGCGCTGCATACAGCATATATGCCACGGCTGTAATTATCATCGGTATCAGCGCTTCGCCCGTTTCAAGAGCGATACTGTCGGCAACCGCCTGTATATCCTGTACTGCGATAAGCCCTACAAGCGAGGTTGTATTGATATGCAGTATGACCGCGCGCTCCGTCTCGTCAAGTATATCGTGCATGGACTGCTTTAAAAACAGCTTGAACAAAGCGCGGTATTTCCCGTAGCCCATGGTTATCGCCGCTTCTACCTGCCCTGTCGGTATTCTGTCGATAAACAGGCACAAAAGGTCGTAAAGATTATGGGCAAAGTCCACCGTAAGCGCAATGGATGCGGCAAAAAAGCTTTGTGAACCGGGTACTATAAGATAATAGCAAATGAATATCCAGGTGGAGGAAGGCAAAAGCTGATATATCTTATCGACTGCGCCGAGAACCGTAAGGATTGCTTTATTTTCCGTATAGTGTCCTAAAAATCCCGCAAAGCCGAGCAGCGAGCCGAGCACCATTGTTATAAGCGAGATGATGACCGTGATGCCGAGGCCCTTTAAAAGCGACAGCCATCTGCCGTTGGAAATAAGTGCAGCATTCACCGAGGTTTTGAGGCGTAAAATCAGGCCATTAAAGAAGGATGAGCTGCCTGCGCGTTTTACAAGCATTACCGCGTTGTCTTCATAATAGCTGTCGGAAAAATCTATAAGCTGCGCTCTGTCCTCGGTTATCGTTATGTCGGAGGTGATAATATCCGCCTTGCCGGTCATTACCGCGGGAATAAGGGTGTCAAAATCGGCGGTGTCTATCTGAAGCCCGTAGCCGAGCTCGTTTGAAATGACGGTAAGTATGTCTATGTCAAGTCCGCTGACCTTGCCTGCACTGTCGAGGTAGCAGAAGGGCGCGGAATCGGCATTGCCCAAAATGCGCACGATTCCGGCGGCATTTTCGTTTGCCTTTGTAAGGTCGGGGGCTTTGTCCCCTTCCGTCCACTTTTCGATAATCGCTTCCAGCCTGCCGTCTTTTTTCATTTCGGCAAGCACTTTATTGTATTCGTTAAGCAGGGGACTGCCCTTTTTGAAGCCGAAGCCGTAATCGGAAGCATTAAGCGGCTTATCAAGTATTTCGAGCTCTTTATACTGTTTTGCAAACGATTTGCCCGAAAGATAGTCGACAACCATACCGTCCGCCTTGCCGGCAAGCAGTCTTACCATGGCGCTGGCGGCGGTGTTTGCGTACAGTATCTCGGCGTCCTTAAGGTCATCGCATGATGTGATTATCTCATCGTGTATCGTGCCCGCCACAACAATAATCTTTTTGCCGTTAAGGTCGCTTATCTCTTTATATTCAGTTGCATCCTTTTTACAACCGGTAAGCATCAAAAGAACAATTACCGCGCACAAAAGGAGAGTTGTAATTTTACGCAGTTTGTGTTTCATTGTTTCTTCCTTATATTTTATATACAAATAATATCATACTATTTATGTATTCGCAATAAATAATTTAATATATTTATCACCGATTGACAAACCGATTTATGCAATATATAATCAAAACTGTGAATATACTTTCAGGGAGGTTATTATGGACATATTAAAGTATCTTTTGTTTGTTACCGCGATCTACTTTTTCTATTGCGGTATTTCGGTTTTTATCTCAGGCAGGATAAAGGGCATGCCGGATAAATTTACGGAAAAGTCAAGAAAAAAATACTGCCGTATTTACGCCGTGTCATATACCCTTGCCGGGCTTGTAAACACCGCCGCCGCCATTATCAATCTCACCGCGAATGCAGGCAGACTGAAAACCCTTTATATCGCCCTTATCATCCTTACCGTTGTGTTTATCGTTCTGCCGAGTCTGGTTGAGAAAAAGGTGCTCATTGAAAAGCTGTTTGACGGTAATGACGATATTGATAAGAGCCGGGAAAATTCTCAGTAACTTTCTTGGATAAATTGTAAACGAAGTGTTGCAATTTGCATAATAATGTTGTAAAATACAAGTATTGAACTTTATTTATTTTTTAAAAGGAGTTTTAATCATGGACAAAAAGAGTTCTACCTACAAAGTGCTTCTGATAATCAGCTTAGTACTGCTCATCCCCACCGCTATCATCAGTATCCAGAACGTTATCAGCAGCGCAACGGAAGATATCTTCCTTCGCATATCCGGCGTTCTTGCAATCCTTGCAGCTATCCTCGGTATCTACTACATAGCTACCGGCTTCAAGAAGGAACATGCCAAGGCATTCAAGCTTTATATGGATTGCTATGTTCTTTCTCTGTTCTTCGATCTTATCAGCGCCGGCTCCTACGGCACCGAAATCCTGCCCCTTATCCTTATCGCCATCATGTTCGGTCTGGCTCTCGTTCTTCTTCTCGGTAAGGACCTCGGCAAGAGAAACTCTCAGATATTCTGCGCTATCATCGTTATTCTGGCAGTTGGCCTGTTCTTACAGGTTATCATCAGCCATATGTTCGTAGAAAAAGGCGGCGACGCTTACGGCACTCTGCTTGCTATCCGTCAGTCCTCCAACCTCGTTCTCTCCATCGTTGTTGCTGTTATGACATACGCTAAGTATGCCGACAAGACCGCAAGAGGAAGAGAAGACTAATTAAGTTAAAACTTAAAGAGCACGGAGATTTATCTCCGTGCTCTTTGAATGTCGAAAAACTCGGTCTACCGGCAAAAAAAAGATGGATTGACTTGGAGCTGCACTGTTCCGATAGTTATTTCACTCATACAAAACAAGGATTGACGGGCGCATAGCGCCCGTCATTATTGCCTTTTTCCGTTCTTTTCCTCTACCGTACCCTTGTACGCCTACGAAGAAAAGAACGAAAAATACCCCGTCGTTTTGTCGGCATCAGTCAGCCTGTCGACTTTATCGACAGGCTGAGAGCACGGAGACTTATCTCCGTGCTCTTTTTATATCCCGGCATTGGTTGATTATTTATTTTAATGTGATATAATATAATATATTAGTTTGAAACACCAAGGGGTTGTATTATGCAGGATATGATTTTGGGCAATATCGCCTTTGCAATTGGGGCTGTCGCGTTTATATTCGGCGCGGTCAGGCTGTTCAAAAAGAAAAAGCCCATGTATTTGCAGCTTTTAATATGCGCTGCAGGCTGCTTTGC
>JAZRWQ010000097.1:0-10389 GCA_045599805.1 Eubacteriales bacterium | reverse complement strand
GAATATTAAAGCGCCATCCAATACTCTTTTCCAAATCCGTAAAAGCTCAAGCAGCGTTTATGCCAACATCCGTGAAGCAAATTACGGGCAGAGCAAACCTGACATGCTTTCCAAATTTGAAATTGCCCTTAAGGAATGCAGCGAAACAGAAGGCTGGCTTAAGTTATTGTTCAATTCAAACGATATTGATGAAAATACTTATAAAATACACAGAAATCTATGTGGCAGAATCAGGCGGATGCTCATTGCAAGCTGCAAAACTTTGAGAGCTGCAAAGTAGAATTTAATGGAGAATTTGACAGTGAAACAGATCGGCAAAAAGAAAAGCGTAATAATCGCGATAATTATTCTTCTTGCGTTATGGATAGCAATGGGGGTGATTGATTTTTTTAGAGTATCAAGCTTTGAAAGGCCGATTTTTTGCCGTTTAGATGTAGAAAACAGTTATGATGACGGCGGCTCAGGAAAATACAATGGTCTTGGGTATTCGTTTGACATCATGGGTAATTTTATGCCGGAAGATGAATATCCGGGAGTAACAAGATATACATACTACATTTTTGGAAGCGAAGTATCAGCGGGAATAAGAGATTGATGAATCCTGGTTTGTCGTACAATTGTTCGGCCTCGGCAGGCGTACCTTTTTTAGGGTCTTTCCTGTCGGAATGTACAATTTGCCGGGTTTTAGACAACAAAAAAGACAGCGTAGGCGAAGTGATATAATGATGGCAGACACTTTTTTGTGTCTGCCATCATTATATCACTTCATCTGTTTTATAGCAGATTCCTTTTTATTCTTAAAGAGATAATCTACTTTTCTATTTTTTTTGATGATACGATCGCATACACAACTGCGGCGATAAACAGTGCTGTTGTAATCAGATACATCCAATCCGTTTTCAGGATAAATTCAGCCGCTATACACAAAAAGATCAGTGCGATTATTAAAAATACTATCGCAGATTGACGGTAATACGGGTTTTTATCCATTTGCTCTCTTTCCTGCTTTGATGCCCATATGAAAGCATTATTAAATAAGAATCCTTTTTTAAGGAATGATCTGATGCTGATGAAAAATGCTGCCGACGCAATAAGTATGCAAACTGCCGAGCCTATTATTTCCGCCATAATGATGACCTCCATAAAACTGATTTGTCCGCAGCGTTAGCGCGTATCGGATTTTGCAGTTTAAGAACGCGCTTTTTTCATCGTTTTTCCGGATTCTCTGTAAAGCCTGTCGTCTATTTTATTAAGCTTTTTCGCGGTCATCAGCAGCTCAAGCTGAATGTTGTAGCCGTTACTGGAGGGGAAAACATTGGTAAGTATCGTTCCGAAAATAATGGCGAGGGGATAAACCTCGGCAGGTATGCCGCAGGCGGCGAAAAGAATGGGGAATACAACAAGCGCCGAGCCGGGAATAGGCGGTGCCGCTATTGCAACTATGGTTCCCATTATAACGGTGCGTATCAGAATACCGAGGGTTATGGGGATTCCGGCAACCTCCATAAGGCCTATTGCGGTAAGTGCAAGGAAAATAGCGCCGCTTGGCATATAAATAACGATGCCCAGAGGCAATGCGAAGTCAACAAGCTTATTGTCTATCCCGAATTTGTCCTTACAGCATTTCATGTTTTCGGGCAGCGCCGCAACCTGCGATGCCGTGGTAATATTTATCATAAGGGTGGCAAGCTGCTTTTTAATGATGTATTTTAGGGGTACGCCGGTAACGATACGCGCCCTTATTGCCATGCAGAGTAAAAATGCAAGGTTTATCACAAGATATGCCGCAAGCATTTTGCCGATGCTTATAAACTGCTCCGCCTTGCTGGTGGCTATAAGATTCGTTACGCCGAAGAAAACGACCAGGGGCAGAAGCTTACAGCATATCGTCATCATCTTGTTGATAAGCAGTGAGCCTTCCTTAACGGCTTCATTGATACGCGGCAGCTGATTGCCCAAAATAAGCATTGTGATCCCGACGAATACGGCGATCACGATTACCTGCAGGTCGTTATCGTTTGTAAAGGGGACAAGCAGATTGTCGGGAATTATATCCAGAACAAGCTGTACAACGCTTCCGAGAGCCGAATTGCCCTCCGCGAGGGCGGACTGCGCGGAAATGCCGTAAACAAGTCCGCAGCCTACGGCGGCAAATACTCCTGCGATGGCATAGCTTCCCGCCATTCGCGTTAAAATCTTCGAGCCTATTTTTCCGAATGATCTCACATCGCCTATTCCGACGATTCCGCCGATGACCGCGAAAAATACAAGCGGCGTTGCAAGCGCGGAGATTATCATGGTCATCTTTGTGAATACGGGGGTGATGAAATCATCGGTAAGCATGGTATGCACGCTCGCCGGCAGGAAATTGATGACTATTCCCGATATCACGGCAAGAACCGCGGCAATGATGATCGGAATCGCCGCCGATTGCTTTTTGGACTTGGAAACCGACTGCCAGATAAGTCTGTTTCTGCCTACCTTTCCGTGAGAATAAACATATCTCGGCTCGACCTCAAGGCGGGACAGGATATCGTAGGAAAGCTTTATATCCTCATCGCAGGGCAGATAGTCACGCCGCTCGCCCTGAACCGATATTTCTATCGAATACTTTCCGAAATTCTTGAAAAGAACAATGTCGCATACGTTTTCCGTTCCGTAATAGTCACGGAATCTCAAAAGCAGTTCTTCCAGCGCAATTACGAATTTGGTTTCCTCGATGGCTTTTTTGCCCAGTGCATCAAAATACACCGGCGGCAATTCATTCATAATGTCTTTTATGTTTTCATCGGTCAAAGCCTTTGAGATTTTGTATATCTCTTTCATTCATTTCACCTCTGCCGTATAATATCAAAAATTATATTAAGCCCGAATATTATACCTTCACTAAATTTTTCATTATGAATTGAGGCACCATGGCCCTGTATACGTCAAGATAATCCTGCGCGGTGACTTTTCTTCCGGTGGAAAGCAGCACGAACGGAAATCCCGCAACGGATGCCTTAACGCCGCTGTCGATACATTTACAGCGGTCGATATAAAAGTGGATGCGATTCAGTCTCACCGTTTTTTCCTTATCGTCGAAAGCTTTATCCGGATCGTCCGCCTCAATTATAAGCGGAATTTCGTTTTCCGAAAGATATGCCATTATCTTTTGACCGTATCCCTTGCCGCGAAGCGATTTGTCAACGGCGAGATAGTCCAAAAGCCCGACATTTTCGGCGCGGCTTATAAGCGCATAGCCGGAAAGCCTGCCGTCAAGATACAGTCCGTAGCCGTAATAGCTGCCGTCCTTTACGCCCTTTCTTACGTGGGCGTATTTTTTAATTTCCCCCTCGGGGAATGATCCCTTCATTCCCTCTTTATACAGCCATTTTATTTCGGGGACGGTAAGGCGCCTTATCTCTTCGGTCATTTCTTCATCTTACCTTCCGCGTTTTTGATAAGATTCAGAAGCCCTGCGGCGCGTTCGGGATATTCGTTTTCGATAACGCCCTGACCTAAAGCGGCAAGCTTGTTTTTATTTGCGATGCAGCCGCGCTGTATATCGGCGCAGGCTTTATGTAAAGCGGCATCGGCAAGATAGGGCGCGTCCGCCTTGTCGGTCATGAAAAAGCTTTCCTCATTTTCGGGGTTCGTATCGTAAAAAAGGCGGAAAGCGCGGTAAACCGACAGGAAGAAATAGTCGTTTAGCGCCGAGTTTACCGATTTGGAATTTATCTTTTCCGCCTGCGAATATATCATTTCAATGCCGTTGTAGGTCATGCGCTTGGCAAGGGACAAGGCTATGCTTCCCTTGGGACGCGCTTCATTGCTGGGATCGTCTATATCCCCAACAACGCTGCCCGAGGTTATCGGGGATAAATCCAGAAGATAATCGGCGCTTACGTTATAGTAACGCGCCGCCTTTATTACAAAGGACAGTCCGCATTCTCTAACGCCCTTTTCGTAATGAGACAAAAGCGCCTGGCTTACTCCCAGGTCGGCTGCCGCCTGCTTCTGTGATATTTTTCTGTCTTTTCTTATTGCCGTAAGTCTTTTTGCAAATTCCTCGCACATATTACATTCCTCTTTTTATTCCCGTTACCACACGGGGATTGCCGCCGATATCCTTTATTATCCTGATGTCGGCATAGTATTTTTCCATTAGTTTTGCCGTCTTTTCGGTTTGCGTACAGCCCGTTTCGAAAAACAATGCGCCGTTTATTTTTATATGCGGCGTATATTTTTCTATTATGAACCGGTAAAAATCAAGCCCGTCCACCCCGCCGAAAAGCGCCGTCTTCGGCTCGTAGGTCACTTCCGTCTGGAGGGCAAGCATATCTTCTGCCGTAAGATAGGGCGGGTTGCACAGTATCCCGTCAAACTCTCCCTCTATCGGCACGTCATACAGATCGGCGCATATCACTTTTATCTCCACGCCGTTCATCTCGGCGTTTTCCGCTGTTATTTTCGCCGCGCCCTTTGAAATATCAAGCGCGGTTACCTTGCAGCCGCCGTATTTTGCCATGCTTATGCCTATGCAGCCGCTGCCGCAGCAAAGGTCAAGTATACTGTCGCCCTTTTTAAATACCTTTAACGCCGCCTCGGTAAGCGTTTCGGTGTCGGCACGGGGAATGAGCACATCCTCATTCACCTTAAAGGGAAGCCCCATGAACTCCCACTCACCTATGATGTACTGCAAAGGATAGCCGGATGCGCGCTTTTTCGCAAGGGCGCTTAGCTTTTCATCCTGCTTTTTTGTCAGTCCGTGAACAAGCGCCGATTCGGGGGACGTGCCCGTAACGAAACGGATAAGCTCGCGCGCCTCGAAATTATAATCCGCTATTCCGGCGTCCTTTAAAATCTTTTCGCAGTTTACCATTTATCGTCTTCGCCCTGATTTGCCGGCAGTACCTCTTTTAGCGCGGCTATGGCAACCTCAAGCTGTTCATCGGTTGGCTCATAGGTGGTGAGCTTCTGCAAAGCAAGCCCCGGAGAGGCAATTATCGTTGTGAATTTGTTGTCGTATCTGCCCAGAAGCTTTATTACCTCATACGAAATGCCGGCAACTATCGGCATAAGCGCAAGGCGAAGCACAAGGCGGAGTATGGCGGAATCGGTTTGGATAAACGAGAAGCAGAGTATGCTTATTATCATAACGATCAAAAGAAAGTTTGTACCGCATCTTTTATGCAGGCAGGAATGTCTGCGGCAGTTTTCAACGGTAAGCTCCTCGCCGTATTCGTAGCAGTGTATCGTTTTATGCTCGGCGCCGTGGTAGCCGAAAAGGTGCTTCATATCCTGCAAAAGGCGCACAAGGGAGATGTAGCCGATGAATATGGCTATTCTCACGATGCCCTCAACAAGATAGAACCACATTTTGAGCTCGGTTTTGAAGATCACCTCTACAAGCTTTGCGGCGTAATAGGGCGCAAGGATAAAGAGAATAACGGCAAGCACAACGGCGATGGCAACCGTTATGCCGGTTATTACCTTATCCGCCTTGTCGCCCAGCTTCTCTTTCAGCCATTTGTCGAATTTGGTCTCTTCCTCTTCGGCAAGCTCGCCCATGGCTATCTCGGCGCTTCGGTCAATCGTCTTGTAGCCCAGAACGAAGGATGCAACGAAGTTTATGATACCCCTTAAAATGGGTATTTTTTTGTATTTGGCGGGGCTCATCGCCTTGTCCTCGACCGGCTCGATAACTATTTCACCCTGCGGATTTCTAACCGCCATGCAGGTTTTATCCACACCGCGCATCATTATGCCTTCGATTATCGCCTGACCGCCTATTGACGTTTTACGTATTTCCTTGTTTTCGCTCATATTTTATCCTTTCTTTAACGGCAGGCTTACCTCAACGGTAGTACCCTCGCCGCTTTTGCTGTATATATTAAGCTCGCCGCCGTGAAGATTCGCTATCTCGTCGGCAAGGGCAAGCCCCAAACCGGTGCCCTGTTTGGAATTTGCGCCCTTATAGAACTTCTCCTTTATGCGGGGCAGATCCTCCTCCGATATGCCCTCGCCCTTGTCGGCAACGCGGACGTAGGCAAATTCCCCGTCGGCTTCAAGCGTTACTCTTATGCTCTGCCCGTCCGGCGAGTGCTTTACCGCGTTGTCTATTATGTTTATGAATACCTGATTGAGTCTGTCGCCGTCGGCATTCACTATTATATCATTGTTGCGTATGTCGGTAAATATGCTTATGCCGTTTTTGGCGGCACGCTCCGCCATTATGTTTACTATCTGGCCCACCTTATCGTCAAGATACAGATCGGTTCTGTTGAGCTTAAGTCTGCCGCTTTGTATGCGCGAAAAATCCAGAAGCTCCTCAACCATGCGCGACAGGCGCTCAACCTCGGTGTTTACAACGCCGAGCCCGCGCCGCACCGTTTCGGTATCCTCCTTGGGGTCGCACAGCATAAGCGTTTCGCTCCAGCCCTTTATCGCCGTCATAGGCGTGCGCAGCTCGTGCGATACGGATGAGATGAAATCGTTTTTCATCTGCTCGTTCTCGGCTATCTCGCTTGCCATGTTGTTTATCGACTCGCAGAGATCGCCTACCTCATCGTTGTAGGTGTTTTCTATCCTTACGCTCATGTCGCCCTTGGCTATCATATCCGCCGAGCGGCTTATCTTCTGCAGCGGGTTTATTATAGTGCCTATGAAATAGTAGTTTGTTAAGAAAACGAAAACTATAATGCCGAGGCAAACGGCAAGTATCATAAGCATGAGTATATCGGTGCGCCGTTTAACGGCGGCGGTGGCGCTTATCAAACGGATTATGCCTGAAATTTCTCCGTTTTCGTCCTTTACCGGTACGGATACCGCCATGATCCTTTCGCTGTTTTCGTTTTTGCCCTTGTATACCGCCGTTTCGCCGCTTTCCGCCGCGGCGGTGTAGTCCTCGGTCTTTGTGTTTATGTCAACGGCATAACCGAGCGATGAATATACGCATCTGCCTTCGGCGTTTATTACCTGCAGCTCCGCCCTGTCGGCATCGTCGTAATTGTCCACCAGCATATCAATGCCCTTTTCAAGGTCGGGATACTGCGGATAGATATACCTTTCGTAAAAATCGGCAAGGTTTTCCGCCTGAGCGGTAAGGTAGCTTTGCGCCGAACGGTTATAGTCGGCACGGATAAACAGCCCTATCGTAATGCCGAAAGCGATAAGTATAAGTATTATTACCCCGAATACGCTGTAAAGCCATCGGGTTGTAACTCGCGAATGTCTCATCAGTCTTCCGTGCTCCATTTGTAGCCGAAGCCCCATATCGTCTGCAGATATCTGGGCTCGGAGGGATCGTCCTCTATTTTAAGACGGAGGCGGCGCATATTAACGTCAACCGTCTTCTCGTCACTTTTGGATGCGCCCCATACCTTTTCAAGTATCTCGCCGCGCGACAGCGCAGCGCCCTTGTTTTTCATCATGGTATCCATGATTATGAATTCTATCTGTGTTAAGTCGATATCCTCGCCGTTTTTCTGCAGAGTGCGCGTTTCACGGTTGAGCAAAAACGGCCCCTGAATTACAAGGCGATCCTCCATGCGTCTGCCGTAGGATATGCGCCTGTACAGCGCATCCACCCTCGCCATAAGCTCGCCCGGAGAAAAGGGCTTGGTAATATAATCGTCGGCGCCTGCCATAAATCCGCTTACCTTGTCGGTCTCCTGCGTTTTGGCGGTGAGCATTATTATGCCCAAGCCGGGATGGGTTTCGCGCAGCTTTTTCGCAACCTCAATGCCGCTTATGCCGGGCAGCATAACGTCAAGAAGAGCCATATCAAGCTCGGGATGCTTTATTGCCTCTTCAAGCGCCTTTTCGCCGCACTCCGCCTCGATAACGGTATAGCCGCTGCGTTTTAAGTTAAGTACCACAAAGCCTCTTATGCTGCTTTCGTCTTCAAGTACAAGTATGCTCTTCATATTTATCCCCCTTTAATAAAGCATAAGCCGGGATGCCTGTGCGTCGATACTGCCGATGTAGGATGCGTAGTCGGTATCTGCGCCGTCGGCAATGCTTATCGCGTAAATTTTCCTGCCGTCCCTTTTAAGCTGTGTCCATGTGCCTGCGGTGCTTTGATAGGAGAAATCCTCCTCACTCAAAACATTGAGGCTGAAAAGCTTCTGCTGCTGCTCGTTTTCGATGTGATAAACCGTGCATCTTCCGTCAATGGAGGAGTAGCCGGCGCTGACCGTGCCGAGCCAGTCGGGCGGCACAACGTAGTAATACCCCTGCTGCGGCAGCATAAGGCAGTAGAAATCGCGGCTGAGCGTGCCCACCGTGCGCTGTCCCACCGACGGGAAGTTTATGCTGTACCAGCCGGTAAGCGACATTTTGCTCATGCCCGTAGGCATATTCTGCGGCTCGGGGAGGGGCACCGAATAGGGTACCTCGATAACGCCGTCGCCGTCCACGTCGGCGCAGGTGAAGGAGGTTTCTCTTATAAGCAGGGGGTAAATCCCCTGCTCGTCATCGTAAAATACGTTTTCCAGCCCCTTGGCGGACGACCACTTGAACACCTGCGTTACCATACTGTTGCCCACGCTCGCATCCATAAGGATAACATTCTGCGCGTTGAATATCTTGCCGTAGGTTATCGCCTTTATATTGTCATAGCCGCCGTAGATGGCGCACTCGGCAACCGTTTCAAGCTCGCCGTTTTTAACGGCGCTTATGGATGCCGTGCCCTTGCCGCTTACGCGCTCGCGCATAACGGTGAATATAAAATCCTTGCCCTTGCCGTGAAATATACGGCTTTCATTATATGTTATACTGTATGAAGGCTTTTCCGATTTATCAAATATATTGTAGGAGCACATCTCCTTCGTGGTCTCGGTATGATACCATCCGACAAGCAGCTCGGGATATCCGTCCTCGGTAATGTCGCGGCTTTCCACAAAGTCTATCTGCATACTGTTTTCGCTGAAGCCCTTGTAAAATTCCCATGCGCTCCCTTTCGGGCTTGTGAATACCGCGATATGCCCCACGTTATCTGCATCGGCGTAGAAAACGACAGCCCATTTCGCGCCGTCAAACTCGTGGTCGTATATCCTGACCGAGCTTCGCTGACTGCCCGAGCCGGGAGTTATATACCGCACATTCGCTCCTATGCTGCTGTTTACCGCAAGGTTGAGCTCCTCCTGCGCAATGGCAGGCCGCGGCGGAGTAAGCAGGCTTTCAATGTTGCCTTCCGCAAGATCGCATCCGGCAAGAAACGCCGCAATACAGCACAGCGCCAAAAATGCCAAAAGCTTTTTTACCGTTTTCATTGACAACCCTCCTCCGCTTATGTATAATCATATTGATTTTATCATATATTAAGCCTAAATAAAAGGCATTTTTTATACTATCTGTTGAATTTTCAAAAAATTTATTATATAATACAAGCTACGCGGGCATAGTTCATCGGTAGAATGAGACCTTCCCAAGGTTTAGAGGTGGGTTCAACTCCCATTGCCCGCTCCAAAAAAAGGCACCCCTGCAGGGGTGCTCTTTTTTTGGTTAGCGGGCAGGGAGTTGAACAAGCCCGGTCGCTTGCGATGAAAACCTTCCGGGGGAAGGTTTTCAAGGGCGCGGGTAGATTCCCATTAAAATCCCAAACGCACGCATCCCGGTTCCCTGCGTGCACCGCACAAAAGCTTTTCCCCATTTTCCCCTGCGCAGCACCCTCATCTTTTGATTAGTACTTCTCGCGTGGCAGGCACTTATCTTTCGCCGGGCAGGGAGTTGAAGGAGTCCGGTGCGCGAAGCGCAGCTAAACAGCCCGGAAAACGTGGTGTACGTTTTACGTTTCTTTGCTCTGCAAAGAAGTCGGCAATCGACTGCGCGGGGGGATTTTAACCTGCTATTTTGCAGATAAGAATGACAAGCAATTCTTTATATTTTTATGTCGTGACGAATACTTGCTTTTTTGGTCGAAATGTGGTAAAATCATTCTTACTATGATTGCAAGTTACGATACACATGGTAGAATGGTTTGATTTGGTTTACGATGCCGGTAATTATCGTTAAAGCCATAATCGGTACATATTCTGTTTGGCTGCCAACATTATTGCGGAAGGATTATATATGTGAAATCCGAAGTTAAGAGGGAAAAAAGAACAGTTGAATACGAAAAAAGAAAGGTATTGAAGACTTTTATAAGTACGGTTCTTATATTAGCTTTCCTATTTTTCTGTTCTTTATCAATTAGTGTGTATGTGTTTCCTTTGGCAAGAATATATGATGATTCCATGACGCCGGAGCTGAAAAAAGATACGATCGTGCTGATCAATAAATCGGGTCGGATCGGAAGAGGAGACCTTGTCGTTTTTTCCGTGAGTGACAAGCTTCTTGTAAAAAGATGTATTGCGGTTTCCGGGGATACGGTTGACATCGATTCGGACGGCAGCATTTATCTGA
>JAZRWQ010000096.1:0-17413 GCA_045599805.1 Eubacteriales bacterium | reverse complement strand
AACGACATGGCTACGATCCGACTTGACGGCGAGCGAGGCGATGATTTCGGGGATGCCGTAGGGATATTTCGCGAAGGAGATGCCCTTCAGACAGAAGATGACGAGCATCGCCATGATGGAGTAGGGCAGCACGTCGCCGAGATATTTTACGAATTTCGGCGTTTCGGTTTTGCCGTGGAAGACTATGAATGGGCAAAAGCGAAGCAGTGCCGTTACGGCGGCGATGACGGCGACGGTCAGTATGGGATAGAGATTATTCATGCCGTTCCTCCTTTTCGAAAAAGCGTTTGCCGACAGTCAGGCAAAGGAGGATCAGCGCCATTGCCGGGATAAGGAAATTATCGGCGCCGAAGATTATAAGACATACAACCGACACGCCTGCGCCGATTATCGCCGGCAGATGATTTTTCGTGCTTTTCCATTGATCGACAACGACGGTGATAAATAAGGCGGTCATGGCAAAGTCGATGCCGGCGGTGTTGAAGGTTATGATGCTGCCGAAAAGGGCGCCGAGAACGCTGCCGGTAACCCAGTAGAGGTGATTGAGAAAGGATACGGCGAGGTAGTAGCTCTTGGGGCTGAATGCGCCGGGGATATCGCCGGTGCAGACGAGCGAATAGGTCTCGTCGGTGAGGCTGAAAATGAGATACGCCTTGGCAATTCCCATGCCTCTGTAACGCTCGACCATGGAAACGCCGTAGAAGATGTGCCGCGCGTTTACCATAACGGTTGTTATGGCGACGGTAAGCAGGGATACGCCGGACGCCAGAAGCGGTACGGCGACATACTGCATCGAACCGGCATAAATAAGCCCGCTCATGGCGAGCACCCACCAAAAGCCGAAGCCGTTTTTGACGCAGATTATGCCAAAGCCAAGCCCCATTACAAGATACCCTGCCATTACCGGCAGAGTTTTCATAAACGCCGTCTTCATAAGCTTGCCCATGCGCGCACCTCCTTTTTGATATCCATATTTTAGCACCTTCGCTTTCTTTTGGCAACAAAAAAGATACGGCAAACAACCGTATCTTTTTTTCAGAGTGTCGAAAAAGTCGGGGCGTCAGGGATTGCAGTTATTGCATGGTTCATATCCCTTTGCCGTTAGCTCGTCCCTTGAGCCGGTGTAATACATTTTATTGCTTTCCTTCATTTTTCCGACGCTTACACAGTTCGGGTAATGAAATTTTCCGGAATTGGTGTTGACAACATAATCGCAGTCCGGCACTTCAGCGCCGCCGGATTTGGATTCTTCCTGCGTTCCGGATGAAATTGATTCTTCGGGATTTTGCTTTTCGCCCTCCTGCGGAGCGTCGGATCCCTCGGAATTCTGCTTTGATTTTTCCGGCTGCTGTATTGATTCGCCGGGATCTACCACCGGCACCGAGGAAGCCGAAACACTTTCTTCGGCGACCGTCTCCTGCGCGGATTCCTTTGCCTTTCCCGGCTCTTTTTCGGAGATTATCGTTATTTCCTCCCCGTTGGATTCCAAAATTATATCCCCGCTGAGGTCTGTACGCCAGATACTGATATCGTTATCTTTCAGCCTGTTTATAACGACATCGTCGGGATGGCCGTACTTATTTCCCTTGCCTACGGAAATTATTGCGTGGGCGGGGCTTACGGCTGAAAGGAGCAGCTCGGTCGTGGATGACTTTGAGCCGTGGTGACCGATCTTAATCACATCCGCGCTGACGTCCGCGCCGCTTTTAAGCAGAGCGATCTCGGCTTTCTCGCCCGCGTCCCCGGCAAAGAGAACAGATATGCCCCCGTAGGTCAGCTTCAGCATGATCGAGTTATCGTTTTCGGATTCGCCGGCATTCAAAGAAAGAACGGATATTTTTGCGCCGCCCAATGAGTATTTACTGCCGGCATCCGGCACGGTGATTTCTTTGCCCGAAGCTTCAACGTATTTTTTGAAATCGGAGAAATCATCGGAGTCGTACCGGTCCACATTGCACAGAACGGTATCGGCAGAGGCATATTTCAAAACGCCCGGCAATCCGCCCATATGATCGGAGTGAACATGGGTAGCGACAAGCAGATCGAGATGGGTTATCCCGCTTCTTTGTAAAATGGAATACATGCGCTGAGAATTCGATTTGTCGCCGCCGTCAATCACCATATAATGCCCGTCGCATTCTACGAGCGCGGCATCTCCCTGTCCGCAGTTTATGAACCTGATATTTAAATGCTTTTGCGGCTGAGCGGAATTTTCCGCCGATCCCTCTTCATCATTTTGCGGCAGCGGCAAATATTTCGATTCCGATTCGGAATTACCGGAAATCTTCCCGATATTTTCGAAAGACGGAATACTGCATCCGCTCATACCGAGCATCGCAGCCAACGAAGCTATACACAATACTGCCGCGATAATTTTTCTGAAAGCCGTTTTATTCACTGTATAAGCATCCTGTTTTTATATGTTGTGTTTAATTACCGATTTATAGAAATCAACGGCGCCGGGTAAACTTACGGTGTCAACGTTCTCGTTGAGGCCGTGCATGCCCTTCATCTGGTCGGGGCCGTAGATTATGGGCGAGAAGCGGATGCAGGCATCGCATATCTCCTGATAGAAGCGGGCATCGGTACCGCCGGTCATAACATAGGGGGAAACGGGCATATCCGGAAATACCTCGTTTATAACGCCGTTTATAAGCTTAAAGGCTTCGCCATTGAAGTCTATCGGCTTGCAGCAGTCCTCCGCGCCGACCACGCTCATTTTAAGACCGTGCTTGTCGGCAAGCTTCTGCATAACCTTATGGCTTTCAGCCATCGGCTGATGCGGAATATAGCGCAGATTTGCGTAAACCTTTGCCTGCTGCGGAAGTACATTGTAGCCGTCCGAGCCGGTTTGCATGGTAAAGGCAACGGTGGTACGCAAAAGGGCTGCGCCCTGCGCGGAGATCATGGGCATGAGCTTGCAGATAAGGGGTTTGAAAAGCCATATGTTTCCGAAAAGATATCTTAAATAGAAAGGACCGTAGGGAGCGAGGTTTTCAAACATCGCCTGCGCCTCTTTATTCATTCTGAGCTTCATGGGGTTATGCTTTTCAACGTCGTTTACGAATGAAGCAATGCGCGGTATGGGCGAATTCTTCGGCGGATAGCTCGAATGACCGCCGTTGGAAGCGGCGGTAAAGCAAAGATTGCCGTGGCCCTTTTCAAGCACGCCTATCATGGCAAAGTAGCCCTTTATGCCGCCGAGCGGCTCGGTTATAATCGCGCCGCCCTCATCGCATACGAGGAATGGCTTTACGCCGCGCGCCTTTAATTCTTTGACTATCTTGGGTGCGCCGTCGCCGCCCACCTCTTCGGTGCAGGACGAGCAGAGATACACGTCGTTTTCGGGAACGAAGCCGTCCCCTATCAGCTCTTCAACCGCCTGAAAAAACGCCATAAGCGAGCACTTGGTATCGGCGCTGCCTCTGCCCCACACCTTGCCGTCGGCGATATCGCCGGAGAACGGAGCGTGGATCCATTTGCCTTCGGCGGCAACAACGTCCTGATGCGACATGAGTATCACCGGTTTTTCGGCGCTCTTGCCCTTCCAATGGAAAATCAGATTGCCGTCTATCTCGGTTTTGTCAAGGGTTTTGTGAACAGCGGGAAACAGCTCCTCCAGAATTTTGTGGAAGGCCAGAAACCTGTCGCGTCTGTCAACGCCGGCCTTGGAAACGGTTTCGCATTTTACCATTTCCGAAAGCTTTTTCGCATATTCCTCTTCCCTCTCGGGCTGATTAAAGGGCATAAACGCCGAGGTTTTTTTCGGGGTGCACAGGGTTTTTATGAGAGCGATAAGCAGTAACAGCACTATCACGCCGATAATGCCGAGAATCACAAACAAAACGTATTTCATGCCTTTTTACCCTTTCTGTAAAAGATGTAGGCAAGAATAAGAGCGATAAGTCCGCTGGGTATCATCATTGTGCTTGTATCTTTGATAAGGGAGGGCATAAATACGAAAAGAAGCGTCATTATGGTTAACGGGAAGATGGCGATGCCCAAATTTCCCTTGTAGTATTTATACGCCATTGCGCCGAAAAGGGCGGGAACAACGTTATCGAATGCGGGCGCCAGCACGGGCGACTGCAAAACGGGCTGCAAGGGGATAAGCATGACAACGCCGAGGGCAAGCACCACAAGTGTCACGAGAGAGGAGGTTGCGATGGAGAGCGTGGAAATTATCTCGTTTTCGGGAGTGCCCGTCTTTGCGCCTACGATGTCTCTCGCGTTCATGGCGCAGGGTATTTTCATATTGATAAGGTTGCCGGTGATGAATGCAAGGTAGGATCCGCCTGCGCCGAGCATGGGCACATAGATAAGATATTCGGCAATACAGCTTATGAGATATACGATGCCGATCGACAGAAAGCCCTTACCGACAGCCGACAGATTCGGCATGCCGCCGAGATACCAGCCCATAATGAAGGGCGTGCCCACAAAGAGGACAAGGCAGATGGTGGTAAGAATCCTGCCGAGGGTATGGGTGCGGTTATTGTATTTTTCAAATGTTTTCTGTTTATCCATTTGACTGCCTCCTTATATATTCGCAAAGAGCACGGCAGACGCCATTGCTATAAGCATACTTCCCGCCATGGAGAAGCCGTCAAGCCACTCGGCCTTGAACCTGTCGCGCAGGAAGATGAACAGTGCCATTGCCGCGGCACCTACTGCCGCTACGGCAAGAGGAATCCAGTCGCCGGTAAATTTTAACAGTCCGTTACCGGATGCGAAGGTACCGATATAGCTGCCTATGTATGCCGAAACGAGACCTACGAAAAGGGCGGTCATGGCAAGATCGCCGAAGCCCGACAGGTCAAGCTTTTTCTTTTTGGGCTTATCGGTTTGCTTTTTGGGCGCCGAACCGTTAAGCTTCGCACAGTATTTTTTGCAGGTTACTATCGAAAGAATCATACCCCACATGATGCAAATGCCCATGAGAAGCGCGATGGTGGAAAAGGCCGCAGGAGTCATCTGGGATGCGGAAAGTCCGGACAAACCCACCTTTTCGGCGGCGGCTTCGGCAACCTGCGTTTCATAATGCAGAGCGCCGACAACCGAAAGTCTGAGCCATGGAAGCGGCGTGCCGAGCGAGCCGGAAAGGGCGATAACGCCGAGCAGTATACCTACGCTCGGCAGAATGGCGAAGGTTGTGCTGGCAACGATAGTGCGCTTCATTTTGGAAACGTCCATACCTATGGCTTTGCCCATACGGTAGGCGCGCACCATAAATACGATACATATTATCGCAACGAATGCAACAATGCCGCCGCAGATAAGATACATAACGGGGCTGTTCAGTTTTTGCAGAATGTTCATAAGCATTTATCCTTTCAGGTAAAAATTGTACTTTCAGTATAACATAAGTTTTATATTCTGACAACACAAAAAAAGCACGCTATTCCATAAAGCGATAAAAAATTCGCCGGCAAAGCCGGCGAATTATAAAGCTTAATGTGAATTTACCGTTCTGTTATCGAAATCAACGGTATAGCTGTAAATCAGGTCATTGTTTATTCTAAAACTTATTTCCTTTGTGCCGCTGCCGGTAAAGGAAAAATCCTTATGTGTAACGGAGCAATCTACCACCTTGGATTTTGTACTGTCAAGCTCGCCGTCAACATAAACCTTTATCTCAATGTCATCGTCAAATTTTTTCTCCGACCAGTCCACCGAGACTATTACCGTCTTTTCTCTTTTTGTAAATATCGAGGCTACGGCATCCTTCAGTTCGTCGATTTGCGCGCATCCGCACAAAGCGATGCTTATCAGAAGCACGGCGGCAAGCATAAGGGCAACTTTCTTTTTCATATTACATCTACCTTTTATGCCTTATTCTTATTTGTACATGGGGAACTTTTCGCAGATCTCCTTAACGCCGTTTAAGATATATTCCTTGCTGTTTTCGAAATCGGTAACGGCAAGATAGATATATTCGGCTATCTTTTCCATTTCCTCTTTACCGAAGCCGCGGGTTGTAACTGCGGGGGTGCCGATACGAACGCCGCTTGTAACGGTGGGCTTTTCGGGATCGTTGGGGATGGCGTTCTTGTTGAGGGTGATGTGAGCCTCGTCAAGTCTTGCTTCCAGCTCCTTGCCGGTAACGCCGGTACCTCTCAAATCGAGCAGCATAAGGTGGTTATCCGTGCCGCCGGAAACGAGGTTGAGTCCCTTTGCCATAAGGGCATCCGCAAGAGTCTTTGCGTTTTCAGCCAGCTTTTTCTGATATTCTTTGAATTCGGGCTTCAATGCTTCGCCGAAGCAAACTGCCTTGCCGGCGATGATATGCATAAGCGGGCCGCCCTGATTGCCGGGGAAGATGGCCTTGTCTATTGCCTTGGCATACTGTTCCCTGCAGAGGATAAGACCGCCTCTGGGACCGCGCAGGGTTTTATGCGTGGTGGTGGTTACCACGTCGGCGTACTCAACGGGATTCTGGTGCAGTCCTGCGGCGACAAGACCTGCGATATGCGCCATATCAACGATAAAGATCGCGCCGACCTCTTTCGCTATTTCGGCAATCTTATCGAAGCGGATTTCTCTCGGATAAGCGGAAGCGCCTGCCATGATAAGTTTGGGTTTGCATTCGAGAGCAATTTCTCTCATTTTCACATAGTCGATCCGTCCGTCGGCGCCTACGCCGTAGGGCACGAAATGATATAATTTGCCCGATGCGTTTACGGGTGAGCCGTGAGTTAAATGGCCGCCCTCGGCAAGGGACATGCCCATAACGGTATCGCCCGGCTGAATGAGCGCGGCATAAGCCGCCATATTAGCCTGCGCGCCGGAATGAGGCTGAACGTTTGCATGGTCTGCGCCGAAAAGGGCGCAGACACGCTCTCTTGCGATATCCTCAACGATATCAACATACTGGCATCCGCCGTAGTATCTGTGGCCGGGATATCCCTCGGCATATTTATTGGTAAGCACCGAGCCCATTGCCGCCATAACCGCCGGGGAAACGTAGTTTTCCGAAGCGATAAGCTCTATGTTCTCCTGCTGACGCTGATATTCCTTTGACATTGCATCGGCAACATCGGCATCGAACTGACCTAAAAATTTAATGGTGTCAAGATATTCTCCGTACATATTTTGTCCTCCGTATATTTTGTTGTTTATATTATTACAATAGTTATCATCACTGCCTGACAATTTATATAATGGCAGGCGATTTTGATTGGTCGTAGGTTTCAAGGAATTTGCCTATGCGCATCATTGCGTCGTAAAGCTCCTTCGGCTCGGGCAGCATTACAAGACGGAAATGATCCGGCTCCTTCCAGTCAAAGCCGCTGCCGGGAATGAACAGTACGTTGGTGTTATGCAGAACATCAAGGGCAAACTGCCTGTCGCTTACGATGTTGAAGCGCTTTGCGTCCACCTTGGGGAACATATAGAAGGCGCCGTGATTTTTTACGTATGAAATGCCGGGGATGTTATCAAGCGCCCTGCAGACAGCCTCTCTCTGTTCATACAGTCTGCCGCCGGGGATCATCATGGCGCGGGTGCTTTCAAAGTCATCAAGCGCCGCCGGAATAACAAGCTGGGTAAGCGCATTGGCGCACAGACGCATGGCGGCAAGCTTCTGCAAGGAAGCGATGGTAGGCTCCTTGAAAGCTTCGGGGCCGGAAATGACCATCCAGCCACAGCGGAAGCCGCAGATGATATGTGATTTTGACAGGCCGTTGAAGGTGATGACCGGCATATCGGGTGCCAGAGCGGCGGTGGAAACGTGCTCTACCCCGTCAAGTAAAAGTCGGTCGTAAATCTCATCGGAAAGCAGCATCAGTTCATGCTCTCTCGCGATTTTGATTATTCCCTCAATAATGTCCTTCGGGTAAACCGCGCCGGTGGGGTTATTGGGGTTTATAATAATGATCGCCTTGGTTTTGGAGGTTATCTTTTTCTTTATGTCCTCTAAATCGGGATACCACTCCGATTGCTCATCGCAAAGATAAAATACCGGGGCGGCGCTTGCAAGGTAGGTCACATTCGTCCACAAGGAATAGCTCGGTGTGGGGATAAGCACCTCATCACCCGGATCGAACAATACGTTGCCGACCATGGAGGCAAGCTCGCTTACGCCGTTGCCGATAAAGATATCATCGGCAGTGATACCGGAAAAGCCCTTATTTATATGGTAGCGCAGGATAGCCTCACGCGCATTTGGCATACCCTTTACATCGCAGTAAGGCGTTGCTTTATCCACATTCTCCACAAGCGCCCGTCTTACGCTGTCGGGCATATCGAACCCGAAGTTGCCGGGGTTGCCGGTATTCAGCTTCATAACGGGGATCCCCTGCGCCTGCATACGGTTTGCCTCCTCAAAAAGAGGGCCGCGGATATCTGATTGAACATCTGCCATTCTGCAAGCCGGATCGAAATTATACATTTTTATTACCTCGCTGTAACATCTGATATAATCATAATATAAATAGTATATTATATTTTTATCGATTTGTCTACTGTTCGGACAATAATTTAATGAAATAGCCAAAAAGCTTACTGTGCGAAATATGCCTGCGCTTCGTTATAACGCGCCTCGTATTCGGCGTAGCCCTCTTTATCCACTATGTTTATGGGAAGAAGGGGCTGCCATTCATCTTTCGACGCGAAAACCCTGCCATCATTCAGCGCGGCAAGACCCTTGGCGGCTTCAACGCCTGCTTCATAAAGCGGCTCGATGATATAATAATCCGCAAGATAGTCATCCACAGTCAGACCGCTTGCATAGGTCATAACAATGATGTCTTCTCTGCCCGTGCGCTTTATTGCCTTCGTCCAGGTTTTCGCGCCGGTTGCAGAATCGGCAAATGCGGCTATCATATCGGGATATTGAATTATATATTCTTCTACTTTATTCGCTCCCTCTTCTATTGCAGGAGGTTCCCACCACGTATCATACAGGGTAAACCCGCCGTTTACCATCGTTTCTCTGAAATTTTCACAAGCAAAATCAACCTGACTGCCCGTACCACCGTTAATCATTACACCGATACTGCCCTCGGTTATGCCCTTTTCACTTAGCTTCTGCATTAAAAATTCCGCCGCGATTATGCCCTCATCGGTATCGTGAAACCTATCACGAAATGGGTTATAATCGACAAATTCGTGGGCTTTTTCGTAATTCTGATAATTATACGGCACGGCAACGTGAAGTCCCTTTTCATGGCACTCTTTCAGAAAATCATGGTGGATATCCAAACCCGTCCATACGGCAACGCCGGCGATATCTTCATCATCAAGCACCTTTTTCCATTCGGCAACCTGCTCTGCATCCGTGCCCTCTTTAAGGCCGACTATTTTTGTTTTATACCCCAGTTCCTCCGCAGTTTTGATAAAGCCGTACTGAACAAGGCGATGTGCGGGATGCTCCACCGAGCTCATGCAAATGGCAAGAGTATCCTTTTTTGTCTCAACGGAAATGCTTTCGCTTTCCAAAACGCTCTCTTCTTCCGACTGCTCGGGTGTTACCGTTTTCGCGCATCCGGCAAAGACTAAAAGCGTAATCAAAGCAAGTAAAAATGCGGTGCATTTTTTCATAATATCCCCTCCGTAATTATTCTAACCTGCCCTTGATTTTTCGTCAATCCCCCTTGCGATACTTTCGGTGTGCTACCGGAAAAACTTTTTTAATTATGCCGATTTTGTAACCGTTTTGTAACCATTTTGTAACCATTTTGTAACCATTTTTACAGGATTTTACTTTTTAATGATATACCGTCTATCGGCGATATGATGTAATATATATTACTCTGTATGTCATTGATTTTTGGCTGTGTTTATGGAAGATATAAGGATACGTCGGATAGTTCCGCACTGATTATAAATATCAATCGCATCCGATTTATCCATTATATCAGCTTTCACAAAAAGCTCTATCCAGTATTCGGTCTCATAACATTCTTTAAGTGCAATTTGAAGTTTAGCAATAAAATCCGGCTTCCCGTGTGCATAGTTTGCCTCTCGGATGTTGGCGCCGATACTCGTAGCCGAGCGTTCAAGCTGGTTTACCATGGAATAATGACCGCTTATCTTTTCGCACAGTTTTAATACCTTAACTGCAAAATTCATGGATTCGTCAACTAATTTGTTCTCTTTCAAAATACCACCTCATTTTGTTTTATTATAGCATAATCACAATTCCGTTACCAGATGGAAATAATGAAATATCGCTCAGGCGATATGAAATAACGGCATACGCCGTTATGAAATATCCGGCTGTTCGCCGGATGTGAAATAAAATTCGTTCCTTAATATGCCGCAGGCATATTTCATACGCGAAGCGTATTTCATATTGCGAAGCAATATTTCACTCGTTCCGAAGGAACGAATTTCATTGAGTCCCTCCTTCTCCGCAAAAAAAAGACACCTTCCGGTGTCTTTTTTTGGCGGAGAAGGAGGGACTCGAACCCTCGCGCCGGGGTTTAGCCGACCTACGCCCTTACCAGGGGCGCCTCGTCACCAACTTGAGTACTTCTCCATGGTGCCGCTATATATAAAGTTTATAGGGTTTTTAAATGGCGGAGAGAAAGGGATTCGAACCCTTGTGGGATTGCTCCCAAACGGTTTTCAAGACCGCCTCGTTATGACCGCTTCGATATCTCTCCGTAACGGCGATATCTAACGTATCGCGTTTATACATTATAACAAGAGAAAATGAGATTGTCAACCGGAAAATTAAAAAAGGTATCTATTGAATTTACTTATAAAAAGTAGTAATATATAATAAGTGCAGAAATTTGTCGGAGGAGGTAAAACATGAAAAAGGCAATACCGATCATAATAGCGGCAGTGCTGCTTATATGCGCCTGCCTGTTTTTCGGGCTGAAGCTGCTGACCGCGCCCGAGCCGGTGCTTGACACCTTAGGCACCGATTTGTTTACCGATCCGATTTTTGACCCCGAGATACTGAGATACCACTCAAAAGTACCCTTTGATACCAAAAAACTTGAGGTTGCGCCGAAAGCCAACGATAAGCTTACCGTTACGGTAAGCGGCGGCGAGGAATTAAAGGTCGGCGAGAATGAGGTTACGATAACCGTAACAAATGCCAATGATGACACCAACACATATAAGCTCAGCGTTGAAAGAGAGCTTAGCGACGTAAGCGCGCTTAAAAGTCTGACAGCGGAAACTCCGCTTGAACCGCAGTTTTCGCCCGATGTAACCGAATACACGGCCGCTGTTGACTATTTCACCTCGGAAATACAGCTTGAAGCGCTGCCCGAGGAGGAGGACGGCACGGTTGATATAACCGGGAACACCGATTTGCCCCACGGACAAAGCGTTGTACTTATAAAGTCCGTATCGCCGAGCGGGAAAAGCGTTACCGAGTACAAAATAACCGTTACCCGCAAAGAAGATGCCGGCGATTGGAGAGAGCTTGCCGAGCACGGGCACGACAAGTTCGTTGCCTTCACCTTTGACGACGGTCCCAGCGGCAACACGCCGCGTCTTCTGGATATACTTGACAAGCACGGAGCGAAAGCCACCTTCTTTGTAGTAGGATATATGGTAAATTCGCACGCCGATACGATAGCCGAGATATCCGCGCGCGGCCACGAAATAGGCAACCATTCGTCCGACCACAGCTATCTGGACGATTCATGGAGCGAAGATGCCGCATGGCAGAACATAAACAACTGCAATAACCTTATTACCGCCGCAGGCGGCAAAACGCCGGTCGTATTCCGTCCGCCGGGAGGAATATGGTCAAAGGGCGATCCCTTCCACGGCATGAACGTTGTTTTATGGTCGGTGGATCCGCAGGACTGGAGCGTAAGGAATAAAGACGCGGTACGCAATCACATTCTTTCGCATACCTCTAACGGTGATATCATTTTATTGCACGATCTGTACCCGACCTCGGTGGATGCCGCAGATGAAGCTATCGGTGAGCTGAAAAAACAGGGATACATATTCCTTACCGTCAGCGAAATGCTTGAATACAAAGCATTTATGAACAGATAGAAAAAAATATATTGACATAACATTTAACTTATTATAAAATGTATAAAAGTGTTTTGCTTTTAAGGGCAGCTTTATCTGCCCTTTTTTTATTTTAATCCAAAGGAGAATGGCTATGACATTCAGCGACATCGTAGCAAAGCTAAACGGCTTTGCATGGGGCCCCGTAATGCTGGTATTGCTTGTAGGCACGGGCATATACCTCACCGTAAGAGTAGGCTTCTTCCAGTTCGGCAGATTCGGCTACATAATTAAAAGCACTCTGGGCAAAATTTTCAAAAAATATGACGTAGGCAAGGGCGAGGTTTCCCCCTTCCAGGCGCTCACCACCGCACTTGCGGGCACGGTTGGTACCGGCAACATCGCCGGCGTAACCGGCGCTATCATCGCAGGCGGCCCCGGTGCCGTATTCTGGATGTGGATCTCCGCTCTGTTCGGCATGGTTACCAAGTACTCCGAAGTTGTTTTAGCTGTTAAATACCGCGAAAGAAACAGCAAGGGCGACTGGGTAGGCGGCCCGATGTACTATATAAAGAACGGTCTGGGCAAGGCATGGACCTGGCTGGGCATAGTATTCTGCGTACTGGGCACTCTGGCTTCCTTCGGTATCGGCAATATGACTCAGGTAAACACCATTGCCTCCTCTATCAACAATGCCATTGATACCTTCGGCGGCAACGTTAATGCTCATACCGTTGCAATATTCGGTCAGAACGTTCCCTATGCCAGCATCGTTATCGGCGTTATCATCGCCATCATCGTAGGTCTCGTTCTGTTCGGCGGCATCAAGCGCATCGGCTCCACCACCGAAAAGCTCGTTCCCGTTATGGCTGTTATCTATATCCTCGGCTCTCTTGCCATTATCATTTTCAACGGCAAATATATCGGCCCCGCATTCGCAATGATCTTCAAGGGTGCCTTCTCCGCCAGAGCTGCTCTGGGCGGCGTATTCGGCATTACCGTTATGAAGACCATCCAGAAGGGCGTTGGCCGCGGCGTTTTCTCCAATGAGGCAGGCCTCGGCTCTGCTCCCATCGCACACGCCGCAACCTCTCAGAAGAGCCCGGTAAGACAGGGCTTCTACGGCGTATTCGAAGTTTTCATGGATACCATCATCATCTGCTCCATGACCTCTCTTGTACTGCTCACCTCTATCGCAAGAGGCGGCGTTCAGGTTGAATGGGGCGGCGGCGGCGGCCCCGAGCTTATCTCCGCTTCCTTCGGTACCCTCTTCGGCAACAAGGCAGGCTCCCTTATCGTTGCCGTCGGTCTTACCCTCTTTGCTTTATCCACCGTATTCAGCTGGTCGCTCTACGGCACCCGCTGCTTCGAGTTCATCTTCGGCACAAAGGCTGTTAAGATCTATCAGGTAGTATTCATCCTCGTTATCGTTTTGGGCTCCACCCTTGAAATGCAGCTGGCATGGGATATCGCAGATACCCTTAACGGCTTCATGGCGATCCCCAACCTCATAGCTCTGCTCGCTCTGTCCGGCGTCGTTATCAAGCGCACCAAGCTCCACTTCAAAAAGCACTTCCATCCCGGTAAGGGCTACGACGAAGAGGAAGACGACGAAGAAGAACAGAACGCATAATAAAATATCCGCGATCAATACCGAGAAAGCAAAAGCATTCTCGGTCTGACGGTAAAAAAGTAAGCCTGACAATTGTCAGGCTTATTTTTATGCCTTTATACGGATTTATCTGCACTTTTGCATCTTATCGCTGCACTTTTGCAGAAAGCATTGACACAGGTGATCCGTTTTGATAACCTCTATATATAGTAAAGCGACATATTTTCACAATAAGAAATCAGCGCAATAGTTATTGACAACGGAAATTGTATCAATACAAGGGAGAATGTAACATGAAAAAAAGAGTTATATTACTGATATGCGCAGTATGTTTATGCTTTGTTGCCGGCTGCGGCAAACAGGAAATAAAGCAGAGCGACGATCTTATGGATGAATTGCGCGACATCGGCTCAGAAAGCGACTTTTACACAAATGAAAGTCCCGAGGTAGTAGCCTTTCAAAAGAAATTAGAGAAGGCTTACGGCGAGGTTTGGCACAGTGACAATTACCATAGGGATGAAATAGAAATCCCGAAGGTGAAATCTGAAAAGACAATAAAGGGCGAAAAATGGTTTCCGCCGATAAACAACAGTGCGCCTATAGATGAGATAGCTCCCACAATCCCGTATGCGCTTATGGAGGACGGTTATGGTGTTTGTGTAAGATATCCTTCTCAGCCGGAGAAGTTTACAGCCGAATACCTCAATGAAAACGCATTTCCCATAGCCTTTTTCAGAAAGGTGAACGACCTTTGCTACTACACTGTATGCAAGGTCGAGGGTGGCGGATATATGTATTATTTCTTCTTTGCAAATAACAATATAAGCTACGAAGACGCTATGAAAAGCATAGGTGTTAAGGTTAAGTACGATAAAAGCGGGGCTGTTATTCAGGACGTTGACAAGGCGATGGAATATTATTTCAATGATAAATATGCGGATGTTTCCAAAATGGACCTCACCAAAGAGGTTGTATGGCGCTGCAGTATTTATGCCGTTGCCGATGTGGGTTCGGACGCAGATTTGATGAAAGCCGCTGAATCGATGCCGAGAGATCTATACGGCAGTAAATGGCAAAGCACTAATCCTAAAGCTGTTTCAAAAGCGATTTCGAAGTCTTTATTGCCAATGGAAACTTTGCAGGAAAGAATGGCGGCAAACATAAATACGGAATATCCCGAAGAACCCGCTTACGGATATTTTTTGCTTAGTCGGTTGTGGAAAAGCAGCAGTTGCATAGAGATTCCCGTTATGGTGGAGAATGGAATTGCTACAGTTGGTTTTTCAGTAAAAGCTTTTGAGGAAAATGAATTTGAGCATGGCAAATATAACTCACAAAAATATCAAACCACGGTGATTGACGGGTGTGCCGGAGTGCCTTTTACCGTTGATGCGTATTTGCAATGCAGATATCACGCAAATATTAATGACGGAGGATACAACCAAAAATCCGAACAACAAACCGTATACAATTCATTCCCGATCGCCGTTCTGCCGGGCGATAACGTATATGAATTGGTGAAATAGTATGAAAATTTTCAAAATAAGCTTTCAGAATATCCGCAAGATGATCTGCACGAAAACCGTTATTGCCGTTTTGCTTTTGCTTGGCATAACCGTGAGCAGTTTGGCACTTAATCTGTATATTTCTCAAAGCATTTTCCTGTCAAAGTCTCTGAGCGGTTACGATAAGATAGAAAAGGCGTTGGATTACAGCGCAGTCATGCTTGACAGCTCGGGCTATGTTGATATGGCGCAGTATATCACCGATCATAGCGGCAAGGTCGAATTCTTCAGCGTGGTAAGCACGCAGTTTAAGGATATGGATGTTATCGGCATAAACGCCTATGACCGTCCCTTGAAGCTGGAATACGGTGAATGGGTGAAATCGGGTGGTGTGGTATTGCCCTATGACACCTTGGGTGAGGGCTATGAGCTTGGCGATGAATATTACATAAAGGATAATAAATATATCATATGCGGGTTCTATTCTTCTTTGGCATATTTCGATGACGATTACAGCTCCCGTGCCATGACCTTGGAGGATTATACCGCTGCCGGAGTGAAAGTAGGCGAAGATCTGATACGCCGTAATGAGGATGACTATGATATGTCGGTAAGGGATGTGGACGCCGCCTTTATCTCCTATGCCGATTTTGTTAAAGGCGCCTACGAGGGAGAGGTTTTCAGAATAAAGTTCGGCAATTCAATAACCCCGATGGAGAAGAACAGATTTTCAAACGAGCTTACAGACTACTGCGCCGAACATTCGGGATGTCAGATAGTTTTGGAGGAAAAGGCGATGAACGCCGCCGAATCCGTTTACGGCTTCCGCTTTGTTTCCAAGTTTTTGATATATATCTTTATCTCCATCGTAAGCCTTATAAATACCCTTGCGTTGACAGCCTTTGTGATAAAGCAGGATAAAGATGAAAGTATGCTGTTTATGTCTCTCGGCGCATCGATATCGGACATTGTAAAAATACGGGCATTGGAGATAGTAATATATCTCATTCCCTCATATACCTGCGGCTTTTTCCTCTCAAAGCTGTTTATACGAATTACGGGTATTGAAAACAGCGTTTCGTATTACGGCGCAGGTCAGTTTGTCGCCATATTTGCCGTAATGCTTGTTGTTTCATTGCTATACGTTACGGTTTGCCAGATAGGTGTTATTCGTAATAAGTATAATCAAAAAGAGCCGATAGTACCTTTGGGCGGTCTTCTGAAAAAAGGAAGGAACAAAAAGCTGTATCTTATTCTACAGAATTACAGCGGCAGCGTTTTCAGCGAGATACTTATTTTGATGCAGGTCATTCTCGTTGCCTTTTCCTTTGCCTATGTCTGCACCTTTGAATTTCAAATCGGCTCAAACAGCAGAATAGCAAGAAAAATGACCAATGGCGCGGATGTCTATATATGCGGTTACAGTATAGAGCTCGGTGATGACGTCCATTCAAAGGGCAGTTACAGCGACAACCTGGAGCACACCCCTTTGGCGGATGAAGCAATAGCGTCCGTAGCTGAAATGGAAGGCCTTAACGGGTGGGGAACGATATCTCAGGCATCGTTTATCTTCGGCAGGGATGTATATATGCAGTTAACAAAATCGGACTGCGGCCTTCCGACAACGATGGGACTGCACGCCCTTTCGCCTTATCTTATAGATAATATTCATTCTATAAATTTAAGCGAAGGCGTATGGCTTGAGGAATGGAAAGATGGGGTGGATATCGCAAAGGACAGTACCATTCCCGTTGTAGTCTCTCCGATAATTGCCGAAGGGCTTGGTATAAAATGCGGAGATATTATAAAAGGTTCTGCTTTTGTGAAAGATATGGCAGCTGCGACTCCCGTTATGGAAAACGGCAGGATAGCATACTATGATTTTGAAGGTATTGACACCTTTGATATGAAAATCGTTGGTATACTGGATAAAAATACAAGGGTTTATGCAGGCGGCGGCTATCCGCCGCGAGTTGAAAGTGCATTTCCTCTGCAAAAGGACACATACATGATATACTGCCCTGTTTTATATAAAAACGATAGGTGTTTCTTCGGAAATTATATGGGACCAAGTGCCGGAATACTTTTGTTCCCCGACGGAACAAAGGATATAGAGTATTATCGCAAGGCATATGAAAGATACGGCCCGGTATTCGATCTTAAGGATATAGCCGACGCATATGATGACTACTACCAAAGCGGCAATTCCGAGTATGAGATACATCTTTACATAACAACCGCGCTGCTTATCATCGGTGTGGCAGGATATAACCTTCTGTCGGTCGAGCGAAATAAAAAGACTTACGGCATTTACTATTCCTGCGGTATGCATTGGAAAAAGTCCCTTTCTATCGCAATAACCTCCAAT
>JAZRWQ010000095.1:0-7910 GCA_045599805.1 Eubacteriales bacterium | reverse complement strand
CGCAACGCTTTTAAGCTTTATAAAAATATACAAACTGCCTCTCGGCGGATCGATAACCCTTGTAAGCATGCTGCCCATACTGCTTGCCGGATATCGCAACGGCGCAAAATTCGGTTTTATTGCCTCATTCACATATGCCGTAATTCAGCTTCTTATAGAAATCGGCGAAATAGCTTCATGGGGCCTTACACCTGTTGTATTTATCGGCTCAATATTATTTGATTATCTTTTAGCTTTCGGATGCCTGGGCATCAGCGGACTATTTTGCAAAAAGAAATACGGATTGATAATAAGTACCGCCATGGCACTTCCCGTACGTTTTTTTATGCATTTCATTTCCGGCTATCTTTTATTCGGCACATGGGCAGGCGAAGGGTATTCGGCATTTACATGGTCAATAGTCTATAACGGCTCTTTCATGCTTCCCGAACTGATAATCACACTAATCGCGGCGGCAATTATTTCGCATATTCCCATTATATCCGGTCATAAAAATACTAAGGCATCATAAAGATGCCTTTTATTTTTTCACTGCGGTTTATTTTTAATATATTCAGTAAAAATATAATCGGGGTGATACTATTGAAGGTTTACAGAAATCTGTTTCTGATGACATATCTTTTCGTTGCCGTAATCGGTTTTGCGGGTAAAATTGCCGTAAATACATTGCCGGAAATTAAAATAACATATACGGAAAAAGAAAATATTTCACATTATGTTTCTGTGTCAGGCACGATAAATATAACGGAGTACGGCGTTTTCCCGTCACTTTCATCGGATGTCGAAAGCATATACGTAAAAGAAGGGGATAAGGTTTCCAAGGATGAAACTCTTGCCTGGGTAAAAAATAATGACTTTGCATCTCCGGTTATGGCGGGAATTGAAAATTATGAAAATGATCTATATAACAGATACGCTTCTGCATTTGCAAAACTAATTGATGACAGCGGCATATCTGATATTTATGACGGAGTAAAGCTTAAAATGCTCTCAAAATACACATCTGTTGTACAGGATACAAAACAACTCAAATCGCCCGTTGACGGTGTTGTAACAAAAATCAACGTAAGAGAAGGCGAGAATACCGGAGTTGCATTACCGGCATTTGTCGTAAGTGATTACGGTGATGTTACGGTTCTTTGCCGTATTTCCGAAGATAAAATAGATGAAGTAAAAACAGGGCAGAGCGTTACGGTAAGTGGTTTGGGACTGAAACACAGCTACAAAGGGAAAGTAACATCAATAGCATCAAAGGCAAATGCCGTTTTACTTTCCGGAGAGACATCAAGTGTTGATGTAGTCGTTTCGATTATTAACCCCGATTCCGATATTATTTCCGGTTTTTCTGCAAATTGCAAAATTTGCACCGGAATCGACAGAGACGCTGTGATATTATCGACAGATGCGATACATCAGGATGAGACCGGAAGCGAATATATATATACTATGGTTAACGGCAAAATATCGAAAGAATACATCGACTGTGAATATATATCATCACGAAAAGTCAAACTTAATGATTTTAATGAAAATATCGGTGTTATACTATCCGAAAATGATTTAAAAGAGGGCGAAAGAGTTAAAATAAAAGAATGATTGGAATAGTGTTAAAAAATATCTTCAGACACAGATTAAAAAGCTTTCTTACGGCAATTGGTATTATTCTGGGAACTGTTGCCGTTACAACTGTCTTTTCGGTAGGATACGGCGGAGCCGATGAGATTGACGGTTTATTTTCAAAACTCGGTTTTGACGGGGTTATAATAACCGCGCCGGTCAACGGTAAAAGCGTATTTGAAGGTAAGCTTTCAAAAAGCGATATAGAGTATATGTCATCGCAATTCCCCGAAATAAAATCAACCATGCCGCTTATCTATACAAGCGCAAAATACGGAATCGATGCAAAAGAAATTAAGGGTTTTGCCGTTGGTTTTACAGATAATACCGATGCCATTGCCGATTCCACACTTAAATTCGGCAGAACATTTACAAAAGCAGAAATATATTCCTCAAGCTCTGTTTGCCTGATCGATAATGAAACCGCAGTAAAAATATACGGCAGAGAAAACATTGTTGGCAAAAGAATCAATGTAAGCCTTGACGGAACATCTGAAAGGGTAGAGGTAGTCGGCGTAATCTCCAATGAATCGCCGATAGGTTCAATCGTCAAAACATATGCATCAGGAAATATTTATTTGCCTTATACGTTAATAGACAAAATTCAGGGCAGCAGTTCATATTCCGGCGTTGTTTTGTCACTTGATTCATCTGCCGATGAAAACATAAAAGATGTCTTAATGAAAAGCATTTCCGAGTATAAGGATATAAGCGGATATGAAATACGCGATATATCTGCGCAGGAGAGCCAGATAAAAGATATAACGGAAAAACTGACGCTGATCATATCAGCCGTTGCCGCAGTATCACTGATAGTTGCAGGCGCGGGAATAATGTCGGTAATGCTTTCAAATGTTCAGGAACGCAAAAAGGAGATAGGCATAAAGCTGTCTATCGGTGCCTCTCCAGGCAGGATAAAAAACGAATTTATCGCCGAGGCATCGCTCATTTCGCTGATATCCGGACTTATCGGACTTGGTATAAGCAGCATCGCCGTTAATATTATTGGTAAAATTTTAAAAATAAATATAAAAGTTGATGCAATAACTGCTATTTTTGCCTTGCTTTTTTGCGGTATTATTGGTATTATTTTTAGTGTATATCCTGCAAAAAAAGCCGCCGCGTTGAATCCGGTGGACTGTTTAAGAAGTGACTGAATGAATTATATCTCAACACCGAATTTACCGGACAGAAAATCCGAAATTGCGATAATGAACGATCCGTACGGGCTGACTCCGGGCGGCATGAAGATAATACCGGCAAAAAAAATTTCCGGTCTTGCCGCACCTGAATCAATGCACGCCGACATGCAGATTGTCCATTTGGGTAAAAATATATTTGTATGTCCGCCATCACTGTGTGATTATTACAAAAACAAACTGCCCGATGCGCAAATCATTCCCGGAAGCAGTGAGCTTAAAGAAAAATATCCATACAATATCGCTTATAATGTATGTATTCTCGGCAACAAAATGATTTGCCATACAGAGTATACCGATAAAACGATTTTGAAAACAGCCTCGGATATGGGTATTATCGCAATTAAATCGCGTCAGGGTTATTCCAAATGCTCAATATGTGTAGTGACGCAGAATGCCATAATAACTTCAGACAATGGGATTTTCGAGCTTGCAGTATCAAATGACATAGATGTATTGCTGATACAGCCGGGGTATATACTTCTGCCGGGTTATGATTACGGGTTTATCGGCGGCTGCTCCGGCAAAATAAGTAATGATACACTTTACTTTTACGGCAATATATCCTCACATCCCGACTATGATAAGATAAAGAAATTTGCATCAGGCTATGGAATTCATATTGAGTATTCGGATAAATATCCGTTAACGGATATCGGATCTATTCTGCCATTGTAATTTATTCACCGCCCGCATATAATGTAGGGGTGATATGGGTGAAAAACAGGATAATAAGAAGCAAAAATAACGGAAAAATTAAAATGATAGTCTTTCTTTGCGCTTTGTCTCTTATCCTGCTTATTTCTGGTTTTATATACATAATCATATTTCGTCTTCGTCCCATGATATATCCGATTGCCAATGCAAGAGCAAAATCCATTGCAACTCATGCGATAAATTCTGCCGTTGAGGATGAACTCGCAAAACTTGATATGGGATACGAAGATATCGTTACATTTACATTTGATAACGAAAATCGGGTTACATCCCTTAAAACCGACTCATTGAAAATCAATCAGCTTAAATCAAAATTATCCGTTGCAATCGTAAATAAAATATCGCAAATGGATAATACCACGTTGAGCATATATCTCGGGGATGTAATAAGCAGCGAATTATTTTCGCATAAAGGTCCCAAAATCAATATAACCTTATCTCCGGTAGGATATGTTGAAACAGATATACAAAACAGCTTTGCAGCTGCCGGCATCAATCAGACGAGGCATCAACTTATACTCAGCGTTACCGCTACAATAGGAATAGTTCTTCCGACATATACTGAATATTCCGAGGTAAATACCGGAATCGTACTGGGTGAATCTATTCTTTTGGGAAATGTTCCGGAAAGCTACACCAATGTTGGCGATGACCGAATAAGTCAGGACCTGTGGGATGACATAAATAATTATTCTTGACCGAGGTTTAATATGGACGTTAAAGAACAAATGCGACAACTTAATGACAAATTAGAGTATTACGCAAAAAAATACTACGATGACGATGCTCCCGAAATATCCGATTACGAATACGATATGATGTTAAGAGAGCTTGTAAATCTTGAAAAAGCACATCCACAATACCGTCTGCCTGATTCACTCACACAACGCGTAGGCGGCAAGGTGCAGGAAAGATTTGAGCAGGTGGAGCATACCGTTCCCATGCAAAGTCTTCAGGATGCCTTTTCCTATGATGAACTATACGCTTTCGACAAAAGAGTTCGCGAAGTAATTGACTCACCGGAATACATTCTTGAACCAAAAATCGACGGCTTGTCGGCATCTCTTGAATATGAAAACGGCATCTTCAAAAGAGGTTCTACTCGCGGCAACGGCCTTATAGGTGAAGACGTAACCGAGAATTTAAAAACGGTCAAAACCGTTCCGTTAAAGCTTTCCGAGCCGATACCGTATCTTGAAGTACGCGGCGAAGTTTACATGCATCACGATCAGTTTAATAAATTGAACGAGCAGCGACTTGATGACGGTCAGCCCTTATTCGCAAATCCGAGAAATGCCGCAGCCGGCTCATTACGTCAGCTTGACTCAAAAATAGCTGCACAACGCGGCCTTGATATACTCATATTCAATCTGCAGAGAGCAGACGGATTTACCGATACCGAACACAAAAGTACACTTGAAAAGCTGGGTAAGCTCGGCTTTGACGTTAATACTGTTTACGGTCCGTTCAATACCATGGATGATGTCATTAAAGGTATTGAGGCAATAGGCGAGAGTAGGGGTGATTTGAAATTTGATATCGACGGTGCGGTAATAAAGGTCAATGACTATAATCACCGTGAGAAACTCGGTTCAACATCCAAATGTCCCAAATGGGCACTTGCATATAAATATCCTCCGGAAGAAAAAGAAAGCCGTCTTCTTGATATAACTATTCAGGTGGGCAGAACCGGTGTGCTTACTCCCAATGCGGTATTGGAGCCGGTACGCCTTGCGGGAACCAACGTAAGCAAGGCCACTCTTAATAATGCCGATTTCATTTCATCTAAGGATATAAGAATAGGCGATACGCTGATAGTTCGAAAAGCAGGGGATATCATTCCCGAAATAGTGCGTGTTGTTTCCGAAAAAAGGCCCGCAAATGCTTTGCCGTATCAGATGCCTGAGTATTGCCCGTCATGCGGCGCAAAGGTTTTCAGAGAAGAAGATGAAGTTGCAATCAGATGCACAAATCCTTCCTGCCCTGCACAGCTTATAAGAAATATTATTCACTTTGCATCAAAGGATGCCATGGATATTGACGGCCTCGGCCCGGCGATCATAGATAAGTTCATTGCAAGCGGCATGATAAAAACACCTGCCGATTTATATAATCTCGATTTTGAAAAGGTTGCCGAGCTTGAAAGACTTGCCGAAAAATCCGCTTTGAATCTTAAAGAAGCAATAGACGATTCCAAATCCGTCGGGCTTGACCGTGTGATTTTTGCTTTGGGAATAAGAAATGTAGGCAAACAAACCGCAAAACTTATTGCAAAGAGATTTAAAACCATGGATGCGCTGCTAAGCGCAAGCAAAGATGATCTTGTTTCAATCGATACGGTCGGAGAGGTAATAGCCGATAATATCATAAACTATTTTTCTTTAAAAGAATCCGTTGATATGGTAAATCAGCTCAAATCCTTCGGTGTCAATATGGAGTATCAGGATGACAGCGTAAATCTTGAATTTGAAGGAATGACATTCGTACTCACCGGACGTCTTGAAAAATACACACGCGATGAGGCATCGGAGCTGATAGAAAAACGCGGCGGAAAGGTTTCGGGAAGTGTTTCGAAAAAAACAAGCATCGTGCTTGCAGGCGAAGATGCCGGAAGCAAGCTTGATAAAGCAAATCAGTTCGGTATTAAAATAATATCCGAAGACGAATTTGAAAAAATGCTGTAAAAAAAGAGCAGACACAAGGTCTGCTCTTAATTTTTGCCGGTTTTACTTAATGATAGTGCCCATTTCATTGCCTTTAAGGCAAGCTGCGTTGGATTCATCGGTATCAATATGCATAGCGTTTTTGTATTTGTTGCTTACTCTTATAACAACGTCGCCGAATATAAGAGAACGTTCAGCGGAGTTGATTTCAACCTTAACTATCTGCTTGTCAACAACGCCGTTTTCCTTAGCTTCTTCTTCGGAAAGATGAATATGACGCTTTGCTGCAATAACGCCTTTTTCAAGAACAACTTCACCGCAGGGGCCAACTATCTTGCAACCTGCAGAGCCTTCAAGATCGCCGGATTCTCTGATAGGAGCTGAGATGCCGATTGAACGGGCATCGGTAAGGGAAATTTCAACCTGAGTTTCTTTTCTGCAGGGGCCGAGGATGCTTACGCCGGGCATTTCTTTCTTGGGGCCTACGATGGTAACCTTTTCAACACAGGCAAACTGTCCGGGCTGAGAAAGATCTTTCTTCGGGGTAAGCTTATAGCCTTTACCGAAAAGGGTTTCAAGATCGGCTTCGGTTACGTGTACGTGTCTTGCGGATGTTTCAATGATAATGTTATTGGTCATTTTTTCTGTGTCTCCTTAATATTCTTTATATTATTATTTTACATAGCTTGAGGTGTGTTTTCAAGTATATATTTAAAGTATTTATAAAACCTCTAAAATACATACCGCCTGCGCCGAAATACCCTCCAGTCGTCCTGTAAATCCAAGATGCTCTTCGGTTGTCGCTTTAACGCTTATCCGATCTATATCACATTTTAATGTATCTGCAATATTTTTACGCATTTGCGGAATATATGCGGCTAATTTCGGCTTCTGCGCAATTACTGTTGAATCAATATTACCGATTTTATATCCTTCGTCTTCAATCAGTTTCGCGCAGTATTCCAATAATTTTAAACTTGAAATGCCTTTATATTTATCGTCGCTATCCGGAAAATGTTTTCCTATATCACCAAGCGCAAGCGCACCGAGCATGGCATCCATTATTGCGTGAACAAGCACATCGGCATCCGAATGTCCGTCAAGTCCCAGTTCATATGGTATCCGCACACCACCCAAAATAAGTTCTCTGTCTTTTATTAACCTGTGAACGTCATATCCCGTACCGATTCTCATTGTGTATTTTCCTTTCCGAGATTTATTGAAGATGCAATAAAACGAGCATACGGCAAATCCTCATCATAGGTGATTTTAATATTTGTTTGCTCGCCGTCAATAAGTGCAACCTTCTGCCTTTTTGCTTCAAACAGCTGACAGTCATCGGTGTATTCATTCCCGTTTTCAATGGCATTTTGAAGATAAGAACGATATTTCTTTATGTCAAATGCCTGTGGCGTTTGAATAAGTCTTAACGACTCACGATCAACAGTCTTTTTTATGAAAGAATTCTTATCCGTCATTTTCACGGTGTTAACAACCTTGAGACCGGGTGCGGCGGCTTTATATTCATATGCACATCTGTTTATTCTGTCAATAAGGGCAGGGGAAACGAAGGGACGTGCGCCATCGTGTATAGAAATATATTTTGTTTCTGGACTCAATTCTTTTATTCCGTTTGCAACGGAATTTTGCCTTGTAGTGCCGCCCAATACTATTTTTGAAACTTTGTCGAAATCGTATTTATCGCAAATATCCG
>JAZRWQ010000094.1:0-13893 GCA_045599805.1 Eubacteriales bacterium | reverse complement strand
ATAAAGCTTAAAACCGTTGCGGCTGCAATCATTATTGCGCATTCGGTCAGCTTCCTTAAATTAGATTTCACCATTTTTTATGCATCCTTTAAATAAAAATCCCACGCGATAAATACCGCGTGGGAAGATAACGATATTATCCCTTCGTCGGCATTATCCGCATCAGGTTATAAGGGTTAAAATACTTCCGTATTTAATCTCAGCCGTCGGTTTCAGACAGCGCCCCATTCATTTTCTTAATTATAACTCTTATTTTTAAGTTTTGTCAATATATCGGTAAAATATTCGGGCAAATCGCTATCAAAATACATTTTTTCGCCGGTATGCGGATGTGTAAAGCCAAGCACCTTTGCATGCAGACATTGCCCGTTTAAAGAAAAAATATCTTTCTTCATTCCATAAACGGTATCCCCGATCAAGGGATGACCAATGCTTGCCATGTGAACTCTTATCTGATGAGTACGTCCCGTTTCAAGAACGCATTTAATGTATGAATATTGCCCAAGCTCCTCAATAACCTCATAGTGAGTAACGGCATTTTTGGAGTTTTTTTCCGTAACAGCCATCTTTTTTCTGTCTTTTGTGCTTCTGCCAATCGGTGCATTTACCGTTCCCTTTTTTTCATTGAATTTGCCATGGACAATTGCATGATATACTCTGTCAATTGTATGCACTTTGAATTGTTCGGCTAAACCGATATGTGCTTCATCATTTTTTGCAATAACGATAAGTCCGCTTGTGTCCTTGTCGATACGGTGAACAATGCCGGGACGGATAACGCCGCCGATGCCGGATAATTCACCTTCACAGATAGATAAAAGCGCGTTCACTACGGTACCGTCCTCATTTCCGTTTGCCGGATGAACTACCATGCCTTTGGGTTTATTGACTACAACAAGGTAATCATCCATATAGACTATCGGAATATCAATATCCTGCGGTTTTGCCTCGCATGATTTGGGCGCAGGTACATTTATGATCACTTCATCGTTTTCTTTAAATATATATTTTTTATTTTCCGGTTTTCCGTTCACAAGAACATTGCTTTCATCACATAATTTTGCAATGAGCGTCCTCGAAATTTCGGGAAATAAGTCAGCCAGTGCCTTATCCAATCGGCAGCCGACATGATTACTTGTTATCGTCGTCTGATGCTGCATTTTTATCTGCCTTTTGTTTTTTATATTCTTCAATAAGGAAAAGAATAACAAAAATTATTCCGCCGCAGGTAATAAATATGTCCGCAACATTAAATACCGGGAAGTTGATAAACTTTGTTTCGAACATATCTATAACGTAGCCGTAAACTATTCTGTCGTAAAGATTGCCAAGTCCGCCTGCCAATACGCAGGTAAGCATAATATTAAGCGACCTGGAAAGTTTTTTTGAAAAAATAATATATAAGAGCACGGCACAGAACAGAACGGTCAATAAAATAAGGATCCATGTGTGCTTATTGAGAATTGAAAAAGCAGCGCCGGTATTTTTCAAAAAGGTAAAGTCCAATACGCCGTTTATAAGAGTAATGCTGCCATCGGCGGCAAAAGCGACGGAAAGCATTTTTACAACACGGTCAAGAACTATTATAATAAATAAAACAGCAAAAGTTAAAACCATAAATACTCCTTAAAAAAATACAACCTACTGCATATAAGAATACAGTAGGTTGCTTGATTTTAAATAGATTACTCTTCGATTACTTCTTCAATGGCGTCTTCGATAACTTCTTCTGCTTCTTCAACATCTTCAAAGACATCATCTTCTTCAAGAGATATTTCTTCGGCAATTTCTTCTGCTTCAGCCTCAGCTTCCTCTGCGAAAACCTCTTCTTCGGCTTCTGCATATTCTACTGCTTCTTCAGCTTCTTCGAAGGTTTCTTCTACTGCTTCTTCAGCCTCTTCGGCTAATTCTTCGGGCTCCTCTTCGAACTCTTCCTCTGGCTGTTCGGGTGCTTCATAAACAGGCAGTTCGGAAATAGCTTCGATGTGGGACTTATATGTAGCCATAAGATGACTTCTGAATGAGTCTATCTGAATCTTCAGATTTTCAAAATACTCTTCAGCAATCTTGTTCTTGCGCTCGTAATCCTGAGCAACTTCTTCGCCCTGCTTGGAAGCATCGGCGATGATGCCTTCAGCAGTTACATTGGCATCATCAATGATAGCGGCAGCCTGATCATTTGCATTGGCAATGGTGGTTGCAGCCATCTTCTGGGATTCTACGAGAGTGGTTTTGATGTACTCTTCATCCTGTCTGTACTTATTGATGCTGTCAACAAGTACGGAGATTTTCTTGGAGAGAGCAGCATTGTCATCGCTGAGCTTCTGATAATCAGCGGCAACTTTATCCAGGAAAGCATCAACGGACTCGCATTTGTAGCCGCCGAATGAGGATTTTTCCAACGGATATTCTTCGATATCTCTTGCAGTTAACATTTTCATATCTCCTTTTATATGCATAAAATGGACTTCTAAGACAATATTTTATCTAATTATAACACCTTATAACAAAAATTGCAAGATATAAATTGTAATTATAGCCAACATTGGAGAAAAATCTACGGGTGTTCTGTTTAGTCCCGGAATATGCTCCAATAGCTTTCTGAATGGAAGCAGTATCGGATCGGTTATTTTCTGAAAAGCATTGTATAATTTATATATGAAATCGCCGCCGAACGCCATAACTACAAACGACAATATACATCTTATAACAATAAGAGTGGATACCGCATCAAGCAGTATATAAACAAGCTGACGTACTGTATTCATTATAAGGAGAAGGACGATGTATCAACCATATCGCTGTTATCGCCGGAAAAATCGGAGCCGCCGGGAATAATAAGATATGTGCCCACGGAAACGTTTTTAATCTGCGCGCCTACTGCGTAAGCAGTTCCGCTTAAAATATCTATGATTCTTCTGGAAAGCTCCTTGCCGGTTGCTTCAAGGTTAAGAACGACCGTCTTGCCCTCTATTACATAATCGGCAATGGTGATGGAATCGTCAAATCTTTCGGGACGAACAAGAATAAAGGAAGGATTGCCGGAAGAAACTTTAGAGGGAGTATGGGGCTTTGCATTTGTAGCTGCAGCGTTAAAAGTTTCGCTGATATCCATTTCTTCCATTTCGCCTTCGTCTATGTCGCCTTTGCCGGCGAGATTATTTTTAAAATCTTCAATAGCACTTTTAAAACTCATTTTTCTTTACCTCATTTGTTATAATTTCGTGCACCGAAAATTCCGGTGCCGACTCTTACAAGATTTGCCCCGTGTATAATCGCAGATTCATAATCTCCCGACATACCCATTGACAATATATCCATAGATATATTATCGTATTTTTTTTCTTTGTTGTCAATAAATATTCTCCACATTCTTTCAAAAAGAATATTTTTTTCTTCAGATTCGCTTGCCGAAATCGGCAAAACAGTCATAAGGCCCCTTACTTTTATATTGTTATATACAGACAACTCTTTGATAAATTCAGGAACGTCTTTTTCATCAATACCGAATTTGGAGTCTTCATCGCCGATATTGACCTCGATAAGGATGTCCATTACCTTGTTGATCGATGCGGCGCATTTGTTTATTTCCGCTGCAAGCTTTACCGAATCAACTGACTGGATGCAGTCGACTTTATCAATTATCGATTTGACCTTATTTGTTTGCAGATGACCGATAAAGTGGATTTTGCATTTGTCCTTAACATAAGGATACTTCAGCAAAAGCTCCTGCGCTTTATTCTCCCCTATCACGTCGATACCGCAGTCAAGCGCCTTTAGTATTTCATCGACTTCATGCATTTTGGTAACTGCCATTAATGTTACGCAGTCATTTCTGTTTCCTTCAATTTTCGCTTTTTCTATCTTTTCGCGTATTTCGGAAATATTGCTTTCTATGCTCAAACAAATCACCTCGGTTTGGAAGATACGACTTTGCCGTCATACAGATTCTTGCCGGTCAATACAACATCATCATTTGAATATATTACGCCACCCTCGGCAGCGGTTATTATAACAAAGTCTTCTCCCGAATATACTACTTCAACCGGTTGAAAAGAAAGTATCTGGCCTTTTAGAACAAATACTCCGGTGGTGCTGTCAACCGTCTTTATCGCTTCTCTTGATACACGGTAACCGTTATAAATATGGTTTATTACTTCCATATTCTGAAAACGTGATAATGTAAGCACGTCAAGATGCTCTTTTGACGAAACGGTAACTATCTTATTGCCGCCCTTTGAAGTACTCACATCTTTAACCTGGATATAAAATGCTTCGTCCGAATAATCCGACAGCCTTATTTTAACAAAATCGTCCTTGTTTATTTCATAATCTCCCGGCATTTCAAAAGCGCCAGTCCATTCAAATCCGGTAACGACCGTACCAACATATCCCGACGGAGCCTGTGTTGTAGTTTTCATGTCGAGAAGATTTTCAAATCTGTCAACCGTCATGCTGCCTGAGATTTTTACAGGAGCGCAGCCTTCAAGTCCGTCATAATCCGTGCAGAAGAATCCGGAAGTTTTGGTAGTTATCGTTGCCATTGAGCCGGAATTCTGACTTATTATCGAGTTCAGCTGATTCTGCAAATCGGCGGCTGTTGTGGCTACGTCTACCGTATTTCCGTCAATAAGTCCACGTTTATGAAGAAGCTTTTTAAGTTCTGTTAAATCCTTTAGGGAATCGGATATGCTTCCGCCGTCAACAACGTCAAGAATGGAATTTATGTTTTCATCTATTGATACGTCAAGCTTTTTTATATCGTAGTCAAATGTGCTCTCGCTGTCAAGAATGTCATTATATGAATCTATCTGCAATTCCAGATTACGCACGTTGTTTAATAATTCCGGGCTGTCAAGGTTTTTGTATATGTAAGCTACTTTCTCGTTTACGCTTACCTTCTGGCCGTTTGAGACAAGATAATCACAGCCGCCGCTTATACCGGATTCGATAACAGATTCATCCTTATATATAAGCATTTTGCTTGCCGTTGTATCTTCAAGTGCATATTCTCGCAAAGATGCTATTTTAACATCCTTGGAAAGAAAATTACTAAGCTGCAAAATCAGATATACAATAAGCAAAACTATTGCGATAAAGGCAATTATTTTACCCGATACAGTTTTCTTAACGTTTTGTTCCATCTTTTTTACCTAACCATTCAGCAACCGCATAAGCCGCTGTTTCTTTTACATCAGAACACCTGTCGACATCAATCCATATTACGGCAGAATCACGCTTAAACCAGGTTATCTGCCTTTTGGCGTAATGTCGGGAATTTAGTTTGATTTTTTCAACCGCCTCATCAAATCCGATATTTCCCAAAATATATTGTGCCATTTCCTTGTAGCCTATTGCGCTCATAGCCTGACTATCCGGAGATATTGTTTTCAACAGATCTCTTACCTCTTTTTCAAGGCCGTTTTCTATCATTATGTCAACACGCTTATTGATTTTTTCATAAAGCAGATTTCTGTCAAAGTATTTTAACCCTATTTTCAGACAATCATATTTCGGAGGCCGTTTTGATTCGGCGGCAATAACATCATAGGTCTTCCCTGTTGCATGATACACTTCAAGCGCATGCTTTAACCTTTTTATATTCGAGGATGGAATTGTTAATGCAAGGTCGCGGTCAACTTCCCTAAGCATATTCCAAAGGCATTCGTTGCCGGAATTATTACAAATCTCATCAAGATACGCGGAATATTCTGGATCCTTCTGGAAATCGAAAAACTGAACGTTATTAACAAAACTGTCAATATAAAGTCCCGTTCCTCCGGCAATTATGGGGAGTTTGCCTTTATTCAGTATATCTGAGGCGGCTCTGTCCGCATCCATGCAAAACTGCGCAACAGAATACGAAGAATTGCCGTCGATAATATCTATTAAATGATGCGGTATATTCTTTTTTTCGGATTCGGTCACCTTCGCCGTACCGATATCAAAACCTTTATATATCTGCATCGAATCGGCAGATATTATTTCACCGTTAAAACGTAAAGCCAGATCGACGGCTAAATCGGTTTTGCCAGAAGCGGTAGTTCCGACAATGCATAGCATTGGCATATCTTGCATATTAAACTATCCTTTTGAAGAATTTGTCAAAATCTTTACGTGTAAGCGTGTATATTATCGGTCTGCCGTGCGGGCAGTATTTTATATCGGGTATTGCAAAAATATCATTTACAAGCTTTTTGAGCTCAATTTCGCCGTTATTTTGCCCTGCTTTGATTGCGGCTTTGCAGGAAGTTATTTCAAGGATTTTGTTTATCTTATCTATTTCCGGCTGTGCTTTGCCGCGTCTTATACTTTCGGCAATTTCCAAAAGAACGCTCTCGGCATCCTCATTTGCAAGTATATCCGGGCAGGCCTTAACCGATACTGTATTTCTGAACGCATCCTCTATTTCAAAACCGCACCTTGCAAGCAAACCAGCATTTTCAAGCAGGATGTTTTTATCCTCTCGGTCCATTGATATGTTGAGAGATAAAAGCAGCATCTGGCTTGAAATTGTCTGTTCGTTCTTTTTAAGCTCTTCGAATATAAGGCGTTCATGAGCGGCATGCTTGTCAATAATATATACTTCGTCGGCAGACTGCGCGATGACGTAGGTTTTTAATACCTCTCCGATATATTCAATCGGCGCATTCTCTTCTGTTTCGGGAACATCTTCTTCCTTCTTTTCGACAACGAATTTCGGAATATTTATCATAGAAGGAATATCGTTTAAATCCAGTTCTATTGTTTTGTTCTTTCCGTCATCCGATTTCTTTGCCGAATCATGGAATATAACCTTTGGCGTTTCTTTTTCCGCATGAACGATTTTGGGCTTTCCCATATCGGCATCGGCTTTTTTGATTTCAAAAACAGGCTCCTGTTTTTGCGGTTTTACCGGAATAACAATATCGGGAGTATCGATTTTTTCTTTTTCAGTAATCAGTTTCGGCTGAATGGACGGTTTATCCGTAAAACCGTCCATTGAGGCAATAATTTCATTAGTCTGAACTTTGCTTTTAGTTTCAAAGGTTGCGGTATATTGCTGTTTTTCGGATGATAATGCAAATTGGACGGCATTATATACTGCCGTATATATTTTTTTATCGTCAGAAAATTTTACAATGCTTTTTGACGGATGAACATTAACGTCAACACAGTCAGGCGATAAGGTTATATTAAGCACGCATGCCGGGAATTTGCCTACCATAATGCTGTTTTTATAAGCATCTTCCAAAGCGGATGAAATAAGCTTTGAGGATACGATTCTGCCGTTGATATAAAAAAGCTGAAGATGTCTGCTTCCTTTGGAATATAACGGTTTGCTTACAAAACCGTTTACTGCAATATCTCCGCTGTGAATTACTTCAAGTATCTTATCCGAAGTTTGTGCGCCCCATACCGCAATTATTGCGCTTTTAAGACTTCCGTCGCCGGGGGTAAATAATTCCTCTTTGCCTGAAACGGAAAACTTAAAGGAAATATCCGAATGAGAAAGCGCAAGTCTGTCGATAAGTGCAGCAACGGTACTTGTTTCGGCGCGCTCGCTTTTAAGGAATTTCTTTCTTGCCGGTGTATTGTAAAAAAGCTCCTTTACGGTAATTGATGTGCCTGCGTTGCAGGGTATTATTTCATTTTCGGTAAGCTTGCCGCCATCCATCTGAACGGTAACGCCGTAATCGTCATCATGCGTGCGTGTAATAAGGCGCACCTTTGATACAGCGGCGATTGAGGCAAGCGCTTCACCTCTGAAACCGAGTGTTATAAGACGACCGATATCGTCAGGTGTGCTCACCTTACTTGTAGCATGACGCAAAAAGCAGTTTACGGCATCCGAGGGCGACATGCCCTTACCGTTATCCGAAACGCGTATCATATCGATTCCGCCGCCGGATATTTCGATACGGATATTTTTTGCGCCTGCATCTATTGAATTTTCAACAAGTTCCTTAACGACGGAGGCGGGATTTTCAACTACCTCTCCTGCCGCAATAAGCTGTGCTGTTTTTTCGGGAAGCACCTTGATGATATCCATTTTTATCTCCTTATTCTTTTGCCTGTTTCACAAGCTCATACAGAATATTCATGCTTTCAATCGGAGACAGAACGTTTACGTCTATCTTCTTCAGTTTTTCGCAAATCTCGTTAGGGACATTTGACGCTAAAGTAAGCTGTTCATATTCACGGTCAAATCTGTCGGTATCCTGTTTTTTCTGCTGATGCATTTCCTTTTCGAGAGAGCGCAGGATGTTCTTTGCGTTTTCTATTACATTGTCCGGTATGCCGGCAAGCTTTGCAACCTCGATGCCGTAGCTGTCATCGGCCTGACCTCTGATGATTTTACGGAGGAATATTATATCGTCACCGCGTTTTCTTACGGCAATAAGATAATTCTTTACGCCTTTTACTTTGCCTTCCAATGCGGATAATTCGTGATAATGCGTTGCAAATAATGTCTTAGCGCCTATTTTTTCCGCAGTATATTCAAGTACCGCCCTTGCTATTGACATACCGTCAAATGTGCTTGTGCCGCGACCTATCTCATCATAGATTATCAGTGAACGTGATGTGGCATTTTCAAGTATTTCGGCGACCTCATTCATTTCCAGCATAAAGGTGGATTGTCCTGTCGTTAGGTCATCCGATGCGCCGATTCTTGTAAATATCTTATCTACAATGCCTATTTCGGCGCTGTCCGCCGGAACGAATGAACCAACCTGCGCCATCAGTGTTATAATTGCGACCTGACGCATATAGGTCGATTTTCCAGCCATGTTGGGGCCTGTGATTATTAAGAGTCTGTCGTCTCCGGAGTCAAGATAGGTATCGTTGGCAATAAACATACCGTAATTTATCATTTTCTCAACAACGGGATGCCTGCCGTTTCGGATATTTATTTTATTACCGTTATTTACTGTCGGACGAACGTAGGAGTTCTTTTCGGCGACCTCCGCGAGCGAACAGAGAACGTCAACCTGCGCAAGCGCCTGTGCGTTTTTCTGTATGATGTCGATTTTATCGGATATGTATTTGCGTATTCCGTTAAATATTTCAAATTCAAGTCTGGTTATTTTCTCCGAAGCACCGAGTATTTTATTTTCAATCTCTTTCAAATCGGGTGTGATGTATCTTTCGCCGTTTACGAGAGTTTGCTTTCTGATATAATTATCCGGCACCTGATTTACAAAAGAATTTGACACTTCAATATAATATCCGAATACTTTGTTATAACCGATTTTGAGAGTACGTATACCCGTTGATTCCCTTTCTTTGCGCTCCATTTCGGAAATTATCGACTGACTGTCGTTAAGAATCAGGCGCAGTTCGTCAACATCGCTGTTGTAGCCCTCCCTTATAATATTGCCTTCCCTTACGGAGAACGGACACTGCGGATTTATCGCAGCTTCGATAAGATCGGTTACATCGCACATAGGCGACAGTTCATTGCATAAGAAAGAAAGCATATCCGACTTAAAATCGGTAAGAGTTTCCTTAATGGGAGATATTGAACGCAACGTCTGCATCAGCGCAAGCATATCTCTGCCGCCTGCGCTGTTATATAAAATTTTTGTCATTAGACGTTCTATATCATAAACCTTATTAAGAGCATCTGCCATTACGGAACGTGCTTCAAAGTTCTTTATCAGTTCCTCTACGGCATCAAGTCGTTTATCGATTTTATTCTTGTCAATAAGCGGCTGTTCTATCCAGTTGCGTAAAGTACGGCTGCCCATTGCCGTCTTCGTTTTATCCAGTACGCCAAGCAAGGAACCGTTTTTCTTTTTCTCACGCATTGATTCGGACAGTTCAAGATTTCGTCTTGCCGTCATATCAAGCTCAAGATACGTATTTGACGTAACGATGCTTAATTTTTTAAGCTGTTCCATTGACGAGAACTGCGTTTCTTTTATATAAGACAAGAGTGCGCCAAGAGCATTTATCTGTGCCTGACCTTCGCGGAAATCTTTTTCGGATAATGTATTTATCCCGAAGTGGTCAAGTATGGTATGCTTTGCAAAAGCGTATTCGAAACAGTCGTCATTAACATCGCTTACAAGACATTTGAATCTGTCTTTTATAATGGAATTAAGTTCGCCGGAAGATTTTTTGCGGCATACAAGCTCTGCAGGAGAATATCTTGCGAGCATATTTAAAATTGTCGAATCAAATGCATCGGGTAATTCTGCGGCGATTATATCACCTGTGGAAATATCGGCAAATACAACGGCAGCCTTGGCGCCGTCACGGTAAAATGAAGCAATGTAATTGTTTTTATTTGCATCAAGATATTCCGGATCAATAACCGTGCCGGGTGTTACAACCCTGATAATTTCACGCTTTACAAGTCCTTTTGCAAGTGCGGGATCTTCTACCTGCTCGCAGATGGATACCTTATAGCCTTTGGCAATAAGTTTGTTTATATATCCGTCGCAGCTATGGAAAGGGACACCGCACATCGGCGCTCTTTGATCAAGGCCGCAGTCTTTGCCGGTCAATGTAAGCTCAAGTTCTTTTGATGCGATAATTGCATCATCAAAAAACATCTCATAAAAATCGCCGAGGCGGTAAAATAGAATACTGTCTTTATTTTCCTCTTTGATTTTCTGATATTGTGTCATCATCGGGCTTAAAGCCATAATGATAATCCTCCCCTAAAGTTTAGTGGCATCCTGCGCAGGTGGCACAGCTTCCGCTGCATCCGCTTTCCTCTTCACCGTATATCTGGGCGTTCAGAAGAGTATGGATTTTTTCGATATAATCATCAAATGCATTTCTTGCCTCTGTATATAAACGCATATTTTCGTTATCCATTATCTTGGAATAAAGAGACTGCATGTCCTTTTGCAGCTTAATAACTTTATCTTTATCTATTTTTTCCGCATCACGTTCACGGTACATATCATCACGAAGTCCAGTAAATTCTATAAGCATTGCCTGAAGTTCGCTATCGGAATTATAGGCATCAAGTGCCTTTTGATATATTTCATAATCATCCGTTGACTTAACATAATCGCCGATTTTGTTTAAACATTCTTTTATAAATTCCATTTTTATATCCTTTCTCCATACATGAACCATGTTTTGGGATCTGTTATTTTAACTTTTTGGAAAGTACCTATGAGCGATTTATCTCCCTTTATCAGTACAAGCTTATTACCATCGGTACGGCATGAAATTAAGCTGTTATCCTTCTGGTTTACTTCAAGGCAAAGTACGCGCATTTCCCTTCCGCGATATTTTTCATTGATGTTTGCCGATATTTCATCCTGGACTTTTCTCAAGCGGTTGTATCTGTTCAGCTTTACGTCATACGGAAGCTGCCCCTCGCAAGAGTATGCCGGCGTACCCTTTCTGCGTGAAAAAATAAACGAAAATATCATATCGTAACCGACATACTTTATTAACGACAGCGTATCCTCGAACATTTCCTCTGTTTCACCCGGAAACCCCACTATGATATCGCTTGTAAGCGTTATGCCGGGAACACGTTCTTTGGCATAATCAATTGTTTTTTTGTATGCGGCGGATGTATACTTGCGATTCATGCGTTCAAGGATCTCATCATTACCCGATTGCACGGGAAGATGAAGATGATCGCATATTTTTTCGCAGTCAGCAATAGTGTCTATAACCTCTTTAGTTATGTCTTTGGGGTGAGAGGTCATAAACCTTACCCGGAATTCACCATCGATATCGTTTATTTTCCGAAGCAGCTCGGCGAAGGTAATGCCGTCTTCAAGATCTTTGCCGTAAGAGTTAACGTTTTGTCCCAAAAGAGTTATATCCTTATATCCTCGACTTACGATATCTTTTACTTCGGCAATAATATTTTCCCATTTACGGCTTCGTTCTCTTCCGCGAACATACGGAACGATGCAGTAAGAACAGAAATTATTGCATCCGGTCATTATTGTAACGTAACCGGAATATTTATTCTTTCGCTTCTGAGGTACGCCTTCAAATATTCTCGCACCATCCGCATCGGTCATAAACACACGCTTATGAGATGATAAAACCGTGTGCATGATTTCGGGAAGTTTGTATATTGCGTGAGGCCCGAAAACAAGATTTACATGAGTATATTTTGTGCGCATATCTTCCTCGATATGCTTTTCCTGCGCCATGCAGCCGCAAAATCCGACAATAAGAGAGGGGTTTATCTCTTTTAAATGCTTTAAAATTCCTAAATTGCCAAGCGCTCTTTTTTCGGCGTGCTCACGAACAGCACATGTATTTACAATAACGAGGTCTGCCTCTTCTCTCTCCTCGGTAATCGTATAACCCATGCTTTCGAGAAGCCCCTGAATTTTCTCGGAATCCTCTTCGTTTTGCTGACAGCCGTATGTAATAAGGCAGGCGTATATGTTTCTTCCGGCGCTTGATCGCTTATTTTCAATGATTTTCCGCACAGACTGCGAAAAATCATACTGCGTTTTCATTTCATCTGCCGATACAAATTTATTATTTGTCATAGCTACAACCTTTATATCATATCATTAAAGACTATAATAACATTTTTATATAGCATTGTAAAGTAAAATAATAAAGGCCCGAATTTATTTCGAGCCTTCTTTTAGTAAATCTTTAATTACCTCTGCCGCGATGATAATTCCGGCAGCACTCGGCACAAATGACACGCTTCCCGGAGTTCTGCTTTCATTCTTTATCGGCTCTTCTTTGCTGAAAAGAACTTTAACATCGGAAATGTTTCTGTTTTTAAGTTCTTTGCGCATTACCCGTGCAAGCGGGCATACCGAAGTTTTTGAAATATCGGAAATTTCAAGGCGAGTAGGATCAAGTTTGTTCCCGGTACCCATAGAGGATATGACAGACACCGAATTTTCTTTGGCTTTACGTATTATTTCTATTTTCGATGTTACCGTATCTATTGCATCGACAATATAATCAAATTCATTAAACGGAATGGAATTCGAATTATCGGGGGTAAAAAATACGGGGAAAGTTTTAATATCAAGCGACGGAGAAATATCCAAAAGACGGATTTTTGCGGCATCTGTTTTAAACATTCCTACCGTTGAATGGAGGGCAAAGACCTGGCGGTTTATATTGCTTGCGCTTACTTTGTCGTTATCTATAAGCACAATATGCCCAACGCCTGCGCGAACGAGTGCTTCAGCGGCGTTTCCGCCAACACCGCCGATACCGAATACGGCTACTGTGCTGTTTTTAAGCTTCTCAACACCGCTTTTACCTATAACCATTTCGGTTCTGCTGTATTCATCTTCCATAATTCAGACCTCTATATAATAGTTCCTCCGCCGACAACGATATCTCCGCTGTAAAGTACAACAGCTTGTCCCTTTGTTATGGCACGCTGCGGCTCATCAAATTCAACATGTATCGTATTGTCATCTGTCTGTGTAAGTATTGCAGGTTGTTCTTTCTGATTGTAACGCACTTTTGCCTTAATTTGCATCGGAGCCGATACCTTATCAACTGAAACAAGATTTATATTTGTCGCATCAAGCGATTTTGAGTAAAGCTCATCTCCGAAAGTCAGTACCACCGTATTATCGTTCACATTTTTTTCGCAAACGTACATGGGTGCCTTGAGAGACAATCCCAGCCCCTTGCGCTGTCCTATCGTATAGCGGATCAGCCCATTATGACCGCCTAAAACATTTCCGTTAATATCAACAAAATTGCCCGCAGGAAAACTTATTCCGGTGTATTTCTCTATAAAATCCGCATAGTTGCCGTCAGGCACAAAACAGATATCCTGACTGTCACTTTTATGTGCATTTATAAATCCGTTTTCACTTGCAATATTTCTTATCTGCTCTTTGGTATAGCCACCGAGCGGAAATAAAGTATGCGCTAATCTGTCTTGCGTAAGTGAATACAGAACATAACTTTGATCTTTGGATTCATCCA
>JAZRWQ010000093.1:0-7035 GCA_045599805.1 Eubacteriales bacterium | reverse complement strand
TACAGAGGAATATTTCGTAAACCAGATGTGGTCGAAATACACTCCTCAGACCGGTCGCCCCTGCGACCAGGGTTTCCCCTATTTCAAAGTACAGTTTGAAGATTACGGACTTAATATAGCCATAGGCTGGCCGGCACAGTGGGCAGCAGATTTCAGCGCCAACCTTAAGGGACTTGCGCTCAAGGCAGGTCAGGAAATAACCAACCTGTATCTTTGCCCCGGCGAAACGATACGCACCCCGAAAGTAACCATAATGGCATATGCCGGCGATCTTGACTTCGGCACAAATATGTGGCGTATGTGGTATTTCGACTACATACTGCCGAGAGTAAACGGCGCTCCTTTGAAACCGAGAATCGCCATTTCGCATAACGGCGGCGGCGAAGAACATACCAGGTCAAATGAGGAAAATCAGATAGAATTCATAAAAAAAGCAGCCGCATCTCCCATCCCATACAAGACATGGTGGATCGACGCAGGCTGGTATGAATGTGCATTCCCCAACGGCGAAGTTCATTGGTACCGCACAGGCAACTGGTTTGCCGATCCCAAGCGTTTTCCGAAGGGACTGAAGCCGGTATCGGATGAGCTGCACAAGCACGACATGGAACTGCTTTTGTGGTTTGAGCCCGAAAGAGTAAGAAAAGGCACCATGATAGAAAAAGAGCATCCCGAATGGCTGCTTAATTCCGAAGCAGAGGATGACGGCGAATGGGGCATTTCCCGCAACTTTCTTTTGAATTTAGGCAACGAGGACTGCAGAAAGTGGCTTACCGACTACATAGATAAGCTTATAAAGGACTACGGCGTTACTGTTTACCGTCAGGACTTCAACTTTCCTCCCTTACGTTTCTGGAGAGAGAACGAAGCGCTTGACCGTCAGGGCATAAACGAAAATCTGTATATTCAGGGATACCTCAAATATTGGGACGAACTGCTCAGTCGCAACCCCGGTATATGGATTGACTCCTGCTCCTCCGGCGGAAGAAGAAACGACCTTGAAACGCTGCGTCGTTCGGTGCCTTTGCATCCTACCGATTACGCTTACGGTTATCATCCTATTTCCCAGAGCTTTTCAAGAACGCTTGACACCTGGATTCCATATCACAGACTCATCAGCGGCAACTGGGACAAAGACGGCGTATATCCCGATGTAAACCATATCGTATGGTATCCTTCCGATACCTTCAGCCGTATTTCAAGCTTCACTCCGTTCTGGAGTCCGTCCTTCGGCGAAAATCTGACCGAGGAGGATCTGAAACTTACTGATGCATGGCAGAAAGCAATGGAAATCAACCTTTCCGGTTACTTCTTCCCCATCTCCAAGGATTCAAGAGAAGCCGACAACTTTTTCGTAAACGAATACGTTACGCCGGACGGAAGCAAGGGTTACTTCAGAGCAATCCGCAATAACCGGTGCGAAAAGGAATCCTTTAAGGTATTTCCCAAGGGTATTGACACCGAATGCGATTACAAATTAAGCAATCCGCTTACCGATGAAACGGTATCCGTTAATGGCGCTGACTTTGAACAGAACGGTTTTGAAATAAAACTCAATAAGCGTGAGGGCACTATTTGGTTCTTCACCAAGGTTAAATAATAAAAAAGCCTGCATGAATATGCAGGCTTTTTTAATGTAATATTACAGAATATCGTTAATTATAAATCCATTCATAATGGATACCGACTGCGAAGGAAGATACGGCGTTGCGGCGGGGATGGAATTTTCAGTATTGACCGCAAAGAAACTGCATTGAGTGCCGTAATGGATTTTGCCGGCTATCATACGGTATGCGCATACCTTATAATAACTATGCATACCTGAAGTAAGCGGAAGTGAAATGCTGTTAACATCGCCGGAGGTACAGGTTGCCGCGAGCTCAAAATCACCGGCGGGATCATCCGACGTATAAACACAGTAGCCGTCTGCTATCGAGCAGACGTCCCAGCGCAGCACGATGGAATCATCGTTTCGCAGTAATGCGCAGGCATTGATTATATCAAAATTCTTACAAAGTTTTACCGTTTTTGAAGCCGAATAACCCGAACCGTCTCGCGCAGTGGCGGTAACGGTAACGAGTCCCGGTTTTATTGCCGTAAGATTGCCGCAGGAATCGATTACAGCTTCGCCGGTAATATTATTTACGTTCCACACAACGCCCTTTACGGAAACGTTTTCGGGCTTTACAAGCAGGCTGTATTTGCTTCGTTCACCCACATATACTCCATCCTTACCCATCATTTTGAGTGAAGACGTATACACGGGAGTTTCTCCGGGATAGTCCCACGGTACTTCAATTACCGCAGGCTGACCGAAATAGTTCATCATATCTTCCCATGTGAAGAAGCTGATTAAAACATTACAGTTTCCGCACCAGTTTGCATGAAGGAAATACATGCCGTCATCGGTGCTTTTGAGATATATCATGCTGTGATCGCTCTGTGATCCGCTTGTATAGAAATAGCAAACCATGGAGCCGAGCTTGACGTTTAGCTGACTGAACTCACTTCGGAGCTCTTCCGGAGTGGTTACGGGTTTTATTGTGTTATTGTCAAAACTGTATTTATGGAAATAGCCGGGAGTATTATCCCCCTTATTGTCGTACAGACCGAAAAGCTGATAAAATGCCCAGCGCGCATAGCCGAGACAGCCGGTTGCACCGCCGAATTCAAGACTGTTGCCATCGGGTCCTAAAAAGCTTGACGGCATCGCGTTAAATGTTTCGGTAAGTTTTTTCTGCATATATTCATCATCGGTATACTCGCTTACGTCAACGTCTGTTAGCGACCATGACGATTGAGCTGATACCGGAGATGATATCGGCAATACTGCAATAATCATGATAATTACAAGCAGCATTACTGTAAATTTTCTTTTCACAAGGTATGCCTCCGATTTTTATTCTTAAGTATTTTACCACAAAAAGCACATTTTTTCAAGTTTTCACACCTATCGTCAGCCCTATTTATGGATATTTTTTACTATTAAGCATTTTTTATTCAATTTTTTGCGTGTCGCTAAAACATCGGTTTTTATGATACACACGAAAAAACTTTCAATTTTCATAAAAACGTAGTATAATATATTTAAATAACGATGAAAGGTCAAAAACATGAAAATACACTATATAAAAGCCGACGCAAGCGGAAACACGATAGCGATGGTAAAGGACAATATTGACCGAAAAGATTACGCAAAAATCGGTGCGGCGCTTATTGCAGATGAACACGCGGAAATTGAGCGTGCAGGCTTTATCGAAAAGCCGCAAAACAAAACGTCACGCGCAAGACTTCAGATGATGTGCGGCGAGTTTTCGGGCAATGCTTTAAGATGCTTTGCCGCATATCTTTTGCTTTCCGACAAATACGCACCGACAACAGGAATGATAAAGGTGCCCGTTGAAATATCGGGAAACGAAGGCACGGAAAACGTAATAATCATACCGGGCGACAAAAAAAGCTGTGTTGCCGTTGCAGAGATGCCGCTGCCGAAAAACATTTACCATGCAGACAACAAATACCTCGGAAAGGTAAGCGTAGTTGAATATGAAGGCATAGCTCATTTAGTTATGTGGGATGCGATCACTCCCGAACCGAGGCTGATAATACCCGCAAAAGAGATACTTGAATCTTACGGCATAACATCCCCGTGCATAGGTCTTATGTTCTTTGACCGCACCAAAAAAAGCCTCTCTCCCCTTGTATTTATAGAGCAGACAAAAACGGCATTGAGGGAATCGAGCTGCGGAAGCGGTACGGCGGCAGTTGTATGCGCTTTATCATCAATGCTCGGAAGCGTTATTCCCGATTTGCCGATATCACAGCCGGGAGGCGTACTCAGAAGTGCCGTGACATTTGACGGCACAAAAATAATAAACTGCTCGCTTACCGGACAGATAGTAATCTGCGGCGAATATGAAATTGAACTTAATATATAAAAAATCACCGGGTGTATCAAAACACCCGGTGATTTTTTATGGAGAATTTAAATGTGAATCAAATAATTCATTATTTGTCTTCTTTGTCTTCGGGAGCACCCAGCTTGCCGTTGTTTACAATAAGATTGGTAACGATACCTACGATAAATGCAGCAGCAAGAGCGGTTATGGAGAACATGGAGCCGCCGGTGAGGGCATTGTGGCCGAATTCAAAGGTAAGTCCGCCAATACCGCATACGAGGATGGCGCTAACTACATAAAGATTTCTGTTATCGGAAAGGTCAACCTTCTTGAGCATCTGCAGACCGCTTACGGCAATGAAACCGTAGAGAGCTACGCAGGCGCCGCCCATAACGCACTTGGGAATGGAGTTGATAAGTGCAACGAAGGGTGTGAAGAAGGAAAGGAGCATACAGCCGATACCGGTAGTAATAAGGGTTACGATAGATGCGTTGCCGCTGATAGCTACGCAGCCGATGGATTCGCCGTAGGTAGTGTTTGCACAGCCACCGAAAAGGGTGCCGATGATGGAGCCCACGCCGTCGCCTACCAGAGTTCTGTCAAGGCCGGGGTCGGTGATAAGATCGCGCTCGATAATAGAGCCGAGATTCTTATGGTCACCGATATGCTGAGCAAGCTCAACAACACCGATGGGAACGTAGATAAGAGCAAGGTTGCCTATTGCAGACCAATCGAGAGGATAGGTGCCGTTAGTCTGTATTGCTTTGAGGAAGAAGAACTTCGGATAGTCCAGTATTGAGGTGAAAGAGAAGTTGCCGAATACTGCCTTGAAGGGCTCAAAGCTGAGTACCTGAAGAGCTTCAACATTTGCAGCCATACCGATAAGGGTAAGGATAAGAGCGAATACATAACCTGCGCCGATACCTACGATAAAGGGAATCTGTTTAACGAATTTACTGCCCTTTATTGATGTGAATACGATTGCGAAGAAGGTAAACAGACCGATTATGATATATATGAAGTTATAAGTATCACCGCCGTTGGAGGACATCCAGGAAGTTGCGGTGCCGGACAAAGACAGACCGATAAGAGCAACTATGGGACCAACGATTGCAGGAGGCATAAGCTTATTAACCCATGCAGAACCGGCAAACTTGATGATAAGAGCTATTACGACATAAACGAGGCCCGCCATAAGTACGCCTAAAATTATGCCCCAATAACCGTAATTCTGACCGATGGTTACTGTGTAAGCAGGAATGAATGTGAACGAGCTGCCTAAAAATACGGGGCTGCGGCGCTTGGTGCACAGGATATAAACGAGAGTGCCGATACCTGCGCCGAAAAGTGCTGCTGCAGGGTCAGCTTCCAGGCCCATAGAGGACACAATGATAGGAACAAGCAGGGTTGCTGCCATAATTGCTATCATCTGTTGGAATGCGAAAACTAAAACTTTGCCGAACTTGGGTTTGTCTTCTACACCGTAGATAAGTTTCATGATGATACTCCTTATTTTTTTTCATAAAAAAGCCTTGCCAATATAATTTGGCAAGGCGCAATCCTACTTACTGTGTACTTTCATCTTGCCAATATCTCTGTATTGGATTAAAGATTTTTTATGTATTTTGTTAATAATATGGTAACACATTGACCGCTTAAAGTCAACGAGTTTATTCAAACTTTTTCTATATTTTTCGACCGGATTTACTGGGGTTTATAACTGCATGTGCCGCTTACTCTGTCACCGGCATCGCCTGCAGCGTCAAGGATATATCCCTTGTCGTTAAGCGGACGGGAGGAATATTTTGCGGCGTAAACGGTTACATCGGGATGATTCTTATACACAAGCTCAAGTCCCTGTTTTGCGGCGAAAATGCACATAAATTTGATATTTGTGCAGCCTGCCTCTTTTACGAGTTTTATTGCGGCATCGGCACTGACACCGGTAGCCAAAGCGGGATCGACGATTATTACCATACCGTCGGCAACATCTACGGGCAGTTTGAAATAATACTGCTTGGGCTCAAGGGTTTCCTCATCGCGGTAAAGACCGATATGTCCTACCTTAGCAGTCGGGCAAAGCTTACGGATGCCGTCAACCATGCCGAGTCCGGCGCGCAGAATGGGTATTATCGTGAAATCCTCGGCAAGCACGGGAGAGGTTATCATTTCAAGCGGAGCCTGAACCTCGATATTCTTAAGCGGAAGATTTTTCAAAGCTTCATAGCCCATTAAGGTTGCAAGCTCCTCAACAAGCTCGCAGAATTCCTTTGAGCCGGTGCGTACGTCACAAAGATGCGTTACCTTGTGCTTGATAAGAGGATGATCGAATATTACCGTATTTTTAAGAAATTCGTCCATTGTTTTTCTCCTTATTTATGCTATTTTAAATTATTTTATCACATTAAGCGATAACTTGCAATACGCAGACGTCTTTTTGATTGACGGAATATATTTACTGTGATATACTTTTTTTAGAATTCAAAAGGAGATATGATATGGCAAGAATACTTGTAAGCGCCTGCCTTTTAGGCTGTGAGTGCAGATATAAAAATGACGGATGCCCCAACGAAGAAATACTGAAATTAAAAGAAAACAATGAGATAATTCCCGTTTGCCCCGAACAGATGGGGGGATTGTCCACCCCTCGCCTGCCCTCCGAAAGAGTTGGCGACAGGGTTATAATGTCGGATGGAACCGACGTAACAGAGCAATATATGAAGGGCGCAAATACGGCACTTTATCTTGCGAAAACGCTCAAAGCCGATTATGCGATACTTAAAGCTAAAAGTCCTTCCTGCGGGCACGGGCTTATTTATGACGGGACATTTACCGGAAACAAAACACCCGGCAACGGCGTAACGACCGAACTGCTGTTAAACAACGGCATAGCCGTTTACAGCGAAGAAGAGCTTGACAAAATAAAATAATAAACAAAAAAAAGACCTCCGAATTTTCGGAGGTCTTTTCAGTTAGAATAGAATTATTAAGAATTGCGATACGAGCACGACCGCTATGAGCGCAATAGGATAGGTTGCAGCGTAAGCGGAGGCAACGTCTTCAGACTTTGCAACATGGATAAGAGTACCAAGCGCAGGAGTGGAGGTCATACCGCCGGTGATAGAACCGAGGTTGT
>JAZRWQ010000092.1:0-9325 GCA_045599805.1 Eubacteriales bacterium | reverse complement strand
GAGTTGGACTGGGTATATTTAAGGGTGATAAGGGAGATGATAAGATCTCTTACGGCTTCTTCGGGAAGCTCCTTATTTTCGGTCACCATATTGGAGATAAGCTCGCGGTTTATCTTGAATTCGTTTCTGCCCTGCTCGAAGGTGATGCCGAATACCTGCTTGGTTTCCTGCATTTCGGGCTTGTAATTTTCATCTATCCTTACGATGTTGTAGTTGCCCTTTTTCTTCTGCTTTAAGAGTTCGAGTGCTTCTTCGGTATAGCCGGGGGCGATAACGCCGTCGGACACCTCTCGCTTGATAAGCTTTGCAGTGGTTGCATCGCAAACCTCGCTCAAAGCCACCCAGTCGCCGAAGGAGGACATTCTGTCGGTGCCTCTTGCGCGTGCGTATGCGCAGGCTAAAGGAGAATCGTCAAGCCCTTCGATATCGTCTACAAAGCAAGCCTTTTTAAGAGCCGGAGAAAGCTTGTTGCCTACTGCGGCCGACGTGGGGCTGACGTGCTTGAAGGAGGCCGCACAGGGCATACCGAGCGCTTCCTTAAGCTCCTTTACAAGCTGCCAGGAATTGAACGCATCAAGGAAATTGATATAACCGGGACGGCCGTTAAGTATTTCAATGGGAAGGTCTTCCCCGTTTTTCATATATATTTTTGCGGGCTTCTGATTGGGATTGCAGCCGTATTTGAGTTCAAATTCTTTCATAATTACACCTTCAAATCGGATTTTATTTCGCCGCCGTGCAGTCTTTCTATTACGGGATTGGCGATGTTTTCAATAAATTCCTCTACCTGGGAAACGCTTCTGCCGATATACAGCGACGGATCGAGCTGAGAAACTATCTCATCTTCGGTAAGCGGGAATGCGCTGTCCTCGGCTATGCGCTGAATAAGGTCGTTCTGACCGCCCTCAAGCTTAACCTTCTTTGCGGCAGCATGGGAATGAACACGCAGTTTTTCGTGCAGCTGTTGTCTGTTTCCGCCCCTCTTTACCGATTCCATCATGATGTTTTCGGTAGCCATGAAAGGAAGCTTTTCCATGACGCGTCTTGTTACCACCTTATCGTATACGACAAGACCTGCCGTTACGTTTATGTATATATTGAAGATAGCGTCAACGGCAAGGAAGGCTTCGGCAACGGAGATGCGCTTATTTGCGCTGTCGTCGAGCGTTCTTTCAAACCACTGGGTAGATGCTGTGAATGCGGGATTCAATGAGTCGGTTATAACGTATCTTGCCAAAGCGCAGATACGCTCACTTCTCATCGGATTGCGCTTATACGGCATGGCAGAGGAGCCTATCTGATTCTTTTCAAATGGCTCTTCCATTTCCTCAAAAGACTGTAAAATTCGCATGTCATTCGCAAATTTATACGCGCTCTGTGCAAAGCCGGAAAGAACGCTTAGGAAATAAGAATCCACTTTACGGGAATATGTCTGACCGGAAACGGCAACACACTCTGTAAAGCCCATCTGCTTTGCAATACTGTCTTCTACTGATTTTACTTTTTGTTCATCGCCTTCGAAAAGCTCCATAAAGCTTGCCTGCGTACCGGTAGTACCCTTTGAGCCGAGAAGCTTTAATTTGGAAAGCTGATATTCGAGATTTTCAATATCGGAAATAAGCTCATAAATCCAAAGAGTGGCGCGCTTGCCGACGGTAGTAAGCTGTGCCGGCTGCAAATGGGTATATGCAAGGCAGGGCAGCGCCTTATACTGAGAAGCAAAATCGGTAAGGTTTTTAACGACCTGCGCTGCTTTCTTTAAGATTATTTCGGATGCTTCTTTCAGAACAATAACATCGGTATTATCGCCGACATAGCAGGATGTTGCGCCGAGATGAATTATCGGCTCTGCCTTGGGGCACTGCTTGCCGTAGGCGTAAACATGGCTCATTACATCGTGGCGCACTTCCCTTTCACGTTCAAGTGCAACCTCGAAGTTAATGTCTTCCTTGAATTTTTCAAGCTCTGCTATCTGCTCGTCGGTTATTTCAAGTCCCTGCTCTTTTTCAGCTTTAGCAAGCGCAATCCAAACACGTCTCCATGTCTGAAACTTATGCTGTTCGGAGAAAACGAACTGCATTTCATCGCTTGAATATCTTGTGGAGAAGGGCGAAATATACTTTTCTCTGTCTGCCATATCTTTTCCCCTTATTTATTCTTATTGATAAGGCGTTTTTCATAAGCGCCGGATGCAATATCCACATATTTTACATAAAGGGATATTTTATTGTTTTCATTTAAGTTATTCCATAATTCATCGGTGAATTCATCAATGGAATCGGGTATCTCCACTCTTTCCGGCTCCCCCTGGAAGGTGGGGATGGGATTGCCGTCGCATACATAAGTATGGATGAAATGGCCGAGTCCCGATACGGAAGGATAGTCATATGTAAATCTTGCGCAGTCGGAGCCCTTTTCATCTATACTCTTAAGTATGTTCATTTTATACGAAAATTCGCCGTTACTGAATTCGAGCAAACCGCTGATACGCGGAGTAAAGTTGGGTGCGTCAGGCTCAAACTCTCTTGAATGCAGGCTCTTGCAGAAGCCCTTGCCTGCCTTAAGACCGTCGTATATGGTATCGGTCTGGTCACCGTTGGTAACGATGATTTTGTTATCAAGATGCCTTACGGGAGAATAGATGATAAGAGAGGGATCCTTTACCTTGGATTCATCGAATGCCTTGGTTTTAAGGTCTTCCCCGTCTTCCACGAAGATTCTGTTGCGGCTGTTTTCACTTCTGCCCATGATAAAATAGGCAAAGGCAGCTTTTTTGCCGTCCTTGGACTTGCCAATAACAATGCCTCTGCCGGGATATGTATTGTTTTTGAGCAAATCAGCCATTTTGCTTACAGCATATATATTCACTTTACTCACCTTTCTTTACTATGCTTTCGCATACCATTTCAACTGCCCTTGGCAGTATCTGCCATTCGGCCTGAGTCATTACCCTCTTCTGCAGTATTTCGGGGGTATCGCCATCTTCGACGTTAACCGCCTTTTGAAGGATAATTTTGCCTCCATCGGGTATTTCGTTTACAAAATGCACCGTTGCACCAGTAACCTTAACGCCATACTCCAGCGCTATTTCATGCACGGTAAGCCCGTAGAAGCCCTTGCCGCAGAAAGACGGGATCAGAGATGGATGAACGTTTATTATTCTGTTTTCGTAACGGCGTGTAAAATCGGCGCTTAAGATGCTTAAGAAACCGGCAAGAACGATAAGGTCGATTTGATTTTCGTCAAGCAGCTCAATAAGCTTTTTTTCAAAGCCTTCCTGTCCGCCGCATTCCTTTTTCAGCACGGTTGCGTGAGGAATGGAGGCATTCTCTGCCCTTGTAAGAGCGTAAGCATCGGCTTTATTGGATATAACGAGGGTTATTTCGCCGTTTTTGATGACAGCGCTTTCCTGTGCGTCAATTAGTGCCTGAAGATTGGTGCCGCCGCCCGAAACAAGTACGGCAACTCTTGCCTTTAACATAAAATCACGCCCTCATCGGCCTTTACGGTTTCGCCGATAATATATGCATTTTCGCCGTTAGCACGTAAGATTTCCAATGCCCTGTCGGCATCGTTCTTATCAACCACAACGCTCATGCCGACACCCATGTTGAAGGTATTGAACATATCGCGCTCGGGGATATTGCCTGCAGCCTGAATGAGCTTGAAGATGGGCAGGATGTTTACTGCGCTCTTTTCAATCTTGGCGCCGTAACCCTTGGGGATGCTTCTGGGAATGTTTTCATAGAAACCGCCGCCGGTTATATGGGAAACAGCCTTATCGCTTACATTGTCGAAAAGTTTAAGCATAGGCTTAACGTAAATTCTGGTTGGGGTGAGCAGGGTTTCGCCTATGCTTTTGCCGCCAAGCTCGGCTACGGGAGATTTTATATCCTTATTCTCAACGTCAAATACCTTTCTTACGAGAGAAAAGCCGTTGGAATGAACGCCGCTGGAGGGCAGAGCGATTATAACATCGCCCTCTTTAACGGTGGAATTATCAAGAATTTTGTCCTTATCCACAACGCCGGTGGAATAGCCTGCCAAATCGTATTCATTTTCAGGATAGAAGCCGGGCATGTCGGTGGTCTCACCGCCGATAAGAGCGGCACCTGCCTGCACACAGCCCTCTGCAACGCCTGCTACGATATCGGCAATACGTGTGGGAACGTTTTTGCCGCAGGCAATATAGTCAAGGAAAAACAGAGGCTTTGCGCCGCAGCAGATAATATCGTTTACACACATGGCAACACAGTCGATACCTACGGTGTCATGCTTGTCCATCAGAAATGCTATTTTTAATTTGGTGCCTACGCCGTCGGTACCGCTGACTAAAACGGGCTTGGATATACCCGTCATATCCAGCTCAAACAAACCGCCGAAACCGCCTATATCGGAGGCAGCGCCGGGAGTTACGGTGCGGGCAATATGCTTTTTCATAAGCTCAACTGCTTTGTAACCGGCGGTGATATCAACACCGGCAGCAGCGTAGCTGTCAGATTTTGAATTAGTATTCATCATGTTCTCCTTAATTTTATTCTTTGCCGCTCCAGCAGTAGGTGCACAGCTTGCAGGACTCAATGCCTATCGACTCACATAATCCGTCGAGAGTCTGAAATTCAAGTGAGGCGAAATGAAGCTTTTTACATATTGCCTCACGCATTGCCTTGCCTCTTTCGGTATTTGAATCGCTGTATTCATCAAGATGCTTAAGTCCTTCTTCACCCTCAAGCTCAACGATGGTCGTGCGTGTCATAAGCTCCATTTCACTGGTTGCCCGGGAAAAGTTCAGATACTTGCAGCCGTACATTATGGGAGGGCAAGCAGAGCGCATACTTACAGATTCAGCACCGTTATCATACAAAAATTCTACCGTTTCGCGAAGCTGAGTGCCTCTAACTATGGAATCGTCAACAAACAGAAGCTTTTTGCCCTTAATAAGCTCGATTACGGGAATCTGCTTCATGTGGGCTACCCTGTTTCTTTCCTTCTGGTTGGTAGGCATAAAGCTTCTGGGCCATGTGGGTGTATATTTTATAAAAGGACGCGCAAAAGGAATACGGCTTTTATTCGCATAACCTATGGCGTGAGGTGTTCCGGAATCGGGAACTCCGCCCACAAAGTCAATATCGGGCAAGTTGCCGTTCTTTTTATCATTTTCCGCCATTATTTCACCATTGCGATAGCGCATGGTTTCTACGTTTACACCTTCATAGCCCGATGTGGGATAGCCATAATAGCTCCACAAAAATGCGCATATACGCATTTCCTTGCCGGGAGCCTTCAATACATTAACGCCGTCTTTTGTTATTTCAACTATTTCACCCGGACCAAGCTCTCTGTAATCCTCATAATCAAGCTTTTTATAGGCATAGGCTTCAAATGAAACACAGTATCCGTCATCATTCTTACCGAGAGCCACAGGAAGTCTTCCCAGCTTATCACGGGAAGCAATAATAGTACCGTCCTGCTTTAAGATAAGGATGGACGCTGTGCCGACGATAATATCCTGCACAAATTTGATACCCTCCAGGAAACTTGGCTTTTGGCTTATAAGCGCCGCCACAAGCTCTGTGGAATTTATCTTGCCGCCGCTCATTGCATCGAAATGTCCGCCGGATTCTTTAAGATAAGCCTCCAGAAGAACATCGGAATTGTTTACTATTCCTATCATGCAGATGGCAAATGCGCCGAGCGATGAACGGATAAGCAGAGGCTGAGGATCGGAATCGTTTATGCAGCCGATTGCCGATGTGCCCTGCATCTCGTCAAAGATATGTTCAAACTTGGTTCTGAATGGTGAATTTGCGATACTGTGAATATTTCTCTGCAAACCCTTTTCGACATCGTAAGCCGCCATACCGCCGCTTCGTGTGCCTAAATGAGAGTGATAGTCAACGCCGAAGAAGACATCGGAAATAACGTCTCTTTTGCTGACCGCGCCGAAAAAACCGCCCATAAGTCACCTCTTATTTACCGAGGATGCGTCTCATCATTTCGTTGTAGGCATCCTCAACATTACCGAGATCTCTTCTGAAACGGTCCTTATCAAGCTTTTCATGAGTAGTGCTGTCCCAGAAACGGCAGGTATCGGGAGAAATTTCGTCAGCCAGTACGATAGTGCCGTCGGCGGTCTTGCCGAATTCCAGTTTAAAGTCGATAAGATCTACGTTTACGTTTTTAAAGAATGCCTTTAATTCTTCATTGATTTTGAAGGACATAGACTTGATTTTTTCTATTTCTTCCTTGGTTGCAAGCTTTAATGCCAGCGCATGATATTCATTGAGTAAAGGATCGCCGAGATCGTCATTCTTATAAGAAAATTCGATGGTGGGATTCTCAAAGGGAATACCCTCCTCTACACCGTAACGCTTTGCGAACGAGCCTGCGGAAACGTTTCTTATAATTACTTCAAGAGGAACAATGCTTACCTTCTTAACAAGAGTTTCTCTGTCGGAGAGCTCTTCAACAAAATGAGATTCGATACCCTTCTTTGCAAGCATCTGCATAAGGAAATTTGACATCTTGTTGTTGATAACGCCTTTGCCGGAAATAGTGCCCTTTTTGAGGCCGTTGAATGCGGTGGCATCATCCTTGTAGGATACGATTACGAGTTCGGGATTTTCGGTTGCATAAACCTTCTTTGCTTTGCCTTCGTACAGCTGTTCTTTCTTTTCCATGTTTTTTGTCCTCCTGAATTATTAGTTATTATATTGAGATTCAATATCTGCGTTTTTGGAAAGTACATTTGCGGCGGCATTTTCTCTGAAATCTTTAAGCTTCTGCGCCAAAGTTTCATCGGTTACCGCAAGTATCTCTATGGCGATAAGGGCGGCGTTCTTTGCGGCGTTAATGCCTACCGTGCTTACCGGGATTCCGGGCGGCATCATAACGGTGGATAACAAGGCGTCCATTCCCTCAAGGCAGGCTGCCTTAATTGGGATGCCTATTACGGGAAGGGTGGTGTTTGCAGCGAGTGCTCCTGCAAGATGAGCCGCCATGCCTGCTGCGGCGATTATCGCACCAAAGCCGTTTGCCCTTGCGTTTTCGGCAAATTCTTTAGCCCGGACGGGTGTTCTGTGTGCCGAATAGACATGAACTTCAAAGGGTACTTCAAAGTCCTTAAGCGTATTTATCGCTTTTTCAACTACCGGCAGATCGCTGTCGCTGCCCATTATGATTCCGATTTTTTTCATGTTTTTACTCCTTTTCATTTTAAGCATAAAAAACAGGGCAGTCTTACCCCATTAAGATAAGACTGCCCAGACGGTCGGCTTTAAAATACATCCCCTGCTCCCTTGTGGTGCTCCACATTTCCGTCAGTTACAGAGGTGCTTGATTGTACTTAAATTATATATCAGCTTATCTTAAAAGTCAATATTGAAATAGTAACATTTATATTTTATAATATATATAAATATAATTTCGGAGGGCAGTATGAATTTTCTTGAACGCACTGAAGAATTAAGCTCTTACGCGATAGAGCTTCGCAGGTATTTTCACGCACATCCAGAAACAAGCCAGAATGAATTCAACACGGCAGAGAGAATAGAAAAAGAGCTTGATATGCTTGGACTGCCGCATAGGCGCATTGACAAAACAGGCGTTTATGCCGAGCTTATCGGCGCAAAAAGCGGCAAAAGCATACTTTTAAGGACGGATACCGATGCCCTTGCCGTTACGGAACAAAACGACATACCGTATAAATCTCAAAATAACGGCGTTATGCACGCCTGCGGACACGACGCAACTACAGCCGCGCTTTTAACCGCGGCAAAAATGCTTTGTGAGAACAAAAACGATTTGTGCGGCAAAGTTGGCCTTATATTCCAGCACGCGGAGGAAAACGGCGTCGGTGCAAAAGCCTTTGTGGATGCAGGCATACCCGATGGATATGACCGCGTATTCGGATGCCATGCCGCCATCGACGTACCTGCGGGAAACGTAAGCGTAATGGAAGGCTGCAACAACGCGTCCGTTGACATAATGCGGATACACATTAAGGGCAAATCCGCCCACGTAATGCTTCCCGAACAGTCTGCCGACGCACTTTACTGTGCCTGTCAGACAGTCATTGCACTGCAGGGAATAACGACACGCCGCATATCACCCGCCGAACCGATACTGCTCAGCGCAAGCACGCTCCACTCCGGAAACGCCTACAACATAATACCGGATGATAGCATAATCGAAGGCACACTTCGCGCGATATCTCCAAAAACACGCGAATTTGCAAAAAAAGAAGCAGAAAAAGTAACGCAGAGCATATGCGAAAGCTGCGGCTGCAAATGCGAGATAGAATGGGTGGACAACACCCCTCCGCTTATAAATCCCCTGCCCGAGTGTGAGGAGGTAAGAAAAACCGTTATAAAGCTTTTCGGAAAAGAGCATTTGCAAACCAAGAGAGAATTATCCATGGGCGGAGACGATTTTGCAAGATTTCAGGAAAAGGTAAGCGGCGCTTATGCTTATCTGGGCATTGCTAATAATGATAAACCCGAAACACTATTCCCTCTTCACAGTCCGAGATTCAACATCGATGAAAAGGAAATAACCGTTGCCGCGGCGCTTGAAGCTCAATATGCATTTGACTATCTCAACGGTGAGGTGTAAAAATATAAGAGTCAGACACAGGATATGTCTGACTCTTTTTTTATTTTTTATAATGATAGGTCGGAACTATTTCGCTGACATCGGCTCTGATATCCTCGCCGTCGTCCATCATAACAGCGCGCAGATTCTCAAGCTTGGCTTCAAATTCATCCTCATTGAAATCTATCGGCTTGCCGATAAAGATACGGTGATTTGCCGTAACTTCAAGGCCTTCTTCATCCATAAGCAGTTCTTCATATTTCTTTTCGCCGGGACGAAGACCGGTAAACTCTATCTTAATATCAACATTGGGAATATGGCCGGAAAGAGTGATAAGATTTTCCGCAAGGTCGAGAATCTTTACGGGATCGCCCATATCGAGAACGAATATCTCGCCGCCTTTCGCATAGGCGCCTGCCTGCAATACCAGCGATACCGCTTCGGGTATCGTCATAAAATAGCGGATTATATCGGGATCGGTAACGGTAACCGGGCCGCCTGCCTCGATCTGCTTCTTGAAAAGAGGTATTACGCTGCCGTTGCTGCCAAGAACATTGCCGAAACGGACTGCGACAAAGTCGGTCTCGGAACGGTTATTGTACATCTGAACAATCATTTCGCAGATACGTTTTGTTGCGCCCATTATATTGGTGGGATTAACAGCTTTATCAGTAGATATAAGCACGAAACGCTTTACACCGTACTTATCTGCCGCCTGAACCGTTTTGAGCGT
>JAZRWQ010000091.1:0-12901 GCA_045599805.1 Eubacteriales bacterium | reverse complement strand
CATATCGCAGGTAAGGTTCTTTTTAATTACCGAAATGCTGATACGAAGCGGTTCGGATGCGGTTTGTATCGCAGTATTGATGATACATCCGTTATCCTTGCCGTTTTGCCGCGCCGTTAAAAGAAACATACCGTACGACAGCTTAAACAGAGCAGTATTGTCCATATCAATCCTCCATTAATTATTTATATTAACTTCTGAAATGCGCATCATTGAAAGAACCGTCATCGTACGTGATAACCGGATAATACTTTTTTTGAAGCTTATCGAGATTTTTACATAGAATTTTTTCGATTTCAGATGTTTTTTTGCACAAATCAAAAGGCAATACCATATCAAAAATAACATTCGAATGACCCTCGCCTTTTACCATGCGAAAATCATGTATTGCTATTCTGTCATCAATTTTCGTGAGAACATCAGTGATGTATTCTTTTATACCGTTGGCTTCTTCATCATCCACAACTACCGGATCATAATGTAAAACGAGTTCGGTATTATGCTTTCTTTTAACATCACGCTCAATATTGTCAATATGCTCATGAGCTATCAGCGGATCGAGTCTTCTGTCAACCTCAACATGAGCGCTTGCGAATCGCCTGCCGGGGCCGTAATCGTGGATAATGAGATCATGTATACCCATAACGATGTCATCCCCTATTACATACTCCGAGATGGAATGGACAAGTGATTCATCGGGACATTCACCCAAAAGCGGACTTATGGTTTCTTTAGCTATACCGATGCCCGACCATAAAATAAACAACGCCACAAGTAAGCCGATATATCCGTCTATATTGATACTGAACACCTTTGCGATAATGCATGCTGCAAGAACGGCAGCGGTGGATATAACGTCATTTCTGCTGTCTGCGGCGGTTGCGGTAAGTGCGGATGAATTTATATGTCTTCCAAGTTTATTATTGAATGACATCATCCAAAGTTTAACCAATATAGACAAAACAAGTACTATAACGAGAGCAGCCGAGAATTCGACCGGCTCGGGATGAAGTATCTTAGTTACGGATGATTTCACAAGCTCTATACCGATAACGAGGATAAGCAGCGATACGGCAAGTCCGGAAAAATATTCTATTCTGCTATAACCGTACGGATGCTTTTTGTCGGCAGGCTTTGATGCCAGCTTAAAACCAATCAGCGTTACAAGCGAGCTTGAGGCATCGGACAGGTTATTTATCGCATCGGCGGTAATGGATACGCTGCCTGACAGAGTGCCAATCAGAAGCTTTGCCGCAAATAATATCGCATTGCATATTATACCGACAACACCGGCAAGTTTCCCGCATTTTGCTCTTACATTAAGGTCATCCGAATTTTCATAATCTTTTATAAAAATACGCGTCAATAATTTTGTCATCAGTACCACCGCGAAAAACTTTTTTTATAAACTAATAATATATATATTATATCTTAACTTATTTTTTTGTCAATACGATAAAAAGCAGGGGCATCAATGCCCCTGCTTTATCGTTAAATTATTCAAAGTGATTTACGAACGTACTCTATCTGCTTTTCAACAGACTTTACGCATGTGCTGCCCTTGGATATGCGCTTATTTACGCAATTTTCAAGGCTGATTGCGTCATACAGATCTTCTTCGAAAAGCTCATTATAGGATTTGTATGTGGCCAAATCTATATCTGTAAGGCTAATTCCGTTTTGGATGCAATATGCAACCAAACTACCCGTAAGCTTATATGCGGTACGGAAAGGAACCCCCTTTTTCGTAAGATAATCTGCAAGATCGGTAGCATTGATAAATCCGTTTTGCGCCGCCTTATACATATTATCTTTAAGCACGGCAGCCGTTTCAAGCATGGGTGCAAAGACATTAAGACATGCCTTTACTGTATCAACCGCATCAAATACAGATTCCTTGTCCTCCTGCATATCCTTGTTGTATGCAAGCGGCAATCCTTTAAGCATGGTAAGCGTACCGATAAGGTCGCCGTATACCCTGCCCGTTTTGCCCCTTACAAGCTCTGCCATATCGGAGTTTTTTTTCTGCGGCATTATGCTTGATCCGGTGGAAAAGCTGTCATCAAGCTCAATGAATTTGAATTCCCAGGACGTCCATAAAATCATTTCCTCGGAAAATCTCGACAGATGCATCATGATAATGCTTATTGCACTCATAAGCTCTACGCAGAAATCCCTGTCGGAAACACCGTCCATGGAATTCAGCGCAATACCGTCGAATCCCAAAAGCGATGCTTCGTATTCCCTGTCGGTATCATATGTGGTACCCGCAAGAGCGCAGCTTCCTATCGGAGAAATATTCATACGCTTTTTTGCATCGGAAATACGGTCGATATCACGCAGAAACATCATGGCATACGCCATAAGATGATGTCCGAAGCTTATCGGCTGAGCACGCTGCAAATGCGTGTAACCGGGCATAATTACGGCTTTATTCTCTTCCGCTTTATCAGTAATAACACCAACAAGCTTTTTTAAAAGCTCCGTTATCTCATCGCATTCTGTTTTAAGATACATACGGATATCAAGCGCAACCTGATCATTTCTGCTTCTTGCGGTATGCAGACGTTTACCTGCATCGCCTATACGCTTTGTAAGCTCGGCCTCTATAAACATATGGATATCTTCGGCATTCATATCTATTGATAAAACGCCTGACTCGATATCATTAAGTATTGATTCAAGGCCTTTTCCGATAGCATCGGCATCCGACTCGGATATTATGCCCTGCTTTGCAAGCATTGAGGCATGAGCAATGGAGCCCGCAATATCCTGACGGAACATACGATAATCAAAATGTATTGAGGAATTAAAATCGTCTGCCCTTTTATCCAGGTCGGCAGAAGACCTGCCAGCCCACATCTTAGCCATATCAGCGCACCTTACTTATTTTTGCTCTTGTTCATAACCTGCGCCTTAACCTTAAGAGGCAGACCGAACAGATTGATAAAACCGGTAGCATCAGCCTGATTATATACGGTATCCTCGTCGAAGGTTGCGATTTCGAGGTCATAAAGAGAATACGGAGAAGTAACGCCGGCATTAATCATATTGCCCTTGTAAAGCTTTAAGGTAACATCGCCGGTAACAGTCTGCTGAGTGGATGTTACGAATGCGGAGAGAGCTTCACGCAGCGGAGTAAACCAAAGGCCGTTATAAACGAGTTCTGCAAACTTGCAGGCAACAACTTCTTTATAGTGCTGGGTTTCTTTGTCAAGGCAGATGGTTTCAAGAACGGAATGAGCCTTGTAGAGGATAGCACCGCCGGGAGTTTCGTAAACACCGCGGGACTTCATGCCAACAAGACGGTTTTCAACAAGGTCGGAAATACCGATACCGTTCTGCCCGCCGAGCTCATTGAGCTTGAGAAGCAGGGATACGGCATCCATTTCCTTGCCGTCAACAGACGTAGGAACGCCCTTTTCAAAATGAATGGTAACATAGGTGGGCTTATCGGGAGCCATTTCGGGAGAAACGCCGAGTTCAAGAAATCCGGGCTTATTGTACTGAGGTTCATTTGCAGGATCTTCAAGGTCAAGACCTTCATGAGACAGATGCCAGATGTTCTTATCCTTGGAATAGTTTGTTTCTCTGTTTATCTTAAGAGGTACGTTATGCGCTTCGGCATAATCGATTTCCTGTTCGCGGGATTTGATATCCCATTCACGCCAGGGAGCGATGATTGTCATTTCAGGAGCAAAAGCCTTGATGGCAAGCTCGAAACGCACCTGGTCGTTGCCTTTACCGGTGCAGCCGTGGCAGATTGCATCGGCACCTTCTGCCTTTGCTATTTCAACAACACGCTTTGCGATAACGGGACGAGCAAAGGAAGTGCCGAGAAGGTAATCCTTTTCATATACGGCACCTGCCTGTACGGTGGGGAAAATGAAATCTTCAACGAATTCCTTGTTGAGGTCTTCAATGTACAATTTAGAAGCGCCGGTCTTTTTTGCTTTTTCTTCAAGGCCGTCAAGCTCTGTTCCCTGTCCTACGTTGCCGGATACTGCGATTACTTCGCAATTATTGTAATTCTCTTTAAGCCAAGGAATAATGATGGAGGTATCAAGACCTCCGGAATAAGCAAGTACTACTTTTTTGATGTCCTTTTTTTCCATTGTTGTAACTCCTTTGAATTGAATAATATTCATTGATGCGTATAAATATACACCAAAATCATCCGTCTGTCAAGTCCTATTCGCCTTTTTTTACATAGTATTTCTGAATATATAATATAATTTATCGGAGGTATGTATATGTTTGAAATTTTATACGGAATTTTTGAAAACTTATTCATGATGCTGTATATAAAAACTCAAAGCATTTATGAAAAGCCGATGTCTCAAAAAGAGGAAGCGGAATGTCTTGAAAAAATACGAAACGGAGATACAGATGCGCGAGACAGGTTGATAGGCAGAAACTTACGGCTGGTAGCACACATCATGAAAAAATACCATATAAACGAAAACGATTACGATGACATAATGTCTATAGGGTCAATAGGCCTTATTAAGGCTGTTGACTCATATAACACGAAAAACGGAACACGTTTTTCAACATACGCCGCAAGATGCATTGAAAATGAAATACTTATGTATTTTCGTTCACAGAAAAAGAACACAAATCTCGTTTCGATAAATGACGTACTCGATACGGATAAAGAAGGAAATGAACTGACGCTTATAGACATAATATCGACAGATGACACAGTTACCGACGAGGTGGATAAAAAGATTAAAATACGGAAAATTGAAAAGCTAATAAAAGAACGGCTTACCGAAAGAGAACGAAATATTATCATATTTCGTTACGGTCTTAACGATAAGCCGCCGAAAAGCCAGCAGGAAACGGCTGATATTTTGAAAATATCACGCTCTTACGTTTCCCGCATCGAAAAAAAAGCCATAGAAAAGCTTAAAGAGGGATTATAAAGTATAAATACCGGCATCAATCATTTTATCAGCGATGGCTTTCATTACGGGAGATGCATCAGAATACCCCGATTCACCCCCTTCTACAAGCACCGTTATTGTATACTGAGGCTTTGCTGACGGAACGAATCCGGTCACCCACGTATGATATATCTCTTTGCCGTTTTCGTATATGCCGGTTTCGGCAGTAGATGTTTTTGTGCCTGCGCCGTACATATACGGCATCGCAAGTATGCCGGTACCCTTCTCAGTCGTATATTCCATAAGCTTTTGTATTTCCTTTGCGGTATCTTCGGATATTATGCGGCGGGAATTTCCGTATTCGTTTTCGGTTATTTTTCTGCCATCATCCGATGTACCCTTAACTACTCTCAGCGGAATATAAACTCCGCCGTTTGCTATCGTATTTGTCATGGCATTTATTTGAATGGGCGTAACCAAAATATCGCCCTGCCCTATTGAGAAATTTGCGAATGCAACAGGACTGCTCAATACTTCAAGTGAAGGCAGAATTCCCGGCTCACTTATTATTCCGCCTATATCGGCACATTTCCCGAATCCCATTTTGAGCGCCATACTACGCACTTTTTTTACACCGAGCTGTTTTGCGAGATTGCAGAAATATGTGTTGCAGCTTACAGAAAACGCTTCCGAAAGATTTTCGTTTCCATGCACTCCTCCACACCCGATCTGCTCGTATCCGGTATCATATTTTCCTGTGCATGTATAACTGAAATTTACTTCATCCGAATTTTCGAGGGCAGCGGCAGTTACCACAATTTTGAAGGCAGAACCGCACGAAAATTCATTCAGCGTTTTGTTCATCAGCGCACCGTCAATGCTGAGATAATCGGCTACATTTGACGGATTATATGTCGGACGGCTGATGCAGCCCACGATTTCACCGCTTGAAGTTTCAGTTATTATGACAGCACCACGCTCAAACATTTCATCCGCAACAGCCTCACATATATTTTGTATTTCTTTATCAAGCGTAAGAACAACGCCTTTATCGATACCCATGAGACTGCCTTCTATTCCAAAGCCAAGACCGTCGAGTAAATGTCCCAAAGCATCGGGCCGATATACAACCGAATATGATTCATCGGATTTTAACTGCTCATCATACGCCCTTTCAATGCCGCACACACCGCCGTTTTCATCGACATAGCCGATAAGATTCTGAGCAACGGGATTAAGATAACGAACATTATTGCTTAAATTCAAGAATGCGTCGCCGTTTAAAGGCTCATTGACTCCGCAGTAAAACGGCTCGCTTGCATATATGAGTTTTTTCAGCTTTTCACTTGACAGAGAATTTGCGTTTGCCTCCAAAAGGGCAATATCGGATTTTTTCAGAAGCAAAGGATCCACAAGGACACCGGAGACAATGTTTTTGCCTGCCAAAGGCTGCATATTTCTGTCGTATATACAACCGCGATGATTTGCCAGAACTATTCTTTCAAGGCGTTCATTGCTTATTCGGGATGCGGTTACGCTTGTATCCATACATATTCTGTAAGTATTCGCACAAAGCAAAAGCATAACGAATGCCACGGTTAAAGATATTACTTTGATTCGCTTATTCATCGAAACACCTCGGTATAAGTGTTCCCGAAATTTACCGCTAAATACAAATAAGAGATGCCTTACGGCATCTCTTATACTTTTTTAATAAAGCTTTCATTACACTTGGGACAGGTTATTTTAATTTTTCCCTTGCCCTTTGGTACTTTGATTATAGTTTTGCAGTTTTTGCATTTGCAATATTTTATCGTTTTGCGGTTTACCCACATATTTTTTAAAAGGCGGAATTTTTTAAGCACGATTTCTCTTTTGCCGATATACCAGCCGCGCTCTTTCTGTCGCTTATACCGATTCTTTGAGAAGAAACGGAAAAAAGCAAATACTATAACCGCAAGCGCAAATATGTACATAAACCATAAAACCCTGATGCAGGATAAAAGCGCAAATATAGCGGAAACAAATATCAGAAACCTGGTAAACTCATCGGCTCCGTATCTGTCTCGCATAAAAAGTGAAAATTTATATGCAAGTTTACTTAGGAAATTCTTCAATCCTCGCACTCCTTTTTATCGTGTACTCTCCAAAAGTCAAGTACGTTTTCCTCATACAAATCCTTTGCAAGAAGATAGCTCATACCGTGGTCGGCGCCTTTGACGATAAGCATACGCTTTGGAGCGGTGCAGGCCGCATAATTTTCGTATGTCATTTCAACAGGTACGAATCCGTCGGCATCACCGTGTATGAACATTACGGGTATGGTATTTTTACTTAAAGCCTCGGTAGTTGAATAGCCGTTTGCAGTTAATGCCAAACGCTGACGGCAAAGGATATCCACCTCTTTTTTCAGAGGTCTGTATGAGAGCTTGATATTCTTTTCAACAATATTTTTCCAAATGGCATATGGAGAGATAAATCCGCAATCGGCGATTATGCCGCAAATATTTTTCGGCAGATCATCAAATCCGCTTGCCATAAGCACGCTTGTTGCGCCCATGGATATACCGACAAGATACATGGAAACATCGGAAAAACCGTTACGGTTAAGATATTTTATCCATTCAAGGCAATCATATCTTTCGGTTAAGCCAAAACCCATATATTCCCCGTCACTCTCGCCCTGACCGCGCTGTTCAACATATAGTACGGTGCATCCGTTATTATACCAGAATTCGGATATTGCGCCGAAATCGGCATACCATGTAGAGCGCCAGCCGTGCATGGCAATAAGCACTCGCTTTTGTTTTTCGGCACGGCACAGATGTCCCACAAGCTTAATACCGTCATAAGCGGTTATTTCAACCGTCTCGGTATTTGACACCTGAAGCTCCTTGCCCTTCTCCATAGCTATGGCAACCTCAGGTGAGCTTAAAACATCGCCCATAAAAAAGCTTTTCATTTTGGTGAGCGGCTTGGGCTCATTTCTGTTAAGCGATTCATTAATAAGGGTATGTGTTATAAGGCTTGAAACACCGGCGGCAACTGCGGCAGCGCCCATCAGTATGCCGGTACCTATAAGGATATTTTTTGAATGTTTTTTCATAAAAATCCACCTAACGCAACGGATCGGCATTACACCGATCCGAATTTTATTATTCAACGGGTTTTCGAATAAACGTGCCTGTGGGCAGCACCACCGGAATATCCATATAAAACTTCATGTGTGCGTGCGGAGTTGAGTCTATCGGATTACCCTCAAAATCGAGCAGTACCGTGGGCTTAAACTTCCTGCACGGTTTACCCGGAGAAAGGGTTTCCATGATTTCACCGGTAAAAATCTTGTTTTTTTGCCGGCATAATGTAAGGCGCTTTATGGGATCGTATCCTATTACGACTGCGCAAACCTCCCAGTCACGGATATAAGATGCCGAACCGTACTGCTGACCATCGGAATGTGGATCGCCGAAGTAAAATCCCTGATAATACTCGCGGTGGCTTACCTTGCAGGTATCCTCATAATAACTGTCGAGATTGCTTTCGTATTTTTCGAGGCTTTCCATACAGTCATCAATAGCGCGTCTGTACGCCGAAACGGTAGAAGCAACGTAGTATTCCGACTTTACCCTGCCCTCAATTTTCAGACTGTTGATACCCGCCATGATCATTGCGGGTATATGACGAATCATATTGAGGTCTTTGGAGTTCATTATAAATGTGCCGTTATCCGTTTCGTATACCGGCATGAATTCACCGGGACGGCTTTCTTCCATAAGCGAGTAGTTCCAGCGGCAGGCATGAGCACAATCGCCCCTGTTCGCGCTTCGACCGGTCATATAATCACTTAGAAGGCATCTGCCGGAATGAGAAACGCATACTGCGCCGTGAACAAAACATTCAAGCTGCAAATCAGCGGGAATTCTTCTTCGAATATCGGTTATTTCATCGAGAGAAAGCTCACGCGAAAGCACTATTCTCGATGCGCCGAGCTTATACCACTGCATACAGGCAGCATAATTTGATGTACTTGCCTGCGTGGATATATGAATATTCATATCCGGCACGGCTTCTCTTATTACCGAAAGAGTACCGAGATCGCTTACGATGCAGGCATCAACGCCGATTTCAGCCATTTTCTTTACATAATCGGGAAGCAGCGCAATATCCCTGTTTCTTGCAAATGAATTGCAGGCAAGATAAACTTTAACGCCCTGTTTGTGTGCATACTCAACGCCGACAGCCATATCCTTAAAGGAAAAGTTATCACATGCCGTGCGCAGAGAAAACATCTCTCCTCCCGTGTATACGGCATCTGCGCCGTAATCAACCGCCGTTTTAAGTTTTGATAAATCGCCTGCAGGAGCAAGAAGTTCCGGCTTGGTTATCATTTTGCATCAGCTTTCTTTATAAAAATCATTATTCCGTCACCGCACGGCAGCAGCGCTTTTTGCAGCCGGCCGTCTTTTTTTATCATGTCGATAAACTTATTCATGCGGTTTACTATGGTTTTATCCCGACGGGTATCAAGAGGAGCGCCGGCAACAATGCCGCCGCACAAAATATTATCCGCAATAAACAATCCGTCATCTTCGAGAAGATCTATAAGATACGGCAGAAAATTAGGATACTGACCTTTTGCGGCATCGAGATAGATCAGGTCATATTTGCCCGTAAGCTTAGGTAAAATATCAGCGGCCTGTCCCTCATTCAAAGTAATATTATCGGCATGGAATTTTTCAAAATTAACCTTTGCCCTGTCTATCATATATTTATATCTGTCGATAGTATCTATATGCGCATTAGGGCATACAGATGACATAACAAGGGCAGAAAAGCCTATACAGGTGCCGACCTCAAGGATATTTTTCGGGGATTTCAGCTTGCAGAGTATCTCAAGAAGAGCTATCGTATCACGCTTCGCAACAGGCAATCCCTCTTCCCTTGCCTCTTTTTCAAGAGCGCCGAGCTCTCCGTCATGGAGTGTATAGAAACCGTTTATAAAATCGGTTATATATTCGTACTGAAATTCCTTCATACTATTCTTCGTTATCTTCGATTTCCGCCGTTTCGGCATTAACCTTATCTATATTGCGCAGATGACCTTCATAGGTTTCGGCAAACAGATGTGTACCGTCATTTGTCGCAACGAAGAAGTAGTATTCCGTTTCCGCAGGATAGGATGCGGCACGCAGTGCTTCAATACCCGGATTGCTTATGGGATTGGGAGTTAGACCGGGATAAATATATGTATTGAACGGATTATCTATTTTTGTATCTTCTTCATCAAGTATAGGCTTACGTTCCTGTAAAATGTACTGAACGGTAGCGCAGGATTCAAGAAGCATTTCGTCTTTAAGACGATTATAGAATACACCGGCAACAATCGGGAATTCATCGGAATCCATAGCCTCTCTTTCAACTATGGAAGCCATCTTAACAATATCATGGAAATTCTTGCCGTCGGCAGCGGCATCCTGACGCATAAGCTTTGTCTTGGCATCGAAGTTATCGAGAAGACGGTCAATAACATCATGCGGAGACTCGTCGGTATATATTTCATATGTATCAGGGAATAAGTACCCTTCTAAACGATATGTGTTTTCATCAAAAGTAAGACCTTTGATGAAGTCATAATCGAATTCATCGTAATTAATAACCTTAGCTATTTCGTCAAAAGTTCCTACTCCGGTATCGACAAGTATGTTTATTATCTCTCTTGTTTCGGAGCCTTCGGGAATGGTGAATTCCGTTGTTGTGATAACAACCTGCTGTGTTGAAAGTATCTCGCATATCTCCTCATAGGACGAATGCTTGTTGAGAGTAAATTCACCGTACTGGAACGTGTAGTCATGGTCCATAAGGAAAAAGCGGAAAAGAAGGGTGCTGCCTATTACTTTTTCTTCCTTTAACTGCTGGGCAACGGCTGAATTGGAGGAACCCGCCTCTACCTTCAAAGTAACTTCTTCATTTTTTCGAAGTGTACCGTTAGTTTCGAATTTATAATAGCCGTAAACGCCGACAACTAACAGCACGAGTACGATAAGGAATGCTAACATTGCTTTTTTGGCTTCGTTCATTTTTTTATTTCCCCTTGTTTTAGTGTAACAGTTTGCTTGCCGCGACATAGTATGATAATGAAACTATGATTGAGGTGATTTTATGAATAACTTTTTCGGCAACAATGAAACTCTGTGGATAATCGTTATCCTCTTCCTCGTTTGGATCCTTTCATCTAACAACGGCGATTGCGGATGCGGTTGCGGCAGCCTGCCCTCGTCCGGCTGCGGCTGCAGATAATATCTCTGCCACGCCCTTATCGGGCGTGGCATTTTTCATATGAATCCGAGTAAACTGAATGTGAGCTTTGCCGCCCAACATAATACGAATATGCCGAGGCTGACGGGAAATCCCACTTCACTTTCGGAATGCGGAGCAGTTGAGACTCTGATTTTTTTGACCTGTTTTTGCAAAAGCGTGCAGAAAAGCCACAATGATACAAGAAACAGTAAAAGCACAAAAACGATTATATAGCCGTTTATGCCGATATTGACGTATCGCTGCACAAAAGAATTCATAAAGTCAGCCAACAGATTGTTAATAAAATGAGCTATCACGGCAGGCCAAACGGACGCGTAACATACGGTAAGGTATCCGTATATTACGGCAGCGAAAAACGGGCCGAGAAAGTTTGCGCCGGAGGAATGAAGCATTGCGAATATAAGTGCAGTAATAAGTACTGCGGAACGAATCGATCTTTTCCGCAGCATGGACATTACCGCACCGTGTATGTACAATTCCTCGAAAATGGCCGGTATAAGCACCGTAAGCAAAAACAATGCGACCTTATCCACGTCCGTACCTATTGACGGATTGCTTTTGAAAACGGACGAAAACGGTAAACTATACAAAAGAAGATTCAATAATACGGCGCCGAGTGTTGCGGTAACGGCACCGAAAACGGTAACCGGAAGCCAGCCCAGCCTGAAGGGACGTAAATTGAAAAATCTCTTTGGCGCAAGCTTTTGAGCTTTACACAGAATCATACCGGGAACGAGAAGTATTATAAGTTCAAGCACACAGTATGCCCAGGGCATCCATGACGGAACGGCGCTTTTCCATATAAGCTTCACACATATTTCCGTAAGGCTAAGCACAAGAAATATGCAAAGCGATACTATACAGGCAAATTCTGACTTTTTATCCTTCATAAAAATTACAGAAGCATATCAGAACGAACGGAAGCAGAAGCTTCTTTACCCTTGAAAAGTTCAGCAAGCTTAAGTCCGAATTCGGATGCGGTACCGGGGCCCTTGGAGGTAACTATCTTACCGTCAACGGTAACGATATCGGTGCCGATAACAGCGCCGGTAAGACCGTCTTCACAGCCGGGATAGCAAACTGCCTTTTTACCGGCTAAAACGCCGCACTTGCCGAGCACCATAGGTGCTGCGCAGATAGCGCAGATCCATTTATCGTTCTTTGCACAATAATCTATATATTCAGCAACAGCTTTGCTTTCCATAAGATTGGTGGTGCCGGGAAGACCGCCGGGAAGAATAACGCCTTCGATATCGGAGGGCATGCCCTCGCAGGTGCATCTGTCGGCTTTCATGGGAATACCGTGAGTGCCGGTAATATCTTTGGAGCCAACACCAATAGTGGTTACTTCAACATCGGCACGGCGAAGAATATCAATTATTGATACTGCTTCAATTTCCTCAAAACCTTCTGCTAAAAATACGTAATACATTTTTTCCACCTCACTATATATATTTTTTTATTATTGACATGATTTCTTCGTGTATATCTTCGGGAGTGCGAAGCACACCGTTCTTTACACACTCTATGCGCTGCCATCCAAACTTATTGCAGGCATATTCTGCGGCATTGTGACATTTTTTCAGATACTCAATATCCGCTTCGTGAATATCCTTTTTACTTTCATCGCCGTTGTATCTGCCGCTCATAAGCTTCATGGCGACATCAACCGGCACATCGAGAAAAATAACGAC
>JAZRWQ010000090.1:0-6008 GCA_045599805.1 Eubacteriales bacterium | reverse complement strand
TATTATATATAGTTTTTATATAAAAATCAAGAAAAAGCTTTTTCTTATGTAAAACCGAGGGTTTTCCACGGTCATTCGTCCGAGAAATCACGAATCGTAAAAATAAACAAAAAATAAGATAAAAAAACAAAGAGCCCCCGTGCCGGATTAGCGGCATGAGGGCTGATGATTATCTTTTAAAAAATTGACGCTATTTGGAAAAATACCGTGGATACCACCCATGCGGTCACAAGCTGCAGGCATACCGTGGCCGCCGTCCACTTTCTGCTGCCGGTTTCTTTTCGGATGGTAACGATAGTTGCGGCGCAGGGCACGTACAGAAGCACGAAAAGCATAAGCGAATAGGCGTTTACCGCGGTAAATCCCATTCCGGAAAGTATGCCGCCAAGCTGAGTCATTCCGGCACCGGAGGCGATGTTGCTGATGCCGAAAAGCACGCCCATGCTTGAAACGACGACCTCTTTTGCCGCTATGCCGGAGATGAGGGCAACGGCGATCTGCCAGTACCCCAAGCCTGCCGGCTTCAAAAGATATGCAAGGCCTTTGCCGATGAATCCGCCGAAGGAATCCGCCATATCGGAAACAAATCCGTGCGGCCCGATATTCAGCACGAGCCAGATGATTACCGAGGCCATGAATATCGTTGTGCCTGCCTTTGTGAGATACTCCTTTACCTTTTCCCAAACGTATATGGAAACGGTGCGCGCGTTTGGCGTTTTATATTCGGGAAGCTCGATAAGCAGCGTATTGTCCTGCTTGTTTTTTCCGCCTGCCCCTTTCATTACAAGGGCGGCGATTATGGCTACCGCAAGACCTATAAGGTACATGGAAAAGGCGGCGAACACGGCGTACCTGCCAAAGAACATCTCCGAAAGCAAAACGTAAACCGGAAGACGTGCCGAGCAGGACATGAACGGCGTTACCATTATCGTCTTTAATTTATCGCCGCGGTGCTCCAGGGTTCGCGCCGCCATAACGGCGGGCACAGTGCAGCCGAAGCCGAGAATCATCGGAATGAACGCTCTGCCCGACAGCCCTATCTTTTTCATTATACCTTCCATTACATAGGCTACCCTCGACATATATCCGCTATCCTCCAATAGGGCGAGAGCGATAAATAAAATGGCGATATTCGGCAAAAAAGTAAGTATGCCGCCCACGCCTGCGATTATGCCGTCAACCACAAGCGAGGTGAGCATATCGCCAGCATTTATTGCTGCAAGCCCCAAACGAACGTACGCCGCGAATATTTCAACTATTTTTTCAAGATAGCCTTTAAGGAAATCGCCGACGGCGAAGGTGAGGAAGAATACTACCGCCATTATGCAAAGGAAAATCGGGATGCCCCATATCCTATGAGTAAAGGCTTTGTCCAAATTATCCGTAAGCTTATCGTTTTTTGCTTTGCGCAGAATACACTCGCCTATTACCTCTTCAATAAATCCGTATTTTTGATTTATGATATCGCGCTCGGTTTTTTCGGTTTCAAGATCGTCGGTTTTTATCCTGAATCGCCCGTTTATGTTCTCATCGTTTTCAAGTATTTTTATAGCGTGCCAGCGCTTATTTACCGTATCGGGATATTTCTTTTCAAGGCGCTGTTCAACTATATCTATTTTATCCTCTATATCATCCGAATAAACCATGGTGTAATCGTCATGGTGATTGTGTATATGTGAGCCCTCTTTGTGATCGTGCTCGGTGGCATCCAAAGGATGACCGATATGATGCTCTACGGCGTGCAAAAGTGTATTTATGCCGCGCTTTTTGCGTGCCGAAACGGGTATCGTGGGCGCGCCGAGCATTTCGGGAAGACGGTGCAGGTCCATTTCCTGACCTCTCTCTTCTATTATATCCATCATATTGAGCGCAACGACCACCGGCTTGTTAAGCTCCAAAAGCTGCAGGGTAAGATACAGATTGCGTTCAAGGGAGGAAGCATCGCACACGTCGATTATAACATCGACCTCATCCCCCAGAATAAAATCGCGCGCAACTATTTCTTCCATTGTATAGGAATTGAGCGAATAGGTGCCCGGCAGATCAACGACGCAGTACTGCCTGCCGTTATATTTTATATAACCCTCTTTGCGTTCAACGGTAACACCGGGGTAATTCGCGACCTTAAGATTTGCGCCGGTAAGTGCATTGAAAAGGGTGGTCTTGCCGCAGTTTGGGTTGCCGGCAAGAGCTATCGTTATAATATCCTTACTCATACGCCACCTCTATCTTCTCGCAGAAATCTTTTCCCACGGCAAAACGCGTACCGCGCAGCTTTATTATGACGGCACCCGAAAATCCTCTGTTTATAACCGAAATCCCCGTGCCTACCGTCATTCCCAGTACCTCAAAGCGTCTCTCCGCCTCGTGCGGCAGCGAAAGCGATTTTACCGTTACGTTTTCTCCTATCTTTACATCAGAAAGCTTCATACTGTCTCCTTTAGTTAGCCATTGCTAACAGCATAATACCACATCTCCCCCTTTTTGTCAAGAGGCAATCGCGACCTGCCCTGCGTGCTTGACAATACGAAGGTTTTGTGATAATCTATATGATAACGTAATTACAAGAGAAATGAGGAATTTCTATGAAATATCATGACCTTAAAGAAGTATTCGAATCCGCCGAAGCGCTGTACGGCAAGGAAGTGAATATGCAGGGCTGGATAAGAAACCACCGCAAGCAGCGCACCTTCGGATTTATCGACTTTTTTGACGGCACGATCCAGCAGAGCGTGCAGGTAGTATACGATGAGAAGATAGATAATTTTGCTGATATCCAAAGCTTTCGCGTAGGCAGCGCGCTTACCGTTACCGGCGTTGTTACCAAAACCGACAAGGGCTTTGAAATTCAGGCAAAATGCATAGAGCTTGAGGGCGACTGCACCGAGGACTATCCTTTGCAGCCGAAGAAGCACAGCATCGAATTTTTGAGAGAGATTGCATATCTGCGTCCGCGCACACGTCTGTTCAACGCGGTATTCAGAGTTCGCTCGCTCGCCGCATACGCAATCCACAAGTATTTCAACGAGCACGGCTATGTTTACGTGCACACACCGCTTATCACCTCGAATGACGGCGAGGGCGCAGGCAATACCTTTACCGTTACCACTCTCGATCCCACCGCTTCCGAAAAGCCCGACTTTGCAAACGACTTTTTCGGCAAGCAGACCTCTTTGGCAGTTACCGGACAGCTTGAAGGCGAAACCTATGCCATGGCGTTCAAGAAGATATACACCTTCGGTCCCACCTTCCGCGCCGAAAACTCCAACACCAAGACACACGCCGCCGAGTTCTGGATGATAGAGCCGGAGGTTGCCTTCTGCGACCTTAACGGGCTTATGGATTTAGAAGAGGATTTTTTAAAGAGCGTTGTTAAATATATTCTCGAAAACGCAAAAGAAGAATTAAAAGTGCTTGAGGGATTCGCCTCCGAGCCGCTTATTTCAAAGCTTACCGCCTTTGTTGATTCCAAGGTTGCAAGACTTACCCATGAAGAGGCAATAACCGCACTTATCAATTCCGGCAAGAAGTTTGACTATCAGCCCAAATACGGCGAGGATTTAGCAAGAGAGCACGAGAAATATCTCACCGATGAATACTGCAAGTCCCCCGTATTCGTATATGACTGGCCCCGCGACATCAAGGCATTCTATATGCGCCAGAACGACGACGGCAAGACCGTTGCGGCAGTTGACCTGCTTGTTCCCGGCGCAGGCGAGCTTATGGGCGGCTCACAGAGAGAAGAAAGATACGATTTGCTTACAGGGCGCATGAACGAGCTCGGCATAAGCACCGAGCAGATGGACTGGTACTGCAACCTGCGCAAGTTCGGCGGCTGCTACCATTCCGGATTCGGCATGGGCTTCGAACGCCTTATAATCTACCTCACGGGCGTTGAAAACATCCGCGACGTAATACCATATCCGCGCACACCCGGCAACTGCGAATTCTAATCGGGATGTAAAAAAAGTTCAGGACGTAAAACGAAAGAAAAGTGAAAATATCTGCTTTAGCTTTTATTATAGTTTTGATACTTTGATGAAATCTGAATAAAGAAGTAGAAACCCGACATAAGTCGGGTTTCTTTTTATTATATTCGTTTTACTAATGCCGCTGTGAACAATCGCAGTATCTATATACAGCTTCATGTTCACAGCGACATTCCTGACTCTTTTTTTCCTATCCCGAGATTTTACTCTGTTCAGTATCTATACAAATTCAGCCTCTTCTGAAAACTGAAAACTGAAAGCCGAAAACTTTTTCACCCCCTTTCCCTTGACAAAACATAAAAAAAGACGGATAATTGAATTATAAACAAAAGGAGGATTTATTATGGAAAATCGACCCATTACCGAAAATTATGATCACACCGCGGAATTCACGCCGGAAGACGTAAAGGATAACAAGGTTTTTGTTATTTGCGCCTATCTTTTCAGCTTCTTCGGCATAGTTATCGCTCTTATCGGCGCAAAGGACTCTCCCTTTGCCAAATTCCATGTAAAGCAGGCTTTGCGCTACGCCCTCGTTGAGGTCGCCGCCGCCTTTGTCGCCCTCGCTCTTTGCTGGACTATCATTGTCCCCATCGCCGCAATCGGCTTTGTATGCTTCATCGGCGTACTTGAGGTTATAACCATAGTTCAGGTTTGCTGCGGCAAATCCATTGAGCCGGTATTTATCAGAAAGCTCGGCTTCTTAAAATAATCGCACAATAAAAACACCTGCTGAATATTCAGCAGGTGTTTTTTTCGCCGGATCGCGGCGTTATTATTTTTCGGGGGCGCTCATTAAAAGCTCGGGATCGGCAAGATACTTTTTCATTGCCTTGATGGCGCGGGCAATATACAGCCCGTCGCACAGGCGTTCATCGATAACTACGCCGATATTAAGCTCCTTGCGTATCTCCACTTTGTCGCGGCCCACTACCGAGGCGGTATAATACTCCTTGCCGAGGGCATAGAAATGGCCGGTAGTGCCGAAGTTATATATATGATGATAAACGGTGGGCATACCGAGGGATTTAAGATTGGTTATCCAAAAGGTGGTATGGAAAGGAGAAACCTTTATAAGTGAGGCGGGCAGCATATCGTGTCTGTCCATCCACCACAAAAACCTTACTGCGAATTTAACGAGCCAGCCCGGCATACGCATTATTATGCGCGCGGTAGCATCGGTGTCGTTCGTTTCGGCGTATATCTCGTTATGTACCGCCTCATCGTACTTTGCCTTTACATCGGCTATCGTTTCAAAGCCCGAGTATTCCATCTTAACGGTGGACTCGGTATCGCCCTCTCGAAGCGAACGGTGCACGGCGATGGAAGCGCCTATCGTTTTGCGGTTATATATCCTGCCGTTCATTATGAAACGGTTCAAATCGGGATACTGATGCAGCGTACGCACAACGGCAGCCATAAGTATATCCGAATAGGAGTAGCTTACCCCTAACGCGGAATACTTTTTGATGAAAGCATCGAGCGGTGCGCAGTCGGTCTTTATATTGGTGAGCACCATGGCATCGTTGCGGTCAAACATTATATACGGAGTTATTTTCATAAACGGATCTATATTTTTTGCATAGACGCCGTCCGGTCTTTTCTTAAACATACTATCCCTCCCGTGCAATATTTATATTTTACTGCATAATCGTGAGATTTTCAATATTTATTTCAAAATTATGAATAAAAAATCATCTTTGCCACAATTCGGCGCATGTTGATAAGGATGTTTTTTGAAGCGTTTACGTCATGCGCCGAAAACGATGTATTCCACTGCGTGGAATGTGATGTGCTTATCAGCGTGATGTTCGCCTCCGGCGAGTGATGTGCCTGTGGGCGTGGGTGGAATACATCACATCACTTTGCGGCAACGCCGCAAAACATCACTGTGCTGCAAGGCATAACATCACTTGCCCGACAGGGCAAACATCACTTTCCCATCGAAAATTATATATAATTTCCCTGCTTGCTACGGTATGAGACAAATAATCAGAAAAAACCTGCTGAAAAGGATTT
>JAZRWQ010000089.1:0-2937 GCA_045599805.1 Eubacteriales bacterium | reverse complement strand
GGTGTTACCATTGAGCAGGAATTTATTGATTACGATCCCGAAAATCCGTATGCACAGCAGGATATCCGCGACAGCTACGGTGTATTTATGTCCTTTTCCGATTTCGTTCTTGACGGGTACAAGGCAGCTACCTTCAGAATAATGTTTGATAATACGGTAAGCCCGACATATAAACAGAATTATTCAACCGCGATTACCGATTACCTCCGGGAGCAATCGAACATGGAGCTTATGGAGGAAGCCGCCGCAATGAAGGCGGCGGCACAGGTTTACAGCTTTGAATTCATAAGTAAATTTATTGTTTACATAATTATTTCGCTTGTCAGCTTTATAAATACCCTGTCTTTGTTTATTTATGTATTAAAGCAAAACAAAAATGAAAATCTTATCTATATCTCTTTAGGTGCAACAAGAGGAAAAATTATTTTAGTCACGGCTATTGAATCCGTGATATATATCGTCCCTGCCTATACGATCGGTTTTTACATTTCAAAGCTTCTTATAAGCATAACCGATCTTAATGAAAATATGTCATACACGGGCTTTAAACAGTATATTTTAATACTTGCCTGTATGCTGCTTGTTGCTCTTTTATATGTGCTTATCTATCAGTATTTATTGCTTAGAAACTCTAAAAAGACAAGTGAGCCGATATTTACCTTTAAAGGACTTGCAAGGATCGGTTGGAAGAATGCTTATCTTACCTTCAAAAATTACAGCGCCGATATTTTAAGTGAATTGATTGTGATTTTGCAGGTCGTTTTGGTTGCCTTTTCCTTCTCTTATGTTTGCACCTTCATATTCCAGCGCGGCGCAAATGACCGTCTTATAGATAGAATGTTCGGCGGTCAAAAGGTGTATTATTGCGGCTATAATAGTCAATTATTTGATAGCCTTTGGGGACAGGATGAGGATTATATGTACACTCTTGTTACCTCTCCCGAAGCGGAAGCTGCAGTAAAATGTGCTGAAAGCATGGAGGGCGTAAACGGATTCAGTACCATATCTACTATCCATTATTGTGAAAATCCGGAAATTCAGCAGTATCACAGGGAACACATAAAACCTTATTCCGTCTGCGATGTTTTTGTAAGCGCCCTTTCGCCGTATTATATAGAAAATGTCAAGACAATAAAATTATCCGAGGGGCAATGGCTTGATGAATGGGCAAACGGTATTGAGATCACAACGGCTGATTACATTCCTCTTGTCGTGTCTGCGGAGTTTTTGGAAAACAACGGGATAAACTGCGGAGACATTCTGCCCGATTTTGTCCTCTCCGACCAATTTATGAAAAAGGACAGCACGCCGTTGACTCCGGTCTTCGACGGGGACACATTTCTGCATTACGATACATCTCCATACGAGAAAGTGACATTTAAGGTCGTTGGCGTATTGTCGGATGATTCCACCGCCTATTCCGAGGGTATATATCCGCCCGTGCTCCAAAATACATTCCCTACCGTGAAGCAGTATAAGGAAATGCATGGTTGTAATGCGATATACTGCCCCGTTTTGTATAAAAACGGAAGCCTGTATTTCGGCAATTTCCCCAGAACGGGCGGAATAATTATCTATACGGACGGCAGTCGGGATGTGGAGTATTACCGCGAAGCCTATGCGGACTATGGCCCCGTATGGGATATGAAAGAGCTTGCAGAGGAATTTGACGGCTATTATGAAAGCGGCACTTCGGAATATGCAGTGCATCTTTATATAACCACAGCGCTGCTTATTATAGGCGTGGCAGGGTATAACCTGTTGTCGGTCGAACGAAATAAGAAAACCTACGGCATTTACTATTCCTGCGGTATGCATTGGAAAAAGTCTCTTTCTATCACAATAACCTCCAATTCGATAATTTTCCTTTCAGGCGGCATTATCGGCACCGTTTGGGGTATAGTCAGCGCAAATTCCACCCGAACAATGGCAAGCGATACTATTTTATACAGCGCCATTACCTCAATAGGCTTTATCATCATTTTATTTGCGTTTTCAACAATTTCGATTTTCGCGCAAATCTCCAAGCTAACCCCCATATCACTTATCAGAAAGGGAGAATAGTATGTTACAGCTAAAAAACATAGTAAAGAAATACAACGAGGGCAAGCCCAACGAGGTCGAGGCGCTTCGCGGTGTGGACCTCACCGTTGAAAAGGGCGAGATGATCGCCATAATGGGCCCGTCCGGCTCGGGCAAATCCACGCTGCTTAATATCATCGGCTGTATGGATACATTGACTTCCGGCAGCTATCTTTGCGACGGCGAAGAGGTTTCCTCTTTAAGTCAAAAAAAACTTGCGGCACTCAGAAACAAAAAGTTCGGTTTTGTGTTGCAGGATTTCGGACTGCTTGCCGACCGCAGCGTTGAAGAAAACGTAATGGTGCCGCTGCTTTTCTCAAAGGAAAGCTTAAAGTCCTCGACTAAACGGATAAAGCCGATACTTGAAAATCTCGGTATAGCCGACCTTGCCAAGAGGCGTGCCAATCAGCTTTCGGGCGGGCAGGCACAGCGCGTTGCCATAGCACGCGCACTTGTAAATGAGCCCGACGTTATCCTTGCCGACGAGCCCACCGGCGCACTTGACACCCACACCTCCGAAGATGTTGTAAACATTTTCAAGAAACTCAACGAATCCGGCAAGACCATAATCATCGTAACCCATAACCCCGAAGTCGCCAAGGCCTGCGATAAGACCTACATAATAAGGGACGGCCTTATTGAAAAGGAATAAAAGAAAAAGCCCACCCCGGCGACATATACAGAATATAAAAATAAAAAACATCTTTGTCAAATTGTGGCAAAGATGATTTTTTATTCATAATTTTGAAATAAATATTGAAAATCTCGGTATAGCCGACCTTGCCAAGAGGCGTGCCAATCAGCTTTCGGGCGGGCAGGCACAGCGCGTTGCCATAGCACGCGCACTTGTAAATG
>JAZRWQ010000088.1:0-6541 GCA_045599805.1 Eubacteriales bacterium | reverse complement strand
ATATCGAGATTTTTTGTGAGCCGCCGTGCGATTAATCGTTCAAAACCTATTTCTCCCTAAGTGAGAGCGCCCTTACGGCTGCTCTTTTAAAACGCATTATATCTACTATCCGTAGACATAATGCTGTAAAGTATGCCGAATGTGGGCTTGTTTTTCCGCAAAAGAATAGGTTTACAATGTTAAAATGTTATTTTATAATTTAGACATAAGGAGGCGATAATATGGATTGCCGCAGTATAGGATTGACGATTTCCAATCTGCGCAAGGAGAAGGGGCTTACACAGTCACAGCTTGCGCAAAGGCTTAGCGTAAGTGATAAAACGGTGAGCAAATGGGAAAACGGTCTGGGATATCCGGAGGTAACGCAGTTTCCTGCGCTCTCGGAGGTTTTCGGAGTTTCCATTGATTTTTTAATGACGGGAAAACGCAAGGGACTTGCCCTTGCCGGAAATATTTTAACCGATATCGTAAAGGATATCGAAAGCTTCCCCAAAATAGGAATGCTTGCCAATATAACGAAAATGTCGCGCGCGGTCGGCGGTTGTGTACCCAACGGCTGTATTGACCTTGCCAGAATTGATCCGTCGCTTCCGGTAAGCGCGATTGGCAAGGTAGGCGATGACGAGTCGGGCAGATACGTTTTGGGAATGCTTGCCAAATACGGCATAAATACCGAGCAGGTGAAGGTATCGCAAAGCCGCCCCACCGGCTTTTCCGATGTTATGAATCTTCCCACCGGCGAGCGCACCTTTTTTCATAACCGCGGCGCAAATGCCGAGTTTTCGCCCGAGGACGTTAATATCGCATCTTTAAACTGCCGCATACTGCATATCGGCTATTTGTATCTGCTTGACATATTCGACGGCGAGGATAAGGAATACGGCACGGTAATGGCAAGATTTCTGCACGACGTGCAGAAAACCGGAATAAAGACCTCCATTGATATGGTAAGCGCCGCTGATGCCGATTTCAGAAAGACGGTGCCTGCCCTCAAATACTGCGATTACGTTATCGTAAATGAGATAGAGGCCTGCTCCACATGGGGCATCGATCCGAGAAATGCCGACGGCACAATAAGCGTTGCCAACATAAAGGAAACGATGGAACGTATGCGCAAGTGCGGGGTTAAGGAAAAGATCATAGTACACTGCAAGGAGGCAGGCTTCTGCCTTGACTGCGTGACCGGCGAATTTGTTGCCGTAGCCTCTTTAAAGATCCCCAAAAGCGAAATAAAGGGAAGCGTAGGTGCCGGGGACGCATACTGCGTTGCCTGCCTTTACGGGATATATAACGGCGCACAAAACACCGAAATACTTAAATTCGCGTCTGCTGCCGCCGCCTGCAATCTGTTTTCCGAAAACTCGGTGGACGGCATGAGGCCAAAAAAAGAAATACTTAAAATGGAAGAAAAATACGGGAGGCTGTCTTTATGAAAAAAGCACTTTATGATGAAAGGGTAAAAATAACACTTGACTGTTTCGACAAGGCGCATATCGCCCTTACCGATAAGGAAAAGGAAAGCATCGAGGTTGCCGACTTCGGACTTAACATGGTGGAAAAGGTAGGACTTCAGCTTCTTGTTTACATCAATACCGACAGAGTATGCGCCAAGGAAATGGTCCTCACCCCTTACCAGACCTGTCCCGAGCACCGTCACGTGCCCACAAACGGCATGGAGGGCAAGGAGGAAACCTTCCGCTGCCGTTACGGTAAGGTATATCTGTATGTGGACGGCGAGGGCAAAAAGGAAGACATCAAGGGAAAGCTTCCCGATACCCCCGTTACCGTTTTTAACGAGATAATTCTTAACCCCGGCGAGCAGTACACCATTAAGCCCGGCACCCTGCATTGGTTCCAGGGCGGCGAGGACGGCGCGGTAGTATCCGAATTTTCCACCCATTCCACCGATGAAACCGACTTTTTCACCGATACAAAGATAAGCCGTATGCCGGTAATAGAGGAGTGATAGTATGCTTATAAACCTCAAAGACATTCTTGCTCCGGCTAAAAAGGGCGGCTATGCCGTAGGCCTTTTCAATACTATTGATACCGATATGCTTGAAGCGGCAATAAGCGCCGCCGAGGAAATGCGCTCGCCCATAATCATCGGCACGGCGGAGATCCTTCTGCCCTACGGTGAGCTTAAGCTTATCGCCCCCTCGGTAATCGCCGCCGCAAAGCGCGCGAGCGTGCCCGTCTGCGTAAATTACGACCACGGCCTTACCTTTGACAGATGCATGGAGGCGCTCTCTTTAGGCTTTACAAGCGTAATGTACGACAATTCCGCTCTAAGCTATGATGAAAACGCTGCAAATACCCGCGAAATGGTAAAGATCGCCCACTCCATGGGCGCATCGGTCGAGGGCGAGATAGGTCATGTGGGGGAAGCGTCCGATAACGATAACCTTGCCTCAGATATGTACACCCGTCCAAAGGATGCTCTGCGCTTCCTTATCGACACCGGCGTTGACGCCCTCGCCGTTTCCATCGGCACGGCGCACGGCCCCTATAAGGCAAAGCCCTGCCTTGATATAAACCGATTAAAAGCCATCAGCGACACGGTGGACCTGCCTTTGGTGCTCCACGGCGGCTCGGGACTGTCGGATGACGACTTCAAAAACACCATCGCAAACGGCATCTCCAAGGTGAATATTTTTACCGACCTGTGCCTTGCCGGCCAGCGCGCCGCAGGCGAAAATTACAGGGAGGACTACCTTATAGCACGCAACCGCAAGGTGGACGCCATAAAGCAGGCGGTAAAGAAAAAAATAACCCTTTTCGGCTCCCAAAACAAAGCGTAAACGCACATAACAAACACACAAAACAAAAAAAGCTCGCAAGAGCTTTTTTTATTTTGCGCATACAAATACTGTAAAATCATGACATATTATGTAAATATAATACAATTAACCGTTATAAAAAATGCACAAGCCATATTGACATTGCCGCATCGCTTATGTTACATTTTATGTAGAAAATTATTCTACCACATGAAAGGCGTGATTCCAATGGTTTAACTGTGAAATATAATCAAGTTGTATTTCAGTGTGTATAATTAAGTAATTTATCAATGAGACGACAGAAAGGGAGGCAATTTATGAAAATAAGAGCAAGATTTGTAACTGTGATTTTGGTTGTTGTAATTATGTCAATTTTTGCATTGCCGGTTTTTGCAGTTACACGATCCCACGATAATCATTATTATACTGATTATTCTTATTCCAATTTGTCAGCAAGTTGCTGTACGGGTTATACTGTGCAAAAAGCAATTAAGGCAAGGGCGACAATTCGTTTAGTGCTGGAGCCGAGTTCTGCAACCTTTTTCTCATACGGTAGTTATTTGACGTCCACGGGCTCGGGTGCTTTGCAGTCAAGAGCCTATGCTCCGAATACAAATTACGTCGTAGTGGGAGCATCGCATTATTGCTATGCAAAATGCAATAATTGCGGTGCTACAACCGGCTCCTATTATAAAGACGGTTTAGCAAACACTGCATATCCATATCATTAAAATAACATCTATACGGTAAAAATTTAGATAAAATTGTCGTCTTATTGATAGATAATAACGGAGGATATAATGATAAGTTGTATTTGGTTTGAGCTTAAAGCGCTTATAAAAAAGCCTAAATTATTCTTGCTGTTATTAAGCGGTATGGTTATAGGCTCATTTGCTCTTGTTACATACTATGTTGCGGGCACGCAAGACCTTCAACAGCTTGATACCGTGTTTGAGCAGAAAAAGGTTGTTGAATTTCGGGCTTTTTCCGATTCGCTTGACGGCGAAAAGCTGTTGGCGCTTATTGAAAACGAAGAGCTTCCTTCGGTAAAATATGCCGCTGTGTCTGTTTACAATAATTCGGATTACGATATTTTTGCCGTTTATTATTCTGATGAATTTGATTCTAATTTTTCGGGAAGATATATTCATGCATCGGATATGGGCTTGGCAAACTGTGTTGTAACCTACGGTTTAAAAGATAAAAGAATAAACATAAACGGTACCGAATTTGATATTGTGGGGGTTATGGCGGAAAATGGTTTTGCCCCGGATTCGTATGATTTCAGAAGAATTCCCAACGGAGAGGAGTATGTTGCCGGGGTAGAGCTGGCGCGCGATCCGATGTTAAGCAGCCGTCCGGAGGATGCCGTCATAATTCCCTTGGATATGCTGGATGATGTAAATATCTATCCTGACTACTACCACATTTTATTTCGAAAAAATATAACGGAAAGCGATTTGGAACAAATCAAATCCGTGCTTACCGAGACATTCGGGAAAGAGTATATAGAGTTTACCGATATGACTGCTTACAGCGAAATACATTCGTCGGTAAAATATATACGTCTGCTCATATATTCGTTGGCGGTTTTTATAGGGATAATAAATGTTGTTGCGGTATTCGGGTATTTTTTAAGGTCGAACAAAAAAAGCTATGCCTTGTATAAAATGCTCGGCGCAAACAATACCGATATAACGGTAATTATAATAGGCGAACTGTTTATTATATGCTTCATTTCTTTTGTGTTGGGAAGCATATTGTCATATTTGTTTACCGAATATTCCGGCTTGGTTTCGGAACATCTGCCTGTCCGTCCCGTTGAAATACTTCTGCTCTTTGCTGTATTTTTTGTTATAGTGCTGTTGCTTGGCATAAAGCAGATACGCAGTATCGTGCGCGGAAACACGGCGGCGCTTCTCAGTGATAACAAGCAGGAAAAGGACCGCGACGGCAGCATTGATACGGCAAACAGGCATTTGTACCTGTTCTCCTTTAATTACGGCAAATCCACCCTCGGAGGAACCTTCTCACTTATTTTTCTGTCGTTTGCCTGCGCTTTCACCTTGGCGTTTGCCATGAATTACGTTATAGAGGGGAAGATGTACGGCAGATACGTTTCAAATGTGTTTGATAATTCAATAGGCGTTTTGTGTTTAAAGGAAAGCGAATTTGAAGACAGGCTTATTGAGGCTGGGGCGGATAATGACAAATCAATTCTTGTTGAATTGCGCGACCGAATTATAAACCTTACCGGGGTAAAAGGTATCGGCGAGAGTACCTTTCTTCCGTTTTTTGTGAAAGACGACAGCGATAACTTCTATCCGATGCATTTAGGTAGTGATGTATTTTGGGATAATTCACAATATCCGCTTCAAAAGGGCTCATGGGAAAAAATTATCACATACAGCGGGCAGGATACAGTACCGATAGTAGTAGATTACCGCATGGGAAAACAATATCCCGTAGGCTCAAGGCTTACCTTGCAGGTGGCGACCGAATACAGAGATGTTATCGAGGGATATGACGATGACGGGCATCCGTACGGTCATGCTTATGAAACGTATGCTCCGTTTGAATTTGAGGTTGTGGGCGTTTTAAAGGAAGACGTATTTGAAATAGAACCGAATTCCGAGTATCAGCTCGAAGCAAGGATAGACCATTATCTCGGCAGAACGGGTGATGTATATGACAGCAGCTATTTCGGAAGCATATATGCTCCGTACTTTACGGTAAACGGGGAAAGCCCGGTATTTACAGGTGAATTTGACCGGAAATGGTATGTATTTTCCGATGGTGATACCGATAAATACAGCGAGGAATGGAACGAAGAATTATCGGATATCGGCAAAATAGATACATTTAAAACCGCGGTAAAATATTACGAGGAAAATTACCGACAGGGCGGAGGCAACACATATTTCATGCACGCCTTCATATCGGCACTGCTGCTTATTTTCGGCATAGGCGGCTATACCATAATCAGCTTTTTTGCTTTGCAAAGAAGCTATGGCATATACTTTTTATGCGGAATGCCATGGAGCTACGGGATAAAGCTGCTCATGGCGGCAAATTGCGCCAATGTGCTTGTTCCGTCAATAATCGGAGCTTTTTCCGGCTCAATTTTTTCCGATTCACTCCGAAACTTCTCGATTTCAAGTAAGCTTATTTCGATAGGCTATACCTTATTGATAATGTTGATTATCTATATTTTCGTTTCGGTTATTTTGATAAACTATCTTAATAAAAAGACACCAAAATCACTTATATCGGAGGAAAAGTAGAAATATGTTACAGCTCACAAACATAGTAAAGAAATACAATGAAAACAAGCCCAATGAGGTTGAGGCTTTGCGCGGGATAGACTTGACCGTGGAGAAGGGCGAAATGATTGCCATAATGGGGCCGTCCGGCTCGGGCAAATCGACCTTGCTTAATATCATCGGCTGTATGGATACGCTGACTTCCGGCAGCTATCTTTGCGACGGTGAGGAGGTTTCCGCCTTAAGTCAGAAAAAGCTTGCGGCACTGCGCAACAAAAAGTTCGGCTTTGTGCTGCAGGATTTCGGACTATTGGCAGACAGAAGCGTTGAAGAAAACGTAATGGTGCCCCTGCTTTTTTCAAAGGAAAGCTTGAAATCCTCGTCCAAACGCATAAAGCCGATACTTGAAAATTTAGGCATTGCCGACCTTGCAAAGAGGCGTGCAAATCAGCTTTCGGGCGGACAGGCACAGCGCGTTGCCATAGCACGCGCACTTGT
>JAZRWQ010000087.1:0-4735 GCA_045599805.1 Eubacteriales bacterium | reverse complement strand
AAAAGCCTTTTTTAAATAATTTAAAGGTTAGGTTTGCCATATTGATAAATATGCGGTATAATAAATTCAAGAGGTGATGCCTGTGGAAGGTATAAAAGAATATTTTTCGGTGATATCCTTAAGCGATTCCGTAAAAAATATTGCCGTTACGGCGATAAGATTCGCCGTTCCTCTTTTGGCATTGTGGATACTTATAAGATGCGCTCGCTCGCTGCTTAAAATAAAAAAGACAAACGAAGTATGGGCAAAGCTCAAATTGCCCGACGGAAGCTATGAGAATATAACTCATTGGGAAAACCTTGTGGGCCGCGCAAAATCCTCGGATATCCTGCTTAATTTCCCGTCCGTCTCTCGAAATCATGCCGTGCTTACGAGAAAAGGCGAGGGTGAGTGGAGAATAACCGATCTTCATTCCAAATGCGGCACTACGGTAAACGGTGCTGAAATATCCGGCAGAGCACCGGTGCATTACGGAGATGAAATCTCCGTAGGCGGTATCAAGCTGATATTTACCGAAGCGGCAAATACCTATACTCCTCAGCCGTTCCCGTCCAAAATCAGCGCCGCCGCAACCTTCTTTCTTCTGTCGCTTATGCAGGTGCTGTGCGCCGCAGAACTGCTTTTGAATCTGACTCAGGAAACCCGCTGGAAGGTAGCGGTGGTTTTTCCTGCGCTCATTATTGTAATGTGGCTCTATTTTGCCTTTGTAAGCATATCGCGAAGAAAAGGCTTTGAAATAGAAACGATGGCGTTCATGCTTACAACGATAGGCTTCTGCGCGACTGCGTCTGTCGACTGTGATGCGCTGATAAAACAGTTTGCCGCAGTTATTGTCGGGCTCTGTCTGTACATTTTTATGTGCATAATACTTCGCCATCTCGAATTTTCAAAGAAGTGGCGCTGGTTTGTTGCGCCTATGGGACTTTTGCTTTTGATAATAACCTATCTGTTTGCAGATACTGTAAACGGCGCGAGAAACTGGATATTTATCGGCTCGGTATCCATACAGCCGTCCGAGCTCGCAAAAATAGCCTTTATTTACGCGGGTACAGCAACACTTGACAGATTGCTTGCCCGAAGAAACATACTGCTCTTCGCGGCATTTTCGGCCTCCTGCATAGGCATACTTGCACTTATAAACGATTTCGGTACTGCCGCAATATTCTTCGTCGCCTTTGTTGTTATTGCCTTTTTGCGTTCGGGCGACTTTTCAACGATAGTTTTAAGCGGCGCATCTGCCGGACTGGCAGGATTCTTGGCGATAAAATTCAAACCATATGTGCTTGACCGTTTCAAGGCATGGCGTCACGTATGGGAATATGTTTACGATGAAGGCTATCAGCAAACGCGAACGCTTATGGCGATAGCATCCGGCGGCATTTTCGGAATAGGTGCGGGCAACGGCATACTTCGTTATGTCGCCGCGGCGGATACCGACCTTGTCTTCGGACTTATCAGCGAGGAATGGGGGCTTCTTATCGCGCTCTGCGCCGTTGCCGTAATTGTAATATGGTCGGTCTTTGCCTTCCGTTCGGCGGCAAATTCGCGCTCATCCTTCTACGTTATCGGTGCCTGTGCGGCAACCTCCATATTCTGCTTCCAAACGATGCTCAACGTTTTCGGCTCGGTGGATATTTTTCCGCTTACCGGCGTAACCTTTCCGTTTTTATCCAACGGCGGCTCCAGTATGATTTCGGTATGGGGGCTTTTGGCGTTCATTAAAGCCGTGGATACAAGAGCCGATGCAAGCTTTGCCTCAATGTCGCTTAAGCGTGCAAGGAGGGTAAAGAAATGATAAAAATGTCAAAACGCGCGATTTTGTGCTTTGTCATGGCAATGGTGCTTGTTGCCGGAATGCTTTTCTTTGCCGTGGAATATGTCATTTACGGTAAAAACTGGGTAGTACACCCTGCAAACGGCAACGTATATTCCGATGGTTGTATCACAAAGGGAAGTATTATTGATAAAAACGGTACGCTTCTTTTCGATGCACATCCGGATTGGTTCGGCTATGCCGACAGTTACGGTGTCCGCATCGCCACTCTGCACGCAATAGGTGATACTGATGGTAATATCTCAACGGGTGCGCTTTCGAATTATAAATATAAGCTGATAGGTTATAATCCGTTAATGGGAGTTTCCTCGAAAAAAGGAGGAATTTTGGAGCTCAGTCTTGATGCCGATCTATGCGCTTATGCCTATGAACTGCTTAACGGTCAAAAGGGCACGATAGGCGTATATAATTACAAAACGGGTGAGATGCTTTGCATGATTTCAGCGCCGTCATTCGATCCGAATTCTCCGATAAGTTCTGAAGATGCCGAAAGCGAACAATATGCAGGGATATATCTCAATAAGCTTATAAACGGCGAATATACTCCGGGTTCCATAATGAAAATCGTTACGTCATACGCCGCAATAGAGAATATTGACGATATCTTTGAACAAACCTTCCATTGCGAGGGCAGTATGGTTATAGATAACGAAGAGATAGTGTGCGAGGGATATCACGGTGACATAAGCTTTGAAGAGGCGCTGTCGGTATCCTGCAACTGTGCCTTTGCGCAGATTGCCGCACAGCTTGACGGAAAAACGCTATCCGAATATTTTGAAAAGTCAGGGCTTGCCGAAAGCTTTGAGGTCAGCAGAAATAAAACTGCCGCAGGCTCGCTTGAGGTCGAAAACGTACGCGAAGTCGATAAGGCATGGTCGGCGATAGGGCAACATAAGGATATTATAAATCCATGCGCTTTTTTGCGCTTTGTCGGTGCAATCGCAAATGACGGCGTTGCGGTTGATATGACGTATATCGCAGGTGAAAAAACGCCCTCGAAACGGATAATGAGCAGCGAAACAGCCGCCGTTTTAAAGAGCATGCTCGAAAGAAATGTTACTGAGCAGTATACGGGGTATTGGTACGGAGATTTGCCTGTAGGTGCGAAGTCAGGCTCAGCCGAAGTCGGAACGGAGTATACTAACGCAATGTTCACCGGCTTTATCGACAGCGAAGAATACCCGTATGCATTTATCGTTGTATCGGAAAATTCCGGTTCGGGCTCAGGTGTTGCCGGAGGTATAGCGGCAAGCATTATAAATTATATAGAGCAATAAAAAAATCAGCGGATTCAACTCCGCTGATTTTTTCATTTTTTCAATTTTTCAATACAATCGGGGCAGATGTATTTTCCGTTGAGAGCTGTAAGATCTTCGTTTTCACCGCAGAACACGCAGCTTACTTCGTATTTTTTCAATACGACAGAGTCATTGTCAACGTAGATTTCCAGGGAATCTTTAACGTTGATGTCAAGAACGCGTCTAAGCTCAATGGGAATTACGATTCTGCCCAGTTCATCGACCTGTCTGACGATGCCTGTTGCTTTCATGAAAAAATTCCCCCTTTTTAATTAGAATAACACTTTTTACGGTTTGTGTCAAGAACTAATCATATGGGAAAAGAATTAGGATTGTTTGTTTGATATTGAATCTGCAATGGGCAGTTCAAACCATATGTCGGTGCCGATATTCGGTATGCTGTTTGCGCCGTACAGCGCATTGTGCTTTTCAAGTATCGCCTTAACTATTGACAGTCCAAGTCCCGTGCCTATTCTTGTGCGCTTATGGTCGCTGTCAATTTTATAATATCTGTTCCATATAAGCGGAAGCTTGTCTTCCGGTATGCCTTCTCCGTTGTCAACAACATCTATTCTTACCGCATTTTCGGATTTTCTCGTTATAACGCGTATGTTTTTATTGTCACCGGTGTAGTTTATCGCGTTGTTTATAAGATTGTATAATACCTGCGATATCTTCATCTTGTCGGCGTTTACATAGGCGTGCTCTGCTGCATCGAAAATAATAGAAAAGCCTTCCTGCTCACTTAATTTATTGTAGCGTTCCATCGTTTCGTTTATAAGCCCGCTTATGTCAAACACTTCAGTATTAAGCGATATTTCGCCGGAACTGTATCTTGATACGTCCAGAACGTCATTAACGAGATCGTTGAGGTGCTTTGACTCATCAATGATTATCTGAAGATTTTCCGATGTAACTTCGTTTGGCATATCCTGCATCATTTCGGCATACGCCGTTATCAGCGTAAGCGGTGTTCTTAAGTCGTGCGAAACATTCGCAAGCAGGTTTTTTCTGTAATCGTCAACCTTTTCAAGCTCATTTGACGCTATCTGCATGTTTGCGGATAATTCCGATATCTCCTTATAACCGTCGGCATCGAAAACGGTATCGTAATTTCCGGTTGCCAAAAGCTTTACGCTTGAATTAAGCTTTGATATCGGCTTTGAAATAATGCGCGAGAGAATAAGCGCAAGCGCAAGCGACAAGATTATAAGCAGTACGGTCACTATTATAAGTATCAAATTAACGGTGCTTCTGGTGTCGGTCAGGGGAGTGATTGCAGAATTAAGCATTATAACGTAATTCTTTGAATCATGCTCAACGATTTTGATGTATAGTAAGCCTTCTTCATTAATAATGTCGGCCTTCGGCACATTGCCGTGAAAGAAGCTGTCGTCATATATATCCGTCTTCTTTTCAAGGCGCGCTCTTCCGATGTAAAGCCCGCCGTTTTCCAAAGCCTTATCGCGCAAAGTTATTATGTCGCCCGTGGAAATATGATGGATAATGCAGCCGGGGAAGGCGTCCTGATTACAGCAAAGAGTTCCGTTTTGCGAAAACACCAGAATGCACATATCGCCGTCACGGCTTAATTTGCCGGCAA
>JAZRWQ010000086.1:0-6772 GCA_045599805.1 Eubacteriales bacterium | reverse complement strand
GAAACTGCGAAAGAAGTTCTTTGTCTTCAATTTCGAATCCGGCGCATATCCTTGAGGGAATAATATGCGCATCCTGACCGTAATAGGTGCGCAGATATTCATTTGCAAATTCAGCCGGGGAATCAAAAAGGTCGTTTTTGCAGATAAAGTTTACATTGTCAATAAGCAAGCCGGCGTTTACCTTTAATATCGATACCGAATACCGTCCGTTTTGTTCGGCAACGTAAACGTAATCGCCCGTAAGCGATGTATCGGAGGAAACCTTCTGCTTTTCGGTTACAGAACGGATCGCTTTAAGCCTGTCCCGATAAACCGCCGCCATTTCAAAATCGAGCTTTTCGGAGCACTCCTCCATCTTTCTCTCGGTGGCGCTTATTATTTCATTGGTATCGCCCTTTAAAAATTCACGCGCACCGTCTATCAAAAGCGCGTATTTTTCCGCGGATATTTTATATGCACAGGGCGCACAGCAGCGTTTTATCGAATAGTTGAGACATGGCTTGCGCTTATAAGACGGCTGTGGATTTTTGCAAAGCGGAAGCTTGAAAGCGACATTTACCGTTTCGATTATGCTTTTTGCCGAACGTGAACCATAAAAAGGCCCGTAGAATTCGCCGGATGCCTCACGCTTTCTCGCAAGAGAAAATACGGGGAACTCTCCGTCGGATATTTTAATAAACGGATAGCCCTTATCGTCTTTAAGCAAAATATTATAATGCGGTTTGTATTTTTTTATCATAGTATTTTCGAGAATGAGTGATTCGAGCTCACTGCCTACCATGATAAAATCAAAATCAGATATTTTGGAAACAAGCGCGAGAGTTTTGGCATTGTGCTTATTCATTGCGCTGAAATAACTATGGACACGGCGTTTGAGATTTTTCGCCTTGCCCACATATATTATTTTCCCGTCGGCATTTTTCATAAGATAAACACCCGGAGTTTCCGGAAGCGACAGGGATTTTGATTGAAGCTCGCTTAATGTCATTTTATTCCTCAAAAAATCAGCCCCTTAAAATTAAGGGGCATTGTTTCAGTCTTTCAGTTGATTCTCCATAAGGTCGGTCAGAACGGCTAAAGCGTTCTCTTCATCGGGACCGTCGGCGATTAGGGTTATTTCAGTATTCTGCGTTATACCCATTGATAGTACGCCGAGAAGAGATTTTGCGTTTACGTGTCTGTCATCTTTCTCTATCCATATAGAAGACTTAAACTCGTTAGCCTTCTGAACAAACATTGTTGCGGGACGCGCATGAAGACCTATTTGATTTGAAGCAATTACTTTTCCGGATAACATTAGTTTTACCTCCAATTTTGTTATCTATATAATAACATTTTTTAAGCAAAAAATAAATAGTTATTTTGCACAATTTTCACCCATTATTTTACTTTGAATTTTACAAATTCGTTAAACAAGGAATTATATTTCAGTTTTCACCCCGAATATGCAAAGCACTCAGGGGAAAAATCATTTAGTGGGGTGAGAAAATGAAAAAAAATTATTCTGTTTTTACAAGCCTGCTTGCCGCCGTTACACTGGTGATTGCCGTAACATCTTCAGGTATAATCAAAGGCAGTACATTTAAAAGAAGCAAGGCTGTAAACGTTGTTACTCAATATGAAACGGCATCGAATGAAAAGCTGCTTATTCCAGGCGGAGATGCTTTCGGTATAAAACTTTACACCGACGGCTGCATCGTGATAGAGCTTTCTGATTTTGAATCGGAAAACGGCAAGGTGTGCCCTGCAAAAAGTGCCGGTATTAAAGTAAATGATATTATTATTTCCGTTAACGGAAATAAAATAAGCTCAAACAGTGATATATCTGATATCGTTCAGAAAAACGGAAATAATGCGGCAAAAATCACATATAAGAGAAATGATAAAATAATATCAACGGTACTGACTCCGGAAAAGTCTGCTTCAGAAAAAGAATATAAAACCGGGATGTGGGTACGCGACAGTACAGCAGGCATAGGCACCGTTACTTATTATGATCCCTACTCCGGCACTATGGCGGGTTTGGGACACGGCATTTCGGATATAAGCACGGGGCTTTTGATGCCGGCGGCAAAGGGTGAAATAATTGGCGCACGTATCACCGGAATAAAAAGCGGTGAAAAGGGCGATCCCGGACAGCTTTTAGGATATCTTGACACCGCGACAAAGTACGGTGAACTTACCGAAAACAGCGAAATGGGCGTATATGCCGTAACCGATTCCGATATAAAATACAGCGAATCTCCCCTGCCCATTGCCGATTCAAAAGATGTTCATACAGGGGACGCATATATCATTTCAACTGTAAATGAAAACGGCAAAGCCTGTTATGCAGTTAAGATAGAGTCACTTAATCCCATCAGTGCAGGCAATAAAAATATGGTTATTAAAATAACCGATAAGGATCTGATATCGAAAACAGGCGGCATAGTTCAGGGAATGAGCGGAAGTCCGATAATTCAGGACGGGAAAATTGTCGGCGCCGTTACGCATGTATTCGTGAATGATCCGACAAAGGGTTATGGGATATTTATCGGAAATATGCTGCAAAATGCCGCATAGTATTTATTGACAATACCGTTTTGCTATAATAAAATATACCTGAACTACCGAAATAATCATCCGACTGTCAGATTGTGTCGATAAGATTTTACCAATAATTTCCATTTTTATGTTGCATCATCTGGTAATTTATGGTAATATGCAGTTACAAAAAAGTTAAGTAAGGTAGGTTTTGTTAAATGAGCACGAAAGCACGAGTAGTAATAGCAGACAACAACAATGATTTTTGCAACGGCACAAAGATGTTTCTCAAAAGCAAAGGCTACGACGTATGCGCCGCAGTTACCGACGGATTTGAGCTGCTTACCGCAATCGCAAAAATGTCGCCTGATATCGTATGCATGGATATCACACTTCCCGTTATGGACGGACTTAAGGTGATAAGCGAGGTAAATAAGCTTGATATCAAGAAAAAGCCTTCGTTTATTATTATGACAAGCTTTTTAAGCGATGAAGTAATGAGATGTGCGGCAAATCTGGGCGTTTCATATTTTATTCCGAAGCCGTTTGAATCGGAAACACTTTTGGAAAAGCTTGAAAACTGTATCGGCACAAAACCGGACAACGGACTTCCCGTACAGATGTCGGGCATAAACCTTGAAAGAAAGATAACCGAGATGATACTTGACGTCGGCGTACCGGCACACATTAAAGGTTATCATTATCTGAGAAGCGGCATAAAAATGTCGGTTGAAGACAACGCGATGCTGGACGGAATAACAAAGGTACTCTACCCCGCTATCGCAAAGGCCTACAACACTACGCCGTCGAGAGTAGAGCGCGCAATACGTCACGCGATAGAAGTTGCCTGGGACAGAGGAAATCTTGAAACGCTGCACGATATGTTCGGTTACAGTATAAATACCGCAAAAGGCAAACCGACAAATTCGGAATTCATTGCAATGATCTCCGACAAATTAAGATTACAGCTTAAAGGCGCATAAATAAATCGGCTTGAGTTACCCTCAAGCCGATTATTTTATTTGTTTTTATATTTTGCCTCGCAGTAGATACATCTGTAAGTTACGTTTTCTCTGTCGGTCAATTTGAACACCTGCGGAAGCTCCTGCTCGGTAGAAGAAATGCATCTCGGATTTTTGCATTTGATTACGTTCGTAAGCATTTCGGGAAGACCTATTGTTTTTTTCTCAACAAGTTTTCCGTCTTTTATTACGTTTACGGTAGCCTTGGGATCTACATAACCGATAACATCAAGATTTATATCAATATTGTCGTCTATTTTGATTATGTCTTTTTTGCCCATCTTTTTGCTGGGTGCATTTTTTATTATGGCAATGGAACAGTCAAGATCATTAAGATTAAGAAGCTGATACAGTGTCATACCGTTACCGGCGGTTATGTGATCGATAACAAAGCCGTTTTTTATGCTGTCTATATTCATGGTTTTACCCCCAGTAATTTCATGATAAGAGCCATACGGATATATCTGCCGTTATGCGCCTGTTTGAAATAGCAGGCACGCGGATCGGAGTCTATGGCGGTGGATATCTCGTTTACTCTGGGAAGCGGATGCAGAACGCACATATCGGGACGCGCAAGCTTCATCTTATCCTCAGTCAAAATATAGCTATCCTTTAAACGGAGATAGTCTTCCTCGTTGAAGAAACGCTCTTTCTGAACTCTGGTCATATACAATATATCAAGGTCACCTATTACATCTTCCAGGGATGTGCTTTGCACGTATTCAATGCCTTTGTCCTTGATATATTCCTGCTTTACAAAGCTGGGAAGCTTTAACTCCTCGGGAGAAATAAGCACGAATTTAACATTTTTGTATCTTGACATCGCGCCGATAAGAGAATGTACCGTTCTGCCGAACTTCAGGTCACCGCAAAAGCCGATGGTAAGATTATCGAAAGTGCCCTTTTCATGATGGATTGTAAGCAAATCCGAAAGAGTCTGCGTGGGATGATAATGACCGCCGTCGCCCGCATTGATTATGGGCACCAGCGAATGCTGTGATGCAACCAAGGGCGCGCCTTCCTTAGGATGACGCATTGCGATGATATCGACGTAACCGCTTACGACGGAAACGGTATCGGCAACGCTTTCGCCTTTTGACGCGGAGCTTGAAGCTGCGGCGGAAAATCCGAGCACATTGCCGCCCAAAGAGAGCATTGCGGATTCAAAGCTCAGCCTTGTTCTTGTAGAAGGCTCGAAAAACAATGTGGCAAGTATTTTATGCTTGCAAACCTCATTATATTTTTCGGGGTTTTTGATAATATCATCGGCTGTATTTATAAGCTCGTCTATTTCTTCTACCGACAAATCAAGTATATTAAGTACGCTTCTCATTATTTTGCCTCCCCTATCCAGCTTTCATCAGAGGGATTGTTTCTGAATTTAATAAGGCGCGTAATATCGTCTTCCTTGATATAGCCCTCCTCTGCGGCAACTACGGCTATGGCGTCAAAATCGGTAAGGCTTACGTTCTTAACGTTTGCTTCTTTCAATCGGTCGAGACCTTTCTGCATACCGTAAGTAAAGATACTTGCGATGCCAAGCACCTCGGCGCCGGCTTCTCTGAGAACGTTTACAACTTCAATAACGCTTCCGCCGGTGGAAATAAGGTCCTCCACAACAACTACCTTCTGTCCTTTTTCAAGACGGCCTTCTATCTGATTCTGTCTGCCGTGGTCCTTTGCGCCGGAACGCACATAACCCATAGGCATATTGAGGATATGGCCGGTGATTGCGGCGTGAGCGATACCTGCGGTGGATGTGCCCATAAGCACCTGAGCATCGGGGTAATATTCCTTTATGATTTCGGCAAGCCCGTTTTCAACGTCAAGTCTTACATCGGGAGACGTAAGGGTTAGACGGTTATCACAGTAAACGGGACTTTTAATGCCGCTTGCCCAGGTAAAGGGTTTATCCGGGCTAAAGAACACTGCTTTGATTTTAAGTAAATCTTTTGCGATTTTGTTTTGAATTTCTGTCATTTTCTTCTCCTTAATCAACAAATTCGTTAACGCAGCGTCTGTAAGCCGCCACGGGATCGTCAGCTTTCGTTATCGGTCTGCCTACAACGATGTAGTCGGAGCCGATTATCTTTGCCTGAGCCGGAGTCATAACGCGTTTCTGATCGCCAACATCGCCGTCCGCAAAGCGAACGCCGGGGGTTACCGTCAAAAAGTCTTTACCGCAGATACTGTGGACCTTTTCCGCCTCAAGCGGTGAGCATACAACACCGTCAAGTCCGGCTTTGGCGGCATTGGAGGCATAATGCATTACCACTTTATCGATAGGCTCTTTTATAAGCAGATCGTTTTCCATTCTTTCCTGATCGGTGGATGTGAGCTGGGTTACGGCGATAAGAAGCGGTCGTGTGCCGTCCGACCTTGTAAGACCTTCAAGAGCAGCTTCCATCATTGATATCGTTCCGCCGGCATGGACGTTGCACATATCTACGTCAAGATTTGATAAAACGCTCATGGCCTTTTTTACCGTATTCGGTATGTCGTGAAGCTTCAAATCAAGAAAGATCCTGTGGCCTCTTTCCTTTAATTCTTTTACTATTGACGGCCCCTCGGCATAGAAAAGCTCCATGCCTATTTTTACAAAAGGTTTTTCTTCCCTGAATAAACTCAAAAATTCAAGAGTCTGCGTTTTTGACGGAAAATCGCAGGCGATTATTACATCTCTTCCCATTATAATGCACCTCCAATGATTTCGTTTAAGGTATTTATGCCGTATTTATCCATTACCTGCGGCAGATTTTCTATTATATCCCTGCAGGCAAACGGGTTAACTAAATTTGCAGCGCCGACTTCAACAGCCGTTGCGCCTGCAAGCATCATTTCTATTACGTCCTCCGCCTTTGATACACCGCCCATGCCGACAACAGGAATTCTTACGGCGCTTGCAACCTGATATACCATTCTTAAAGCTACCGGGAATATTGCGCTGCCGGAAAAACCGCCCATTTTATTTGCTATTACGGGACGTTTTGTCTTAAGATCAATTCTCATGCCGAGCAGAGTATTTATAAGACTTATTCCGTCAGCACCCGCATCCTCGCAGGCTTTGGCTATGGAAACTATATCCGTTACATTTGGCGAAAGCTTTACAAGCACCGGCTTATGTGTTACCGACTTGACCGCGCGTGTTACTTTTGCGGCCTCCTCCGGACAGGTGCCGAAGCTCATTCCGCCGCCGTGAACATTGGGGCAGCTTACGTTTACCTCTA
>JAZRWQ010000085.1:0-4726 GCA_045599805.1 Eubacteriales bacterium | reverse complement strand
ATAAACACAGCCGTTTCGGCGATTTTTGCCTAACGGCTGCGTTAAAAACCTCGACCATATATATCCATTATGCTCTCGGTTTTTGCCTTGCCGTAAAACAAAAATCATCCGAAACGGTAAAATTAAAGGAATCTGTCAATTTGACAGATTCCTTTTTGAATTATAAGGTACTGTATTTCTCCCTAAGTCGCCCCGCCTTAAGTCGGGTTTCTTTTCATCTATTTTTCCTTTCCCTCAGGGAGTGCAGTGCGATGCTTTTAAGGCTATATCATTTTCGCCTTTCCCGAAAACCGAAAACTCTTCATTCTGAAATTTACATTTTCTTCTTTGACTTTTGATGGAAATAGGAGAACAATATCATTCATGGGCGGTGAGCAAATGAAGAAAATTTTGCCGTTGATAATATCGCTTGCTTTGCTTTTATCCTTGCCGGTCAGCGCATCGCAGTATTCGGAAGAGGATATACTTGCCGCCTTATATGAGGCGGATATATCGGAGATATCCGATGCGATAAAAAGCGGGCTTGTAACAAGCAGACAGGTAACGCAGTATTATCTTGAACGGACAAATGAATACAACGGCAGATACAACTGTTTCATCACGTTATGTGATGATGCGCTGCACAATGCCGACATAATAGACGCGAAAATAGCGCAGGGAGAAACCGACGGGCTGCTGCTCGGCGTACCGATAGTCATAAAGGACAATATGGACTATATCGGTTACCCCACCACTAACGGCTACTCAAAAAAACATGCCGGTATCGCAAAGGATAATGCCTATGTTGTGCAGCGGCTTTTGGATGAAGGCGCGGTGATTTTAGGCAAAACGAATATGAGCACGGATGCCGATTCGGCGCGGCACAGCATAAGCATTGCCAGCGGTGAGACGTATAACGCCTACAGTACAGAATTATCGCCCGGCGGCTCATCGGGAGGCACAGCTGCTGCCGTATCGCTTAATTTTGCCGCCGCGGGACTGGGCACCGACACGAATTCATCCTTAAGGCTGCCCGCCGCATTAAACGGCTGTGTTTCCATGCGTACCACCACAGGGCTTATCAGCACACAGGGATGCACCCCGCTTAACCCCGACCGCGACGTACCCGGCGCAATCACTCGCACGGTCAAAGATCAGGCGCTGATGCTTGACGTACTTACCGACAACAAATATTCATTTACCGAGAACCTTTCGGACGATGCGCTGCGCGGTAAAACGTTAGCCATTGTAAGCGATCTTTGCTTTGACACCGAACGCATATCGGGACGAAATAAAAAATACTACGATGAGGAAAACTACAAAGCCTTTGCGGATGCAGTAAGCGAGCTGCAAAGCATGGGCGCAAAAATAGTTTACATTTCCATACCCGAAATAGAATACCTTTCGGATATGTGCGATGAAGAATACTATTACAGTGACAAATATAAAGAAAACTTCTTAACCGTCATAAAGGAAGCGGCAAACGGAGCGGATGCGCTCATCTATCCCACCCTGCTCACCTCTCCGCTTTCAAGCGGCAAGGATGCAAACGGTGAGCCTAAAGCGGAGAATGAACCCTTTTATTCAAACTGCTATCTTGTTTCCCCTGCCGTGGGCATTCCCGAAATAACAGTGCCCATAGGTCAGCACTCAAAGGGCGCAGGCATAGGACTTGAAATAGCATCCTTCAAGGGCAATGAACAGCTTTTACTTGATATTGCATACAGCTACACCGAAAGCTGTAATCACCGTGCCGTTCCGGAGAATGTGCCGAATCTTCACAGCGGCATATACTCCATATCCGATTTGCTTTACACTCCGCCGGCGGTAGTTGCCATACGAAAATACATACCGACCATAACGGTGCCGCAGGCAAAAGCGATAAACTACACGGCGTCCGCCGTACTTACCGTTTTGTTTACCGGAATGATAACGGCAGTGCTGATAATAATCTTAAACAAAAATAAAGGTACAGACCGGTAAGGTGGGGCAACTTAGGGAGAAATACAGAACCTTATAAATCAAAAAGGAATCTGCCAATTTTGGCAGATTCCTTTTGTTATTCCGATTCGGATGATTTTCGTTCTTTTCGGCAAGGCAAAAACCGAGAGCATAATGGAGATATATGGTCGAGGTTTTTAACGCAGCCGAAAGGCGAAAATCGCCAAATCGGCTGTGTTTATCCCTATGTTGCACCGCCATAGGACGGTACCTTTTTACTTTATCAACTCTTTTGCCCTCATCCGTCAGCTTCGCTGACACCTTCTCCAAAGGAGAAGGCTTTAAGAAGAAAAAATACTCGCTGACGCGAGTATTTTTGTTATTTATTTTTCCTGTGCGCCGAGGATCGCGATAAGATGATTATCGGTGATGCTTACCGAATCGTCAAGTCCGTTGAGCATGCCTGCCATATTAAGTGTCGCATCATTGTATACCTTGCGTGCGGCTTCGATTTCCTCCTGCATGGAGTGGATCCTGCGCTGCATCTGATTAAGCACCGCTATGCCGTTTTCCATGGTTTCCTTACTGGAGGCTTCGGCATCCTTTATCATTTCGGCAGCCTTTTTGCGCGCATCGTCAACGATACGGGCAACATTGTTCTTTATATCATCATACAAACGGGCTTTGTCCTTGAGTATCTGCAATTCATCGGCAGAAATATCGGAATTGACACGAAGATGCTCATTTTCGCTTTCAAGGCGCTTTGCCTGATCCTCAAGCATACGTATGCGCTCATTAAGCTTATTATCCTGCTCAAGATTTGCAACGGGAGTATATATTCCCGCGCCGGCAACACGTGCCGTCTGCGCGCTGGCATTTGCCTGCGCCTGCAAAAGGGTGAGTCGGCTTGTAAGCTGACGGTTCTGCACGGTAAGCTCATCTATCTGCGAAGCGGTGCGGCTTTGGGTTTCTTCCAATTCACAGCGAAGCTTTTCGATTTCTTCTGCACCGGCTTTAGATTCGCTCTCCTGCGCATCTTCCTTTTCCTTGATCTTGTCGGCAAGAACGGTCAGCTTCGTTGTAAGCTCCTCGTTCTTCTGCTGTTCGTCATAAATACGCTGGCAGGCCTGGCGAAGATTGGTGACAAGAGTTTCCTTCTCCTCTACAAGAGCATCATAGTCCTCCGGAACGGAACTCTCATTTTCCTTCTCGCTCAAAACCTTGTTGAGCTCTTCTATTTCGGCATTCTTCTTTGAAAGCTCCTCTTCGAGCTGCGCTATTCGGTCGTTTGCTTCGGCAAGCTCAATAATATCGTCGGGATTTGAAGTTCCCTCTTTAAGACGGGAATTTTCTTTATTTAATTTTTTTATGGTTTCAGCCATTGCCTTTGACTGCTTATCAAACCATTCCTGATTTTCCGCAGCGGTACGGTTGATACCGTCTATGTAGCTGATGACGTCGTCCTTATTGAAGCCGTTGAAAGCCGTTCTGAATAATTGTTCGTCTGCCATATTTTATCTCCTGACGTATATATAAATGGATATACTTTTCCTTATATTATTAGACATTATAAGAATATCACATAAAAAGTCAAAAAACAATATTTTTTATGCAAATTCAAGGGAAATTTTGAAAACTTGTCCTTTGTACAGTTAATACTATGCCGGGCGGAAATAAAATATCACTTTTTACTTTGATTTTTCTCGGGGAGATTAAGAAAAATTACCGACAGGAGTACAAGAATTATACCGAGAAATCCGAATATGTCTATTTTTTCCTTGAAAACGACAAGGCTTAAAATTATCGCCATTACCGGTTCGACCGATGCGAATATGGAAGCCTTGGAGGATTCCACCGTTTTTAAGGATGCCGTATAGAATACATACGGCAAAAAGCAGTTTATTACCGCGAATGCCACAAACATCAAAGGGCTGTACGGAACGTTGAGCATAAGCGATATGCCGCCCTTTATATCGGTAACAAACAAAGCCGACACGCCGCCGATTATAAATGTATACATACTTATCGTAAGGGATGAGTAGCCTTTATTCAGGGCAAATCTTGAGAATATGGTATAAAGAGCATAGCACAGTCCCGAGCCGAGCCCCGTGAAAAGTCCCCTGAGCGGTATGGAATTTATGCCTATTATGCCGCTTATCAGCATACAGCCCACAAGGGTTATGCCGCAGGCGATTATCTTTTTAAGAGTTATCTTTTCCTTAAAAAGCAGGGCGGATAAAAACATTACGAATACCGGCGCGGTGTACAAAAGAATGGCGGCCACCGAAAGTGATGTGGTTTCCATCGTTTTGTAGTAGCACAGGGTAAAAATAAGCACGCTGACTATACCTGTGCACAGAAAGCACCAGATATCCTTTATCTTTATTTTGAACGCCGAACGGTCAAAAACAAGAGCCGCAAGCACAAATACAACGGCGCATATCGAAAGGCGCACCGCCACCATCTGCATGGACGAAAAGCCCTTATCGGACAGCCAGCGCACGAAAAGCCCTGCCGTTCCCCACAGAGCGCCGCCGAGCAGCGCGAATAATAAACCCTTTTTACTTTGCATCAGAAACCGAGCTCCTCACCTACAACGATTACCTTGATTCTGCCTGCCGGACGGCACAGACGTGTGGCTACGATATGAGAGCATATACTGTCGGTGCGCTTGCAGTTGCCGCAAACGCCTGTCTGCATGCAGGGGGTTGCCATCTGAAAACGCTGTGAATTTATCGGAGCGGCGATATTGCGCGCGCGGGAGTAGGCATCCTCAAGCGTTCTTACCACCTTGTTTACGCCTATT
>JAZRWQ010000084.1:0-6063 GCA_045599805.1 Eubacteriales bacterium | reverse complement strand
ATAAACACAGCCGTTTCGGCGATTTTTGCCTAACGGCTGCGTTAAAAACCTCGACCATATATATCCATTATGCTCTCGGTTTTTGCCTTGCCGTAAAACAAAAATCATCCGAAACGGTAAAATTAAAGGAATCTGTCAATTAGACAGATTCCTTTTTGTATCAGCGGTACTGTATTTCTCCCTAAGTCGCCCCGCCTTATCGGAGTTTTTTCTATATGATTATGCATATAAGCCCATCTGTGCCCTCGTTGATAACGCGCTCCAGCGTTTCTTTGAATTTATCCCTTGCCTGCAGCGGCATCTTTCCTATTTTTGACGAGAATCCGTCATTTACCATATCGCAAAGTGTCCTTCCGAAAATATCGCAATCCCATATATTTTCGGCATTGTTAAGATAATTTATAAGTCCCTGCGACTGCTCCTGTGTACCTACGATAGGGGATATTTCCGTTTCAATGTCGGCGCGTATTACGTGTACGGTGTTGGCTTTGGCTTTCAGACTTATTCCGTATCTGCCGCCCTGCTTTATTATTTCCGGTTCTTCGCACTCAAAGCTTTCTCTTGAGGGCGAAACTATGCCGTATCCGGTATCTTCGGCATCCTTTATTGCCTGCGCATAGCTCATTACGGTTTTTCTTTCCTTTGACATCGCAATAAGATTTTTCATAATATCGCCGTCATTTTCTATTTTTAAACCGGTGCTTTCCGAAAGTATCTCGTAATAGTAGCCGTGCGGTATATCAAGCCTTACGGTCATATTCCCTCTGCCCAGATCTCCGTTTTGCAGTCCGGCGCCCGTTATGTATTTCCCATCGGGCAGGGCCTCGCAATATTTCTTTATATGTTTTATTTTACTTATCTGTGCGGCATTTTCGCCTGCTTTTGTATAAATTTCCTTCTTGATCGGGGTATTCTCGTCAATGGCTGCAAGCCAACCCGGCATATCAAAGGATATCGAGCGTATGGGGAATTCGAATATTAACCGCGACAGTATCTCTTTTATATCATCGGAGGTAAGCTCAAGACAGTTTAACGGTATAACCGGAATCCCGTATTCCTCCTGCAAATCGGAAGCAAGCTTTATGGTATCCTCCGACGCTGCGTCGGCGGTATTTAAAATCAATGCAAACGGCTTGTTTAAACTTTTAAGTTCTTCAACGATCCTTTTCTCGGCATTAACGTATTCGTTTCTGCTTATTTCCCCGAAAGAACCGTCGGAGGTTATGGCAATGCCTATTGTGGAATGTTCGTCAATTACCTTTTTTGTGCCTATTTCTGCGGCCATATTAAAGGGTATCGGCTTTTCAAACCACGGTGTCATTACCATGCGCGGCATATCGTTTTCTATATATCCCAGGGCAGAAGGTATGATATATCCTACGCAGTCAATCATTTTCACCGATATCCGTATCTTTTCTTCAATGGTTATGCTTACTGCCTGCTCGGGTATGAATTTCGGCTCGGCTGTCATTATGGTTTTTCCGGCGGCGCTCTGCGGCAGTTCGTCTATTGTTCGGCGGCGCGAAAATTCATCGGTTATATTGGGAATAACCATCTCTTCCATAAATTTCTTGATAAATGTCGATTTGCCCGTTCTTACCGGTCCTACCACGCCGATATAGATGTTTCCGCCCGTACGCAGGGCGATATCCTCGTATATGTTCATTGTCCGTTTCTCCCTTTCCCTTTTTGTAGAAACCTATGCGGATATTATATCCGTTATGCCAAAACTTCGCTTTGCCTCTTGAAAGATGCGTATAAAAAGCGTATCATATACAGAGTACATATTTCGAAAGGTGTAAGTCAATGCAGTCATCAAAAGAAAAACTCGGCACTGAAAAAATAAGTAAGCTGCTTTTCTCCATGGGATTTCCCGCGGTAGTAGCACAGATTGTCAACCTGCTTTACAATATTGTAGACAGAATATACATAGGCCATATCCCCGATATAGGTACAAATGCGCTTACCGGTGTAGGGCTTACCATGCCCATAATAATAATCGTTTCGGCGTTCAGCGCTTTTGTCGGCGGAGGCGGCGCACCGCTTGCATCGATAGCTTTAGGCGAGGGCGATAAGAAAAGGGCGGAACGGATACTGGCAAACGGTTTTTTGCTGCTTGTTATATTCACTGTGATTTTAGTTCCCGTAATATTCATAATAAAAAAATGGGCGCTTTATAAGATAGGCGCAAGCGATGCTACCTTCGGCTATGCCGATGATTACCTCAGCGTTTATCTTATGGGCACATTTTTTGTGCTGATAACGGTTGGCCTTAATACCTTCATAACCGCGCAGGGCAAGTCCGGCACGGCAATGGTTTCGGTAATAATAGGCGCAATCATAAATATCATTCTCGATCCCATACTTATATATGTTTTTGATATGGGTGTAAAGGGCGCGGCGGTTGCAACGGTTTTTTCGCAGTTTTGCAGCGCGGCATGGGTGCTTGCCGTGCTTTTCAGGAAAGATACCTATCTTCGGATAAAATTCGGTGCGATGCGGCCTGATATACGCATCATGGTAAAGATAGCCGGGCTTGGCATATCCCCCTTTATAATGCAGGCAACCGAAAGCTTTGTAACTATCGCGCTGAATCACGGACTTAAGGTCTACGGCGGCGATATCTATGTCGGCTCACTCACGGTGCTCCAAAGCGTAATGCAGATAATAACCGTTCCAATAGGCGGATTCACCACAGGCACACAGCCGATAATAAGCTACAACTACGGCGCGGGAAATCGGTCACGCGTAAAGAAGTCGTTTGGCGGAATACTCGCCGTTTCAATGGCATACACCGTGCCGCTGACTCTTTTCGCAATTATTTTCCCCGGCGTATTTGCAGGGATATTCAGCGACGATCCGGCGCTTATATCAATAATCGTAAAGGTACTTCCGATATTTATTTCCGGCATGCTCGTTTTCGGACTGCAAATGACCTGTCAGCACGCATTTCTGGGAATGGGGCAGGCGAAGTTCTCAATATTCATTGCGCTTTTGCGAAAGGTAATATTACTCATTCCGCTTGCGATACTGCTTCCGAAAATAACGGGAAACGTTATGGGCATATATTTTGCCGAGCCGATATCGGATACTGTTTCGGCGCTTACCTGCACGGTTTTGTTCTTAACGAATTTCAATAAAATACTTGACCACAGAAGATAATACTGAAACTGCTTTCTGAAAAGGAAAGCAGTTTTTTTGTTCTAATACTCGTCCCGTCTTAATAAACTTTAGTAAATTCCAAAATGAAGGTGATAAAAATGAAGGACGGTATAATGGGTATCATGCCGTTTCTGGATGAGGAAACGGCAATGCTTTTCAGCGGACTTAACAAAGATGAACTTGAAAGCATAAACGAAATACGCTTGCGTACGGGCAAGCCTCTATGCGCCGTTGTTAAGGGCGTATGCAAGTATGTGGGTAAATCTCCGCGGCTGTATGATAATCCGCTTTTCGGCGCTTTATGCACGGAAACGCAGTTACAGCAAACCTTTATGGGCGTCTGCCGCCATTCGGTTTATGCCTATGAAGACCAGATAAACGAGGGATATATAACCCTGCCGGGCGGGCACAGAGCCGGTATATGCGGCAGAACGGTAAAATCGGACGGGATATACAGACTTGGCGAGGTGTACGGTATATGTATAAGAATAGCAGGGGAAAAGAGAAACTGCGGCGAAAAAATAGCCCGTCATCTTATTAAAAACGGCTCGCTTCTGTCGGGAATAATCATCTCTCCGCCGGGCGGCGGCAAAACCACCATGCTCAGAGATACTGCGCGTATCCTTTCCGACAGCGGCAGACGCGTCTGCATAGTGGACGAGAGGGGCGAAATAGCCGCATTGCATAACGGAATGCCTCAGCTTGATATAGGGATCAATACCGATATCATAGACAATATGGAAAAATCAAAAGCGATAATGATAGCCTGCCGTAGTTTGTGCCCCGAGATAATAATTTTCGATGAAATAGGCTCGGTGGAGGAGGCAAGGGCGGTCACGGCGGCGTTGAATTGCGGTGTTGCAGTGCTTACGTCGGTGCACGGGAACGATTTTGAGTCGGCGCTTTTACGTCCTCAGCTTTCAATGCTTGTGGCGGCGCAGACCATTGATAAGGCATTCGTATTAAGCGGCGCCGCATCTCCCGGCACAATACGCATGATAATAGATATAAAGGACGGAATATATGAAAACGCTTATATGCCTTATAATGCTGATATGCTGTACGGCGGCGGGGTTTCTTAAATCAAGCTCATTAAAAAAGAGAGCGCACGAACTTGAGGGACTGCGCGAGCTTATAAAAAATACCGAGTCGGAAATATCGTCATATAAACGCCCGGTGTGCGATGCGGTGTGCAGAGCGTCATCGGTGCTGAGCGGATATGAGCTTCCCGAGTCGATATCGTCTCATCTGCAAACAAACAAAGATATAAACGCTGTCTGGCATGCATTAAATCCCGATATGCTTACCGACAATGACATATCCATTGCCGATGAATTCTTTGCGCTTCTCGGCATGAGCGGCAAGGATGAGCAGGTAAACTTATGCCGTTCGGCACTCACAAGGCTTGATTCGAATTATGAAAATGCAAAGGAAAACTGCGAAAAGAAGTGCACTCTATATAAAAGCCTCGGTTTTTTAAGCGGCCTTCTTCTTGTAATACTTGTCGTTTAGGTGAAAAAATGGATGTTGATCTTATATTTAAAATAGCGGCGGTCGGCATAGTGGTAACGGTACTTAATCAGGTTCTTATCCGTTCCGGCAGAGAGGATCAGGCGATGCTCACCGCTCTTGCCGGAGTAATAGTTGTACTTCTGATGCTTGTCGAGCAGATACAAACCCTTTTTGAAACGGTGAAATCGGTGTTCGGTCTATGATTTTTAAGCTTGCCGGATGCGCGGTATGCGTTGCCTTAATTGCGCTGTTTTTAAAGTCGCGCGGCAGCGAGTACGGTATGCTTCTGTCCGTATGCGCCGGGATAACGCTTATTATCCCGCTTTCAAAGTACATAGCCGATGCTGTCGGAAAACTTCTTGACTTATCCGAAAAGTTTGCTGTGCCCGAAACAGCGGTATCGGTAATGATAAAGGTTCTCGGCATAGCTTTTATAGTTGAGGCGGCGTGCGATATCTGTGCCGACTGCGGCGAAAATGCGCTGTGCACCAAGGTGAATATCTGCGGGAAATTCATGATGCTTGCCGCCGCATTTCCTGTATTTACCGAGCTTTCGGATATACTCGCCTCATTTACAAAAGGATAAAATGAAAAAACTGTTATGTTTGATATTTGTCAGTATATTGCTCTGCATAAACGTATGCGCCGAAAATGAAATATCGCCGCTGTATGATAACGCACCCGATGCCTTGAAAGATGAGATCACAAAGGTATCTCCGGAAGAGGTCGGAAAGCTTTTGACTTTCAAAACGCTTTTGAATTTTCTTACCGACGAACTTCCCGATACCGTTAAAAATGCCTTTATGTCCTTTGGCAGTCTGTGTGCCGCGGCGCTTCTTTCCGGACTTTATGATGCGCTCGCCGACAAGCCGCTGAGTGAAAACCGTTTGGGAAGGTTTATATGCGCTTCATGTACAACACTTATACTGTCTGCTCCCGTAATGACGGTTGCATCCGAAATGAGCGGGAAAGTAGCCGAGCTTACCGACTATATGAAAATATCGGCGCCGGTGCTTACGGGGCTTATGGCGGCGTCCGGCAATGTGGGCACGGCGGCGGTGGGGCATATAGCGCTGTATAACGCCGCCGTGCTTATCGCCGATATCTTTTCGGGTACGGTTACCGGTATCACAGGCTGTTATGTTGCCGTCGGCATAAGTTCGGTTTTATCCGGGAACACGGGCCTTGAACGGCTGGCAAACGCCGTAAAGCGCATCGCAGTACGCCTTTCGGTGTTTTTATGCCTTTGCTTTTCGGGTATAATGTCCCTGCAAACGCTTTTAATAAAGCCGGGCGACGGCATGCTGAAAAAAGCGCTGAAAAGTGCGGTGGGTGCATCTCTGCCGGTCGGCGGCTCGGCGCTGTCAGAATCGGTGGGCACTGTGCTTT
>JAZRWQ010000083.1:0-5587 GCA_045599805.1 Eubacteriales bacterium | reverse complement strand
GTATTTTTTACTCTTGAATTAACAGGTTCTCTTAGTTGTTCAATTCTCAAGGTCCGTGGTATTGCTTCCCTAAGGAAGGTGCCGCTCTCAAAGTGAGAGCTTATATATAATACCAAACCGCCGCACCTTTGTCAACACTTTTTTCGATTTTTTTCTAAAAAGTTTTCTGCTTTTTACGCACAAAAAAATCACGGAAAAATTTCCGTGATTTTTCAATATAAAATACATCTTATCTTCCGACACCGTCGGGGAACATTTCGAGGAATTTAGTATAGTAAACGCCCGCCATTGCATGATAACCTGCAGGGGAAAGATGAATCTGGTCGCTGCACAGACCGCGATTGGCATCCGCATTATAGATTGCGGTATTCGTATCGGCAAAGATTACCTTCCTGCCCATTGCTTTCCACTTTTCAACATATACCACAACCCTCTTATTGAACTCGATAAACCAGTTATTGAGACATTCGGAACGGGTGGTGGGAGGCGCGGTAGCAACGATGACCTTAAGGTCGGGCTTTACACGCCACATAAGCTCGAAAAGGTTTGCCCATCTGTCGAGTACGCCGGTCATGGTTTTATCATCCCATTCGCTTTCATGCTGAGGATCTCTGCCGGAAGCAAATGCGCAGTCATTCGTGCCGAGCTGAATAAGAACAACATCGGGCTGATATTTGATCTGCCAGCCTTCCATAAAGGTATTCAAGCCTCTGTCCTCTTCCCATCTGTGGTAGAGCGGACGGTATATATCCTCTGCCATCCAGCCGCCATGGCCCTCGTGTCTGAATAACGCGGTATCATCCTCACCGGACTCCACATCCTTCATAGAGCCTACGCTGACAAAGCGGTTCAGCGGATCAAAGCCGATAAGCTGGGTAAGTGCCGGGCGGCAGCCCCAGAACTGTGTTTCGGGAAGATCACCGCTTGCGCCGAGAGTGATTGAATCGCCCGCGATCATCATGCGAAGCGGCTGATTTTTCCCCTTTTCGGTTGCGTACCAGCAGCAGGATATTGCGCTGATATCGGAAAATTCATCAACTATGGATGCATCGGAAGTATCACCGGCATCATCATCTTTAAGATAGCCGAGTGTATTATAGAGCTTGTAACGACAGTTTTTCAAAGGAAGAACGGTATATTCCTTTTCACCGATAGTTACCTTACCGCCTTTTACGGTGAAATATTCCGTACCGTTTATACGGATGTTTCTGCCGGTGTCGCAGTTAGTAAAGGAATATTCTGCGTTTTCGGTAAGCGGTGCGGATGGTGCGAATGTTTTTCCGAAAGAATTGAATGACATGATTTTTTACCCTTTCTGTATATAAATTTTATTCAGCGTAACATATTACGGCGCCCATGACCATTTTGGCGCCTGCCTTTTTCAAGATGCGAGCGCATTCTTTCATCGTTGCGCCCGTTGTATATACATCGTCTATTATCAAAACCTTTTTATCCCTGATATGGGAAACATCGATGGCTTCATAGCAGTCCTTAACGTTTTCGGAACGCATTTTATTATCCTGTAGGGTTGACTGCACCTGATTTCGCTTTGTTTTTACAAGCAGTTCCTCATAAGGTTTACAAAGAAGTTTTGCGTATTCTCTTGCAACGAGCTCGGACTGATTATAACCTCTTGCCCTCTGCCGTATTTTATCCATTGGTACGGCGGTTACGACATCCGCCTCACCGGCGGCGATATAGTTCATATCAAACATGGCTTTTGCAAAAAGAGGATACGCGTTTTGATAGCCCTCAAACTTATAGTTGAGAAGTCCCTTGCGTATCATGGGCTCATGATACGGGAATGCACCCATACATGCCATCAGCGCACGGTTTGAGACCGACGGAGCAAGGCAGAAGCGCGGTGCGGCTTTTATCTTTTTCAGACAGCAGTCGCAGGCTATTGCGTTTGTTTTGCAGACGGTTCCGCAGAAGAGACATCTGAAGGGATTCATGATGAAGGTTACAAAACGGAAGAAACGGTTCATCCTCATTCCTCCCCTGACTCAAGCAAAAGATATTTAAGCCCGGAAAATCTGCTGCGCTTGGAGATATTTGAAAGCATATTTTCCACTTTGCCGTAGTCGCCTACGATCACAAGCATCTTTTTTGCTCTTGTTATTGCAGTGTACAGTAAATTGCGGTAAAGGAGCGCCGCAGGCGTATCATAAAGAACAAGCACGACACATTCAAATTCGCTGCCCTGACTTTTATGCGCGGTTATTGCATAGGCAAGCTCCAAATCGTCGGCAAGCGCAAAAGGATAGGATGCAAGCCTGTCGTCATAGTATATATATAATACTTCGGCTTTTTTGTCAATAGCTTTTACTATGCCGATATCCCCGTTGAAAACGCCCACACCGCTCGTACCGTCATCATTCTCGTACACGATATCATAGTTGTTTTTAACCTGCATAACCTTATCGCCGACGGAAAATACCCTGCCGCCTACTGTCGCGGATTTTGCAGTGTCCGTATCGGGATTAACCGCGCTTTTTAAACGTTTATTGAGGTTTGCCGTGCCGAGTGAGCCAAGCTTTGACGGAGTTATCACCTGAATATCGGTGCCAATATTCCAACCGTAGGTCGAGGGCAGACGGCGCGTGCATAAATCCACTACAGTATCAAGACATTTGCTGCCGGATTCTGTATTTATAAAGAAAAAATCGCCGGATTTATCATTTAATATCAACGGCTCGCCTTTAAGGATGCCGTGGGCATTGGTAACGATACGTGAGTTTGCCGCCTGACGGAATATTTCGGTCAATGCGACAACCGGCACCTTACCGCTTTGGATTATGTTGCCGAAGGGATTGCCGGGGCCTACGGGAGGCAGCTGGTCGTTATCGCCGACAAGTATCAGAGAGCATCTTGCGGGCAGCGCCTGCAGAAGGCTGTCCATCAGAGTTATATCTATCATCGACGACTCATCACAGATAACCGCATCAAAGTCGAGCGGATTTTTCATATCTCTGCCGAAAACGCAGACACCGTCATCGCTGTACTGCATTTCAAGAAGACGGTGTACTGTTTTTGCCTCATAACCTGACAGCTCGGATATGCGCTTGGCGGCTCTTCCCGTGGGGGCAACAAGAGCAAAGTTTTTGCCCTGCATTTCGTACAGACGGATTATACCGCTTACAACGGTGGTTTTGCCGGTACCGGGACCGCCGGTAAGCACCATGATGCCGCCGAGAGATGCCTGCACTATCGCCTGTCTTTGCATTTCATTGAATTCTATATTTAAGCGGCGTTCTATGGAATCTATGCTGCGGTCGCCTATCGGGCGGTCGGATATGCAATGCGTCATCTGCATAAGCTTGGCGGCACATCTGCTTTCCTGATTAAAATAACGTGAAAGGAAGACGGCATCGACCTTGCCTATCATGCGGTTCACGATCTTAGTGGCTGCCGTCATTTCGCTGAGGATGTTTTCGACCTCGTCTTCATCAACATTTATTGCCGTCGCACAGACGCTTATCAGCTGCTGTTTGGGCAAAAAGGTATGCCCGTTATAGCTGTTTTCGGTCAATACATAGTTTACTGCCGCTTCTATGCGTGCGCTGCTTTTTTCATCCATACCGAGACTGCAGGCTATCGCATCGGCCTTGGCAAATCCGATACCGGGGATATTTTCATATAATATATATGGGTTTGCCTTTATGCGGTCAACGGCATCAAATCCCCAGCGCTTCCATATACGCATGGCGGAGGTGGTTGATATTTCATACTGCTGTAAAAACAGAATTATATTGCGGATGCCGAACTGGCTTTTGAAGGATGCGCTCATAAGCTCTGCCTTGGAGGGTGATATGCCCTTAATCCGCGTAAGCTTCCATGGCTCGTCCTCTATCACAGAGAGAGAATCATCGCCGAAAAGCTCGACAATGCGTGCCGCCGTAACCTTGCCGATACCTTTTACCGCACCGGAAGAAAGATACCGCAGAATTGCATTGGATGTTACCGGAAGACGTTTTTCGTAGCTTTCAGCTACAAACTGCGGTCCGTAGGTTTTATGTTCGGTCCAATGTCCCATTACGGTTATTTCTTCGCCCACGGAAACTAAGGGCAGAGAACCTACAACGGTAGTTTCGCCGCCCTCATGAGAGAGAGATAAAACGGTGTATCCGTTTTCATCGTTTTGATATATTATTGTCTCAACAACGCCTTCAAGCTGTAAAAGCTCTTCCATATCTACTCCGTGTGCTTATATGTAATGTTTTCGTTATCTTTTATAAACTCATTTAAACCGCGTCGGATATTATTCGATATACCGTCATCGATGATGCGTATTTTTATTCTGCCGTTTTTTGTCTTCATGAAATAGGTTTCGCGGTATATCAACTGCAAAGTATCCGTTATGCACTCATTATCGCCGTTAAGCCGGATGCTGAGCTCCATATCGCTTACCGAACCTGCGTCATACACAAGATATTTCATAACTCCGTCAATAATGAACGCTAAACCTATTGTAGCAAATAGTGAAAGGAAAATCAATATTACCGTATTCAAAAAAACACCTCCCGACACATAATATGCGGAAGGTGTATATTTGTTATTTAAGAAGGTCCAACAGCTCTTTTGCCTTGGAGGTATCTTCCCACTTAACGCCAAGATCCTCTCTGCCCATATGACCGTAAGCGGCAAGAGGCTTGAAGATGGGATTGCGCAGACCGAGCTCGTCAATTATTGCGGCAGGACGAAGATCGAATACCTTATTTACGGCTGCGACAATTTTGTCTTCATTATATTTTGATGTGCCAAAGGTATCAACCATTACCGAAACGGGACGTGCAATGCCTATTGCGTATGCTAATTGTACTTCGCATTTGTCGGCAATACCGGCTTTTACGATAGTTTTTGCAACTCTTCTTGCGGCGTATGCCGAAGAACGGTCAACCTTTGTGGCATCCTTGCCGCTGAAAGCGCCGCCGCCGTGTCTGCCCATACCGCCGTAGGTATCAACTATTATCTTTCTGCCGGTTAGACCGGAGTCACCGCAGGGGCCGCCGATAACGAATCTGCCGGTAGGATTTACATATATCTTTGTGTTTTTATCCATAAGGTTTGCGGGGATGGTTTTCTTTATTACCTCCTCGATAACAGCCTCACGGATGGTGGATAACTCAACGTCTGCGCTGTGCTGGCTGGAAATAACTATGGTGTCGATGCCGGTGGCAACGCCGTTTTCATAACGCGCAGTTACCTGCGTTTTCCCGTCGGGACGAAGAAAATCCGCTGCGCCGGTTTTCCTTACCTCACTGAGCCTCTTTGCAAGCTTATGCGCATAAGAAATGGGCATAGGCATAAGCTCGGGAGTTTCATTGCAGGCATAGCCGAACATCATTCCCTGATCGCCTGCGCCGATATCTTCATAGTTATTTTCCTTTGCTTCCAGAGACTTGTTTACGCCCAGCGCTATATCGTCCGACTGCTCATCGATGGAAATTATGATGCCGCAGGTGTTGCAGTCGAATCCGTACTGCGAATTGTTATAGCCTATTTCGTTTACCGTTTCGCGCACGATTCTGGGGATGTCTACATAGCCGGTGGTTGAAATCTCACCCATAACGTGAACAAGGCCGGT
>JAZRWQ010000082.1:0-10784 GCA_045599805.1 Eubacteriales bacterium | reverse complement strand
CTTTTACATAACAATAATACCACCCGATTCCTCACAAAAGCACCACAGATAAATACAAATTTCGGGGAATTCATAAAAATTTAAAAAAGTACGCAATACTGTTTGGAATTTATTGGTTTAATATACCATTATTTGTTAATTTTTCGGGGGGGGGTACCCGTTTCGAGTACGCCCCGCGTGTATTCGGCGAAGGCATATTCGGGCATGTAGGTGCCTGCAATGTCGCGGCGTTTGCCGTCGAGATAATCAAAATAATCGCACTGTACCTTGTCGCGGTTTATGCCAAGCTTGCCCCAGCCCTGCCGGATGACATCGGCACAGTCCGTTTCGCGGAAGGTGTTAAGAAGATCCACTCTGATATTATCAAAGTATGAGGGCTTATCGCTGTCCTCAAAAAGCATCGCCATAAGCTCGCGTGTTGTGCAGTCGGCGCCGTTACGGTCAACAAGGCAGGCAAAAAGCTCCATTGTTTTGGTGTAGCGGAAGTTTATCGGCTTGCCGTGCAGGTAAACCTCAAATCCGCCGAAGCAGGTTATGCTTACCTTAGCATCGGCGTTTATCGGATGTCGCAGATTCTGGAGCGCGCGCGAAACCTTTTCGGAGGTTACCGGCTTTAAAATATACGCGCTGCAGAATAAGTCAAGGGCATCGCCCGTATATTCGCTGTAGCCCGTTGTGAATATTATGTTTATTTTGGGATACCGTTTCTGCAGTCTTTTAGCAAGGGCTATGCCATCGGTGCCTATCATGTTTATATCGAGAAAAGCAATGTCTATGGGCGTGTAATACGCAAAATCAAGGGCATCGGCTGCGCTGCCGAAGTCACGTATATTTGCGTTTGGCAAAAGAGAGTAAACGGTGTCATGCAGCTCTTCGAGGATATAGGGTTCATCATCAACGAGTATTACGTTCATTTTCTCCCTCCATCGGTATAAGTATATTGCAGGCAGTGCCCTTGCCTATGCGGCTTTTTACCGTAAGTATACCGTTACACAGGTTTTTAAGGCGCATGGTAACGTTTTCAAGCCCTACGTGGTTTTTGCCGTCCTGCTTTTTGAGTGATATATCAAAGCCCGCGCCGTCATCCGAAACGGTTATGCGAACTCCGCTTGTAAGCTTTTTTGTCGAAACGGTTACGGTGCCGCCGCCCTCAACGCCGCGTATGCCGTGCTTTACGGCGTTTTCCACAAGCGGCTGTACCGTAAGCGACGGAATGAGAAAGTCGGTGAACTGTATGTCGTATTCAACGTTTAAGCTGTCGCCGAAGCGCAGCTTTTCAAGCCACAGATAGGTGCGTATATGCTCAAGCTCCTTACTGAACGGGATAAGGTGCTCGCTGTCCGGCGCATCGAGATTCATGCGCAGATAGTCGGCAAACTTATCGGTAGCCTCTTTTGCAAGCATAGGATCCTTTTTGCACAGATGGCTTATCGTCGCAAGCGAATTGTATATAAAGTGGGGCTGTATCTGCGAAAGCATTGTTGCCGTTTTAAGCTCGGTCTCTCTTGCGTTCTGTCGGATAAGCTCATTCTTCTGTTCAAGATGTATGTTGAAAAAGATAATGTAAAGGGTAAGCACGTAGGCTATGCCGGACAGAGAGTCTATCATAAGTCCCGGTGAAATCCTGTCTATAAGGAATGACGTGGGAACGAGCAATGCCGGAATAAGAACGTAGCTTGCAAGCGACCATTTCTTTTTCCTGGGGCATCTTGCCGTAAGTATTCTCAAGGCGTAGAAGCCCAGGGTCAGCAGCGTCATTACGATCGAGAAAATGTCGGGGATAGTGTATTTTATTCTGCCGTTATGCTGCTCTATCGTAAACATCATGCCGGTTTTAACGTTGAGTATCGAAGCCAGTATGTATGCGGCGGCAAGGACATAAACTATCACGTTGAAAAATCTGCGTGTGGAATTGCTTACATCGACCTCCTTCTGATAAAACCAGAAAAGAAGCCAGTAAACGGATGCGCCGGCATAGGTAAAGGTATACAGAGCATAGTTTAGCGGGATAAAGCGCACTATGCCGTCCAGCATCAGCGCCATAAGGCTTACGGTAAGATAAATATAGGTGTAGAACACCATAAAGTCGAATATCCAGTTTTTCGGGCCGTTTTCAAAACCGCTTATCATGCAGAAGATGAAAAGCAAAAGCAAAAACAAAAGTCCTATAAAGTTTACAAGCGAGTTTGCAAATGAGGCGGAGCCGGAGTAAATGTGCGTGTATACGGCAAAGTGCATACACAAAAGAAATAAAAATACCATTACGATAATCCCCAGCGCATAAAGCGCCTTGCGCACCGGCGACAGGGGAGAGTTATTCTGTTTTACGTGTACTGTTTTTTGCATTACTTATCTCCGTTTGAGAATTTCAGTTCGTAAAAAGCTTTTATATGGTTTATGAATTTCATTACCTGCCTGCCGTCCTCCGGCACACAGCGGTATATCTTATCCTTTATCTGCAGCTCTATATATCTGCCGGGCCCGAATGGAAGGGTGGGATAGCTTGCCGTGGCGGCGTTTACGTCAAGGGACGCACCGTTTATCTCGCCCTTTAAAGATATGAGCTTTTGCGAAATACTTAAAATGCCGCTGCCTGCCTCATAAAAGCGGTGGCGCGCATGGTCTATTATATGTATTTTGGTTTTAAGGTCAAGCACGGTATCGGGGGCGTTCTTTATATCCTCCTTCACCTTTTTGAATATCTGCCTGCTCCAGTCGGAAACGTATCTCAATTCCTTGCCTATCGCGCCTATGTGATGCAAAAATGCGTAGCCGTCGCTCTTTTCCTCGTAGCCGCATTCGGTGCAGTAGATACTGCTTTTGTCCTTTATCTTAACGGAAAATTCCTTTTCGCAGTTGGGGCACATATACAGCACGTTCTGCAGCCCCTCGATATTTTCATTTTGTGAGTAGCGGCAAAGGTACTTTTCCTGCTCGCGGTAAGCGTCAAACAAAAGCGCGCCATTTACCTTTTCCTCTATTTCCTCAAGGGAGAGATTTTTTGCCTCATCCGCACTCATAAGCTTGTATATATCCATATAGGTTCTGCCCGGGCGCATCTTTTTTGCCCATTTGGGCTGTGCAAAATAGGTGCCGGCGGTGCGCGCGGCGTAAACGTCAACGCCCAGCCACTTCAAAAACTTGTAGGTGCCGCGGGGAATGGGCGTGGACAGGCCGTCCTCACACATAAGCCCTGCCGGATATATTACAAGCGGATTGCCCGAATCGGTAACCGCCTTTATCTTTTTCATTTCGTTGAGAGAGGTTTGAAACTGCTGTTTGGGAATAACGGCAAGCTTTTTCAAAAGGAAGTGCACGGGACGGGAAAGGGATTCGTAAAAGGAATTGCTTGCCACAAAGGTCATGCGGCGGCGGGTGGCGCAGATAAGGTTTGCCGCGTCAAGCTGTGCCTCGTGGTTGGCTATAATAACGTAGGCGCCCTTAACGCCCTTTATTTCATTTCTTACCGTTTTTTTGTGAAAAACGAATGTTGACATAAAAAACCCCAAAGCCTGCGCAAGGCAGTATACCGCGCCGTTGGGTTTTACATACTCTTTTTGCATAGTTGCCTCCGGATATACATTATGTTTTTATGATATTACAGCTTTATATTATCTGTCAATAGGTTTATAATATATCATATATTTTTTGTAAAAAAATGAAAAAACTCTTGACTTTACCAGTTTACTATGATAAAGTGTTGAAGTAAAAAAATACAAGGGAGACAGACAGATGGCGGACTATAAAAACACATCAACCGAAAAACTGTATGAAACGATAGCGCTGCTGCACACAAAGGAAGAGTGCGCCGCCTTTTTCGAGGATTTATGCACAATAAAAGAGATACTTGACATGGCGCAGCGCCTTGACACGGCAAGACTGCTGGAAAGCGGCATGAGCTATCAGAAGATAGCCGAGAAAACGGGTGTAAGCACCGCCACGATATCGAGGGTAAACCGCTGCCTGAACTACGGCTCGGGCGGTTACCGCACGGCAATAGACAGGTTAAAGGAGAACGGGAAATGACGGTAAACGACAGCGTACTGCAAAATGACGAAAAGATAATATTCGCTTTAAGGGAGCTGTATATGTCCCACGGCTTTAAGCCATACCGCATGGGCAAGTTTGAGGAATACGATCTCTATGCCGGAAATAAGGACTTTCTGGTTTCCGATAACGTTATCACCTTTACCGATATGGGCGGCAAGCTTATGGCGCTCCGGCCGGACGTCACCCTTTCCATCATAAAGAACAGCGCCGATGAGCCGGACAGCATAAAAAAGGTTTTCTATAATGAAAACGTTTACAGGGTTTCAAAAAGCTCCGGCTCGTATAAGGAGATAATGCAGTCGGGCGTTGAGTGCTTCGGCAGCATCGGCTATGACGATGTTTTTGAAACGGTTATTACGGCGGCAGAAAGCCTTAATAAGCTGTCAAAGGACTATACCCTTGCCGTTTCGGATATAGATATCGTTTCGGGCGTCGTTGATTTGTATACGCTGCCCTCCGATAAGAAAACCAGGCTGTACGCCGCGATAGGCGAGCGCAATACCGATGAGATAAAAGCGCTGTGCGGCAATAAAGATGCTTCCCCGATACTCGGACTTTTGAATCTTTCTCAGGACAGCGAAAAGGCGATATCCCAGCTTGACGATATTCTCTTTTACGATGAAAACTATCCGCAGTTCCGTAAAACGGTCACGGAGCTTATTGATGCCGGCATCAACATAAGCATAGACTTTTCGGTAATAAGCGATATAAATTACTACAACGGCATAGTTTTCAAAGGCTTCATAAAGGGCATACCCGATGCGGTGCTTTCGGGCGGCAGATATGACCGTCTGATGCGTAAGCTGGGCAGGGCATCCGGCGCAATAGGCTTCGCGGTGTATACCGATGAGCTTGAACGCATGGAGATAGGCGCCGAAAAGACCGACGACGGATATCTTAACATAGCGCTTCCCAAGGGCAGACTGGGCGACAGGATTTACGGTATGTTCGCGAAAGCCGGCTTTGAATGTCCCTCCATTCTGGAGCCCAACCGCAAGCTTATATTCGAAAACCCCGACAAAAAGGTGAGATACTTCTGGGTAAAGCCCTCCGACGTTGCCATATACGTTGAAAGAGGCGCCGCCGATATAGGCGTTGCCGGCAAGGATATCCTCGCGGAGTACGAGCCGCAGGTGTATGAGCTTATGGATTTGAATAAGGGCGTATGCCGCATGGCGGTCGCCGCCCCCAAGGGCTATGCCGATGACGGCACGGGCACCTTAAAGGTTGCCACCAAGTTTTCAAATATCGCCAAGAAATACTATATGTCCAAGGGCAGGGATATCGATATAATCCACCTTAACGGCTCGATCGAGATCGCCCCCATTTTAGGGCTTTCGGACGTTATAGTTGATATAGTTGAAACGGGCACGACCTTAAAGGAAAACGACCTTGAGGTTATCGAAACGGTGATGCCGATAAGCGCCCGTCTTATTTCCAATAAAACTGCCTACAAGTTCAAAAAGGAAAGCATAGATAAGCTTCTGCAGGGACTGGGCACGGTAAAGGAGCAGTAAAATGATAAAGATAATGAAATACGGCGACGTATCAAACGATGAGATATTCGCGAGGACCGAAAGCGCCGTAAACGTTGAAAAGATAGTTTCCGATATAATAGAAAACGTAAAGAAAAACGGCGATAAGGCGCTTTTCGAATACTGCGAAAAGTTTGACAGGGCCCGTCTTACCTCCCTTACCGTAACCGATGAGGAAATAGACGAGGCATTTGCATCGGTCGATAAAAAGCTTATAGAGATAATGGAAAAGGCGGCGGCAAATATACGCAAATTCCATTCCCGTCAGGTCAGAAACAGCTTTATCATAAACGATGAGGACGGAATTGTCATGGGGCAGAAGATCATCCCCGTTGACAGGGCGGGGCTTTACGTGCCGGGCGGCACGGCGGCTTACCCATCTACCGTGCTTATGGATTCCATTCCCGCGAAAATCGCCGGCGTTAAGGAGGTCGCCATCGTAACACCTCCCAACGCTCAGGGCAAAATAAACCCCGTGATCCTCGCTGCCGCAAGGATTGCCGGAGTTGACAAGATATACAAGGTCGGCGGCGCGCAGGCGATAGCTGCGCTTGCCTTCGGCACTGAAACGATAGCGAGGGTGGATAAGATAGTAGGCCCCGGCAACGCCTTTGTCGCCGAAGCAAAAAAACAGGTTTTCGGCAAAGTTTCCATTGATATGATAGCGGGACCGAGCGAAATACTTATCGTTGCCGACGGCAAGACCGTGCCCGGATACGCCGCGGCGGATCTGCTTTCACAGGCGGAGCATGATAAAATGGCATCCGCCGTACTCGTTACCGATGATATGAACTTTGCGAAAGCCGTTTCAGGTGAGCTTGAAAAGCAGATACCGCTTTTGATAAGAGCCGATATAGCAAGAGCTTCCATAGACAACAACGGCAAGATCATCGTTGCGGACAGCCTCAACGCCGCAATAGAGATAGCCAACGAGATAGCGCCCGAGCATCTGGAGCTGTGCGTTGACAATCCCTTTGATTATCTTGACAAGATACGTCACGCGGGCTCGGTATTTATGGGCAGAAACTGCCCCGAGGCGCTGGGCGATTATTTCGCCGGCCCGAACCATACCCTGCCCACCTCCGGCACGGCAAAATTTTCAAGCCCCTTGTCGGTAGACGATTTTATTAAAAAGACGCAGTACACCTATTATTCGAAGGACGCTTTGAAAAAGGTGGCAAAGGATATCGGAATTTTCGCGCAGGCTGAGGGACTTACCGGCCATGCCAAGAGCGCAATGATAAGAACGGAGGCGGAAAATGAGTAAGTTTTTAAGCGAAAAGTATTCATCGCTCATTCCCTACGTCCCGGGAGAGCAGCCGAGAGACAGAAGCTATATAAAGCTCAACACCAACGAATCGCCCTATCCGCCCTCTCCGCTGGCACAGCGCCTTGCCCGTCAGGCGGCAGGGGATTTACAGCTCTATTCCGATCCCACCTGTAAAAATCTTGTCAGCGCCGCCTGCGGGCAGCTTGGCGTGGATGAGGACGAAATAATATTCACCAACGGCTCGGACGAAATACTTAATTTTGCCTTCATGGCATTCTGCGATAAGGATCATCCCGCCGTTTTCCCCGACATAACCTACGGCTTTTACAAGGTATTTGCCGACCTTAACGGCGTCCCCTTTACGGAAATACCTCTGAATGAGGATTTCACCGTAAACGTAAGCGATTATATCGGCATAAACAAAACGGTATTCATCGCAAACCCCAATGCGCCTACCGGTATAAATCTTCCCTTGTCGGATATTGAAAAAATCGTTGAATCCAATCCCGACAATATAGTCGTTATAGATGAAGCGTATGTGGACTTCGGCGGAGAGAGCGCGGTATCCTTAATAAAGAAATACTCCAATCTCCTTGTATGCCGCACCTTTTCGAAGTCACGCAGTCTTGCCGGCGGCAGACTGGGCTTCGGCATGGCGTCAAAGGAAATAATAGCCGACCTCAATACCGTAAAATATTCCACGAATCCCTATAACGTAAACTCCATGACGATGGCTGCCGGTATCGGCGCCCTTGCCGATACGGAGTATTTTGAAAGCAATATCAAAAAGACCGTTCAAACAAGGGAATGGACATTAAACGCTCTTAAGGATTCAGGCTTTGAGGTTCTTGATTCAAAAACCAATTTCCTTTTCGCAAAGAGCGAGGGCATAGGCGGCAGGGAGTTGTATCTTGCCTTAAAGGAGAAGGGCGTGCTGATACGCCACTTTGAAACACCGCGGCTTAAGGATTATAACCGCATAACGATAGGCAGTAAGGAAGAAATGGAGATCTTTATCGAAAAGGTAAAGGAAATACTGGAGGAATGTAAATGAGAACGGCATCGGTAAAACGTGCTACCGCCGAAACGGATATAGCGCTTACTCTTGATCTTGACGGCAGCGGCAAAAGTGAAATAAATACCGGCGTGGGTTTCCTTAACCATATGCTTACGCTCTTTGCCTCCCACGGCAGATTCGACCTTAAAGTTTACTGCAAGGGCGACACCGACGTTGACTATCATCATTCGGTAGAGGATATAGGCATTGCGCTGGGCAAAGCCTTTTATGAAGCTCTCGGCGACAAAAAGGGCATACACCGCTACGGCGACACCATACTGCCCATGGACGAAAGCCTGATACTCACCGCTGTTGACTTTTCCGGCAGATCGTTTCTGGACTGCGATTTAAAGATCCCCACCGAAAAGGTAGGCGATTTTGATACCGAGCTTGTGGAGGAATTCTGGCAGGGCTTTGTGCGTCAGGCGCAGTGCGCATTGCATCTTCGCACTCTGGCAGGCAAAAATTCGCATCACATCATAGAGGGAGCTTTCAAGTCTGCCGCGAGAAGCTTAAAATGTGCTGTGGCAATAGACGAAAAGTATAAAAACGAAATACCCTCTACCAAAGGAGATTTATAATGACCGCGATAATCGACTACGGCGTAGGCAATCTCTTTTCCCTCGTTTCCTCATTTCATAAGATAGGCGAGGATGCGTGTGTTACGGCGGACAAAGAGGTTTTAAAAAAAGCCGACAGAATAATCCTGCCGGGCGTGGGCGCATTTTGCGACGCGATAAATAAATTCAACGCTTCCGGACTTGCCGACTGTTTAAGAGAAGAAATAAAAAAGGGCAAGCCGGTAATGGGGATATGCCTCGGAATGCAGCTTCTTTTCGATAAAAGCTACGAATACGGCGAGTATAAAGGACTTGAGCTTTTACACGGCGTAATAAAGCCCATTGCCGACGAGGTGGAGAATTTAAAGATACCCCACATGGGCTGGAACACGCTTAAATTCAAAAAAGCGCATCCTTTATTCAAATATATAAACGAGGGCGACTGCGTTTATTTCGTTCATTCCTATTACGCCGCCGACTGTGAGGACAGCGTTATCGCGAGCGCCGGGTACGGTGTAGATATAACCGCCGCGGTCGCAAGGGATAATCTTTTAGGCTGTCAGTTCCATCCCGAAAAGAGCGGCGAGGTGGGACTGAATATCTTAAGGGCGTTCTGTGAAATGAAGGAGGGAAAGATATGCTGATTTTTCCCGCCATAGATTTGTATGAGGGACAGGCTGTTCGCCTTTATAAGGGCGACTACAACGAGAAAACCGTTTACAGCGATGATCCCGTATCGGTAGCGAAGGATTTTTTAGGGTGCGGCGCAGCGCATGTTCATCTTGTAGACCTTGAGGGCGCAAGAGACGGCGGCACGCCGAATTTAGATTCGGTGTGCGCCATAAAGAGGGAAACGGGGCTTTTCTGCGAGATAGGCGGCGGCATACGCAGCATGGTGGTAGTTGGAGAGTATCTTGGCGCAGGGCTTGACCGCGTTATCTTAGGCACCGCCGCCGTAACCGACAAGGCATTTTTAAAGGAAGCCGTAAAAAAATACGGCGAAAAAATCGCCGTCGGCATAGATATAAAGGACGGCACGGTTGCCATAAAGGGCTGGAGAGAATCCTCGGGCGTGGATGCATTTGAGTTTTGCGGGCAGATGGAAAACCTCGGTGTCAAAACCCTCATCTGCACCGACATTTCCAAGGACGGAGCCATGATAGGCACCAACAGAGAGCTGTACAAAAAGCTGACTGAACGCTTTAAGATAAACATTACCGCCTCGGGCGGCGTATCGTCGATTGACGACGTAAAGGCGCTCAGGAAAATGGATTTATACGGCGCGATAATCGGCAAGGCGTATTATATAAAGGCGATAGACCTTCGTAAAGCGATAGAGGTGGCAAAATGATTACGAAAAGAATAATTCCCTGCCTTGACGTAAGAAACGGACAGGTGGTAAAAGGGGTAAACTTCGAAGGCTTAAAGGAAATATCTTCTCCCGTAACCCTTGCCGAGTATTACAGCAAGTGCGGAGCGGATGAGCTTGTTTTTTACGATATAACCGCCTCCTCCGACGGCAGAAAGATTTTTACCGATATCCTGCGCGAAACGGCAAAGAACGTGTTTATCCCCCTGACTGTGGGCGGCGGCATAAACACCGTTGAGGATTTTGACAGGGTTTTAAAATGCGGCGCGGATAAGGTAAGCGTAAATTCCGGGGCGATAAAGGATCCCTCTCTTATCGGCAGGGCGGCAAAGCTGTACGGCGACCAGTGCGTTGTTCTGTCGGTCGATGTAAAGAGGGTTGACGGCGTTTTCCGCGTATTCGCCAAGGGCGGCAGGGAAAACACCGGACTTGAGGCTATTGAATGGATAAAGCGCGGCGTCCAAAACGGCGCGGGCGAAATAGTGCTTAACTCCATTGATACCGACGGCGTAAAAAAAGGCTTCGATCTTGAAATGCTCGATGCCGTCTGCAATGCCGTAAGCGTGCCCGTCATAGCCTCGGGCGGCGCCGGCTGCATAGAGGATTTCATAACCCTTTTCAAAACTCTGCCGAAGGTGGACGCAGGTCTTGCCGCCTCGATATTCCACTTCGGCGAGGTTAAAATTTCAGACCTTAAAAACGAAATGAAGAAACACGGTATACCCGCAAGGATATAAGGAGCAATTATGATAAACATTGATGAACTTAAATTTGACGAAAAGGGGCTTATCCCGGCAATAGTGGTTGACGCTGTATCAAAGCGTGTGCTCACCCTTGCCTACATGAATAAGGAAAGTCTTAAAATCTCCATGGAAAAGGAGCTTACCTGTTTTTGGAGCCGTTCGCGTAAAGAGCTGTGGTTAAAGGGTGAAACGAGCGGCAA
>JAZRWQ010000081.1:0-11286 GCA_045599805.1 Eubacteriales bacterium | reverse complement strand
GGATCGATAAGAAGAACGGCTTCCTTCTCGGAGATCATGCCTTCGTCAACGAGGTCGCAGGCGATCTTCAGAGCTGCCTGAGCGGTTCTCTTACCGTTACGTGTCTGCAGCATGAAGAGCTTGCCGTGTTCAACGGTAAATTCCATATCCTGCATATCGCGGTAATGTTCTTCCAGAGTCTTGCAAACTTCAACAAACTGCTTGAAGGCTTCGGGGAACTTCTGTTCCATTTCGGATATGTGCATAGGAGTACGAACGCCTGCAACAACGTCTTCACCCTGTGCGTTGGTTAAGAATTCACCGAACAGGCCCTTTGCGCCGGTGGCGGGATCACGTGTGAATGCAACGCCGGTGCCGCAGTCATCGCCCATATTGCCGAATGCCATGGACTGTACGTTTACTGCGGTGCCCCAGGAATAGGGGATGTCGTTGTCACGACGGTATACGTTTGCGCGGGGGTTGTCCCAGGAACGGAAAACTGCCTTTATGGCGCCCATAAGCTGTTCGTGGGGATCGGTGGGGAAATCAACACCGATCTTGGATTTATATTCAGCCTTAAACTGTTCGGCAAGCTTCTTAAGGTCATCAGCGGTAAGCTCAACGTCGTGAACTACGCCCTTTTCTGCCTTCATCTTGTCGATAAGCTGTTCAAAGTACTTCTTGCCGACTTCCATAACAACGTCGGAGTACATCTGGATGAATCTTCTGTAGCAGTCCCAAGCCCATCTGGGGTTGCCTGACTTTTCAGCCATTACTTCAACAACCTCTTCGTTAAGACCGAGATTAAGAATGGTATCCATCATGCCGGGCATGGATGCTCTTGCGCCGGAACGAACGGAAACGAGAAGAGGATTTTCGATATCGCCGAACTTTTTGCCGGTGATTGCTTCCAGCTTCTCAACATATTCCATAATTTCAGCCTGGATATCGGGATTGATCTGTCTGCCGTCTTCATAATACTGTGTGCATGCTTCGGTAGTGATAGTGAAGCCCTGAGGTACGGGAAGACCGATGCAGGTCATTTCTGCGAGGTTTGCGCCCTTGCCGCCGAGGAGCTCACGCATTTTAGCGTTGCCTTCGGAAAACAAGTAAACATATTTCTTGTTGCTCATATAATTGCCTCCTAAGGTTTGTAATTATTCATTTCCAATCTCCGATATTATATCACAGCTTTTTTGAAATGGCAAGGGTATTGGATAATTTAACACATCTTTTTTATTTAAATGCTATTTTGATATATTTTATTCGACTTGTTTTTTTTAAACTTCATATATTTTTACATTAACCTATTGCAAAATTTTTAAAATTAAGCAATAATATTACTATAAAGCACAAAGTGCTTTTTGCGAGTCCAAAATAAAATATACATAAGGAGGATGTACTGCATGATCACCCACGGCAGAAACATTCAGATCTTTACCGCTAACGCTTCAAAACAGCTGGCATCCGACATCGCACACGATCTTCACCTTGACGTAGCTCAGTGCGAAGTTAAGAAATTCTCCGACGGCGAAATCTCCGTATCTCTCGGAGAGACCGTAAGAGGCAGGGACGTTTTCATCATCCAGTCCACCTGCGACCCCGTAAACGATAACCTTATGGAGCTGCTTATCATGATGGACGCCTGCAAGAGAGCATCCGCAGGCCGCATTACCGCCGTTATCCCCTATTTCGGCTATGCACGCCAGGACAGAAAAGCAAAATCCAGAGATCCCATCTCCGCCAAGCTCGTTGCCGATCTTATCTCCACAGCCGGTGCAGACAGAGTTCTTACCATGGACCTTCACGCCGCACAGATCCAGGGCTTCTTTGATATCCCCGTTGATCATATGCTGGGTGTTCCCCTGCTTGCTCCTTATTTTGACCAGAAGTTTGAGGACAAGAGCGACATCGTTGTTGTATCTCCGGACCTGGGCTCGGTTACCCGTGCAAGAAACTTTGCCGCCAAAATCAATGCGCCTCTGGCTATCGTTGACAAGCGCAGACAGGTTGCAAATCAGTGCGAAGTTATGAATATAATAGGCGACGTTAAGGACAAGAAGCTTATCATCGTTGACGATATGGTAGACACCGGCGGAAGCTTATGCAATGCCGCAAAGGCACTTATCGATGTAGGCGGCGCTGCCGAGGTTTATGCCTGCGCCACCCACGGCGTTCTTTCCGGTCCTGCCATCCAGCGCATTATGGACAGCCCCATCAAGGAGATCGTATTCCTTGATACCATTGAACTGCCCGAAGAAAAGAAATGCGAGAAGATCAAGGTCATCAGCACCGCAAGAGTATTTGCCGAAGCCATCGAAAGAATTTACGATGACCGTCCCATCTCTCCCCTGTTCGGTTAATTATCGGAGTTAATTCATGCTGTTTGTTAAAGAACGTCCGCAGATAGACTGCCTTGTAGTAGGCCTTGGAAACTACGGCAAAAAATACGAAAACAACCGGCATAACGCAGGCTTTATCGCAATAGATTATATTGTAAACGAGCTTAACGCCGGCAAGGGCAAGCAGAAGTTTTCCGGACTTATCTATGATAAGACGGTGGACGGGAAGAAGTTTCTTTTCGTTCAGCCCTACACCTTTATGAACCGTAGCGGTGAATGCGTTTTGAAGGTTGCCAAATATTATAACATCCCGCCCGAAAACATGATTGTCATATACGACGACATGGATCTCGATACGGGTAAACTGCGCATACGCGCAAAGGGTACCGACGGCGGTCATAACGGAATAAAAAGCGTAATCCGCACTCTTGCGACCTATAATATCCCGAGGATACGCATAGGCATCGATAAGAGTCCGAAGGCTAAATTGGATCCGGACTATGACATCGCGCAGTGGGTGCTCGGAGATTTCCGCAAAACAGAAAGACAGCTTATCGATGCGGCTTTGCCGAACGTGCTCGACGCTGTTATGCTTATGGCTGACGGTAAGATAGATGAGGCAATGAATAAATACAACTGATTTATCCGGAGTTATTATGGAATTCGCTTTTGACGCTCTGAAACGCTCGACTGCCGCTGTAAAGCTTATTGAGGCGGTAAAGGGCGGACAGACTCCGGCGTATGCCGCCGGACTATGTGAAATCTATAAACTGATGCTTACAGCCACGCTTTGTGAAAACAGGCGTGGCTTTTTGCTCGTGCCCGACACAAGGGATGCCGACAGGCTGTATGACCTTTTAATGTCGGTCATCGGTGATAACATAGTAAGATTCGAATCGAGAGAGAACGTATTTTACAATTTTGAAAACATGTCGCGCAAGGCGGAGCTTTCGCGCATTGCCGCCCTTTCACGGATACTTCGCGGCGACTATAAGATATGCATAATGACCGCCGACGCGTATATGCAGCATTGTCCGTCTTTGGGCTTTTTCAAAAAGCACAGCTTTGAGATCCTTGAAGATAAAAGCTATGATATGGATGAGCTTGCATCCGTTTTATCGTCATCCGGCTACGAAAGATGCGAGCTGACCGAGGTTATCGGACAGTTTTCAAAGCGAGGCGGAATTCTGGAATTTTTCTCGCCTGCCTACGATAACCCCGTAAGAATAGAATTCTTCGGCGATGAAATTGACAGCATGTGTTTTTATGACAAAACAAATCAGCGCCGCATAGAAAATATATCCGGTGCCGTTATACTGCCGGTGCTTGAAAACATCGCCGACGAAAACGGCATAAACGAAGTTACAAAACTCTTAAAAAAGGAAATAACAAAGCACAAAAAGAAGGAAAACAAGGACGGCATTTCAAACTGCGAAAAGGATATCGAGGCGATTTGCAATCTGCGCTTTCCTGCAATTGACAGATATCTGCCGCTTATAGACGAAAAGGGCAAGGTCACCGATTACGATGAGGATGCTTACCTTTTTTGCTACGATCTGTCATCGGTCAAAAAGGCGTTTGACGGATATGAGTTCCGCCTGGGAGAAGACCTGGCGTCGCTTGGCGAAAAGGGCATTCCCCTTTTGAAAAGCGGATATCATAACGCAAAGGCGGAGCTTTTTTCTGATATGCAGAAAAGAGGACTTATACTGCTTGAGGACTTTTTGCGGCAGGAGAATGAAATTGAATTCAAGTTCGTGAACACCTTCAGGGTAAAGCGGCTGTCGCCGATAAATACCGACGAAGAGATAGTTGACGAGTTGGCATATTATCATAATATCGGCTACACCGCGGTATTTTTCGCGGGCAGTCCGACAAGGGGATCGTTTATCCCGACACTGTTAAGGGAGAAAAACATCCCGTCGCTGTACTACCAGTCAATGCCCGACAAGCTGTCAGACGGCACTGTAACGGTGCTCGGAAGCGCATTTCCCGAAGGATATGAAGACAGCGAGGCAAAATTCGCCCTGCTCGGCAGCGGCAGACTCAGCCTGAAAAAGAAGAAAAAAGGAAGATATGAAAAGGGACAGAAGATATCCTCCTTCAACGACATAAAGCCGGGTGACTACATCGTTCACGCAAACTACGGCATAGGCATTTACGACGGCGTGCACAAGGTGGAAAACCAGGGACTTATCAAGGATTTCATACGCATAAAATACGCCGGAACCGATACGCTGTTTATCCCCTGCGGTCAGTTTGACATGATAACAAAATACGTAGGTATGACCGACGGATTGAAAATAAAGCTCAACAAGCTCGGCACCGGCGAATGGGCAAGAGCGAAGCAGAAGGTTAAGGCAAACGTTGCCGACCTTGCGGATAAGCTTATCGCCCTGTACGGCGCCCGGCAAAACGCGCCCGGATTTGCCTTTTCGCCGGACAACGAATGGCAGAGGGAATTTGAAGCCTCCTTTGAATTTGAGGAGACGGAGGACCAGCGCAAGTGCAGCGAGGAAATAAAGGTCGACATGGAAAAGCACGCGCCGATGGACCGGCTGCTTTGCGGCGATGTGGGATTCGGCAAAACCGAGGTCGCGCTTCGCGCCGCCTTCAAATGCGTGCTTGACGGAAAGCAGGCAGCCATTCTGGTGCCCACTACCCTGCTTGCATGGCAGCACTACAACACGATATTAAAGCGCATGGCGGACTACCCGATAACGGTGGAGCTTTTATCGCGATTCAGAAACGCATCCCAGCAGGAAAAGATAAAAAACCGTCTTCGCAAGGGTGAAATAGACATCATCGTAGGCACGCACAGACTTATACAGAAGGACGTGCAGTTTAAAGATCTCGGGCTGCTTATAGTTGATGAGGAGCAGCGCTTCGGCGTTGCACACAAGGAAAATTTAAAAGAGCTTTTCAAAAACGTTGACGTACTGACGCTTACGGCAACGCCGATACCGCGTACCCTTAACATGGCGATGAGCGGCATACGCGATATGTCCATAATAGAAGAACCGCCGATGGACCGACACCCCGTTTCCACCTATATATGCGAGTATGATGAGGGCATTATTATCGATGCGCTGAAACGTGAGCTTGCAAGGGGCGGTCAATGCTATTATCTTTACAACCGCGTTGAAACGATATACAAGGTTGCCCAGAAACTCCGGAATGTCCTGCCCGATGCGAATATAGAGGTGGCGCACGGACAAATGAGCAAGGATGAGCTGTCACGCATCTGGGACAGGATGATAGAGGGCGAGATAGACATACTTATATGCACAACGATAATAGAAACGGGGGTTGACGTGCCCAATGCCAACACCCTTATAATAGAGGACGCCGACAGGCTCGGCCTTGCGCAGCTTCACCAGATACGCGGAAGAGTAGGCAGAAGCTACAAGCACGCCTACGCCTATTTCACCTACCGCAAGGGCAAAACTCTTTCGGAGGACAGCCGCAAACGACTTGACGCCATAAGAGAATACACCGAATTCGGCTCCGGTTTTAAGATTGCCATGCGCGATTTGCAGATACGCGGCGCGGGAAATCTGCTCGGCGCGCAGCAGCACGGACACATGGACAGCGTAGGCTACGATATGTATATGCAGCTGTTAAGCCAGGCGATAGCCGAAAAGAAGGGCGAAACGGTGCCCCATACCGACGAATGTCAGGTTGACTTCACCATAAACGCATACATCCCCGAGGAATACATCGAGTCATCCACCCTGCGTGTGGATATATACAAAAAGATAGCCGGCGTTGAAAACAACGCCGCCAAGGAAGACCTTATTGATGAATTATGCGACCGCTTCGGCGAGCCGCCAAAAGAGATAACCGACCTTATAGACGTTTCGCTGATACGTTACCGCGCGTCTCTCCTTAACGTTACCGATATAACGCAAAAGGAAGATATGTTGATAATAAAGCTTAAAAACTATGATATGAAGCATGTCGCAGGCATTATAGGAAATTTCAAAGGCAGAATGTATTTCAACGCCGGAAGCGTGCCCTACCTTTCCTGCCGCATTAAGGACAGCGCCACGAAAACGGCGATGCACCTTTGCGACGTTATGGAAAATTTTAAAGACGAAGCCGAAGAAAAGTAGGAGGTGAAATATATGGCGATAAATAAAGCACTGTACGAAAATGTAAGCGCGTATATACAAAAATATTATATAGACGAAAATGACGGTGCGAAAACGGTTAGAATGTGCACCGCTATGCCGCTTTGCATGGACAGCATTGAAATAGAGCTTGACGAAAGCTTTTCACAGATGCTGCTTCGGAAAATCGACGAAAGCGGCATGACCGATGCCGAGTGCTACAAAAAAGCGGGGATAGACCGCAAGCTTTTCTCCAAGATACGCTCGGACATAAACTACCGCCCGTCGAAAATAACCGCGATAGCCTTCGCCATTGCCCTGCACCTCGATCTTGACGATACCGACGATCTGCTTGAAAAAGCAGGCTTTGCCCTTTCGCACAGCAACAAATTTGACCTTATTGTGGAATATTTCATAAAAAACGGGATATATGACTTTGATATTATAAACGAAACCCTTTATGAATTTGACCAGAAAACAATAGGCGTATGATTTGTCGCGTGGCAGGCGACCATAAGAATAAAAAACTCTGATACCATATGACTGTAAGTGATTACAGTCATATTTTTTGGAGGTAAAATATAATGAAAAACAACTTAACAGAACTTGTATTCATTCTGGACAAAAGCGGCTCGATGTATGATCTTAAGGAAGACACGATAGGCGGCTTCAACTCCATGCTCGACAAGCAGAAAGGCAAGGAAGGTAATGCCTTTGTTACAACGGTACTCTTTAACGATGAATTCAAAACGGTGCACGACCGCATTGACATCGGTGAAATACGTCCGATGAGCGAAAGGGATTACTCTCCCTGCGGTTCCACTGCCCTGCTCGACGCGATGGGCGATACGATAAAGCATATCGAAAACATCCACCGTTATATACGGAGAGAAGATGTGCCTGAAAAAACCTTGTTCGTAATCATAACCGACGGCATGGAAAACGCGAGCGTAAAGTATAACGGCAGTGAAATTAAACGGATGGTAGAGCGCAAAAAGGAGGATGGATGGGAATTTTTATTTTTAGGCGCAAATATCGACGCGATAGCCGAAGCCGAAAGATACGGCATCATGGATGACCGAGCAGTAACATATCGCTGTGACAGCAAGGGCACCCGCCTTAATTTTGATGCGGTAGGCGATGTTGTAAAGGCGGTGCGTGCCGACGGAGCCGTTCCGTCGGGGTGGAAAAATGAAATCGAAAAACACAACAAGAAATAAAAAAACGGTATGCGCCAATTGACGCATACCGTTTTATCTTTATTTATTTGTCTTTTACGGCGATAAAATAGAATATCACGATTGACAGAGCAATCAGAATATGACATATAACAACAGCGTAAGGAATAAAAGATTTGAGCGCGAGGACTATTATAGCAAGTGCCGCCGTGCCTAAAAGCAAGAAGAAAAGCTTCGGAACTTTGGGATACTTTATTATCGCCATAACTATGCGGAGCACGCACAGCAGCGAGAAGAGAACGAGCATTGCCATATCCCAGCCGTTTGTGATGAAGAGCAAAACTACGGCTTCGAGATAGAGCGCGATTTCGATAATGCGCGTCATAAGCCGCTCTTTGCGCTCGTTTTGGGTGATATATACGGCGGCACGATGGCCGAAAAGACGTATCACCTCAAACAAAACGGCGTACAAAAGAACCCATATAAGCTTGCGGTATATCTCGGGCAGTTTGAAAATATGCACGAACATACCGAAGAAGGAGGCAAACGCACTTTCAAGGCAGATTGCTCTCCACTCCCATTTTACGCCCTTTTCGAAAAGCAGCAAAACGCCGGCTATAAGCGCGAATGCCGCGATGGGGGCATTGGATATTCCCTTCCATAATTCTTCTACTGTGTTGAGTACCATTTTGATCCCTCTTTTATCAATACTGTCTGCCCCAAACTACCATATGCTTTGCCTTTTTGCCGCAGCAAACGCAAACATCGGAAAGTTTTTCTTCTTTGAAGGGGATGCAGCGCGATTTTACGCCGCCAGTTTCGTCCTTAAGCTTATCTTCACATTCGGTTTCGCCGCACCACATTGCCTTGATATACCCGGGTTTATTGGCGGCGATATCGAGAAATTCCTCATGAGATAAAGCGACATACATCTTTTCTTCAAGGTTTCTGCTTACTCTCTCAACAAGCTCATCATAAACCTGTTTGAGCAGAGCTTCAACCTCTGCGGCAACATTATCAAGAGAGACGAACTTCTTCTCTCTCGTTACACGGCTTACGAGAACGCACTGGTTTGCCTCGATATCCTTGGGGCCTATTTCCAGTCTTACGGGAACGCCCTTCATTTCATACTCGCTGAACTTCCAGCCGGGTGAATTGTCGCTGTCGTCAAGCTTTACGCGGTAATCTTTCTTAAGGATATCTTTTATTTCGTTTGCTTTATCGAGCACGCCCTCTTTATGCTGTGCGATGGGCACGATGATTACCTGAATGGGCGCGATGGCAGGCGGCAGGATAAGTCCGTTATTGTCGCCGTGCGACATGATGATGGCGCCGATTGAACGTGTGGAAAGCCCCCACGAGGTCTGATGCGGATATTTAAGAGTATTGTCGCGGCCGGTAAAGGTGATGTCAAACGCCTTGGCAAAACCGTCGCCGAAATAGTGGGATGTGCCGCCCTGCAGAGCAACGCCGTTGTGCATCATGGGCTCGATGGTATAGGTAGCCTCCGCGCCGGCGAATTTCTCTTTCTCGGTCTTCTGACCGGTGATTGCCGGAATGGCAAGGTCTTCAAGATAAAAGTCCTTATAAACCTTAAGCATCTGCTCGGTCTCCGCCTTGGCTTCCTCGGCGGTTTCGTGCATGGTATGGCCTTCCTGCCACAAAAATTCGGAAGTGCGCAAAAACGGACGGGTGGTCTTTTCCCATCTTACTACCGAGCACCACTGGTTATATAATTTCGGCAGATCGCGGTATGAATGGATAACGTTTTTGAAATGCTCGCAGAAAAGAGTTTCGGAGGTGGGACGAACGCAAAGTCTTTCGCTCAGCTTATTCTGTCCGCCCATGGTTACCCATGCACATTCGGGGGCAAATCCCTCTACATGGTCCTTCTCCCTTTCAAGTAACGATTCGGGAATGAACATAGGCATATATACGTTTTCGTGGCCTAATTCCTTAAAGCGCGCGTCAAGTCTTTTCTGTATATTTTCCCAGATAGCGTAGCCGTAAGGACGGAATATCATACAGCCCTTTACCGATGAATAGTCCATAAGCTCGGCCTTTTTTACCACGTCGGTATACCACTGGGTAAAATCCTCCTCCATAGAGGTTATTTCTTTTACAAGCTTTTCGTTGCCCATACTGAGCCTCCTATATTTATTGCATTACAGATGATTTTACCACAAAAATCATCCATTTTCAATACAAACGGCAAAAAATAACGGGACTTATTTTTATAAGTCCCGTTTACTTCCATTAGTTCCCCAGAGTGCCGTATATCGGCCAATTTAACCCACCTTTCGGCAGGTGGGTATTCTGTTTGCGGTTTTATGGGCTTCCAACATCCCGATAGATCGGGGAGGCCTGCGCGCACACCGCAAAACTCCGAATTCCCTTTTAAATTGTGTAGGTTTATATGATCCGGTATTACGAACAGCCCAGGGAAAAATCCTTTAAGATACTATGTCGTAATCATCGCTGAGGCGTTCTTCAAATATTGCCCAAACCTTGTTGAATTCCTCTTCATTGTCGATAGTGAGAAGATAATCGCCCTCTTCTTCGGGAGCCATTTTCAGCATTACTATCTGATAGTCCTCATCCAGCACCTCTTCGCTTTCATCGGGTACGGGTAAAAGTGCAACGTATTTCTGATCATCGACCTCTACGGCATCGATCATTTCATATTCGATCTCATTTCCGTCGTCGTCAAGAAGCACTACAAAATCATTTCCGAATTCTTCGCTCATATTATTATCTCCTTTTCATTCTTCTTGCTTATATAATAACATATTATTTCCAATATGTAAATATCAAAGAGATTTGGCTCTGTTTGCAACGCTCTTTTGGAAATCCATAAGGCTGTGGGTATATTCGCTGTTCATGAACGGGCTCGTTAATATGAAATCAGCCGTTGCCTTATTGTTCGCAATGGGGATATCGTAAACCTGCGCTATGCGCAAAAGCGCCTTAACATCGGGATCGTGCGGCTGTGCGGTAAGCGGATCGGAAAAGAAGATAACTATGTCTATCTCTCCGCCGGCGATCTTCGCGCCGATCTGCTGGTCGCCGCCCAGAGGTCCGCTGTTATAGCCTCTTACGGGAAGTCCGGTGCGTTCACAGATAAGCTTTGCGGTGGTACCCGTGCCGCATAAAAAATGGCGCTCAAGTATCTTTTTATTTTCCCTGCACCAATCAATAAGATCGGCCTTCATATTATCGTGCGCGATAAGTGCTATGTTTTTCTGCGAGGGCATTGTGTATTCGATATATTCGTCTGTCATCATTCTACCTCTTTCTTATTATGCGCTTATATTTTCTCATTTAATACGGCTGTTGTCAACTGTTTTTGTATTTTAAGGGCGTAAGCCCGTAACATTTTTTGAAGGATGCTATGAAATGCGACTCGTCGCTGAAGCCGCACAGGTATGCCGTTTCGGGCAAGAGCAAGGCGATGACTACCGCTTACATTATAGATAAACCGATGCAAAAAATAGTAACCGATGTAACATATATTAACAACAAGGGCAAATGGTATTATCTTGCCTGCTTTATGGATTTATTCAATAATGAGATAATTGATTACGAACTCGGCGAGAATTTTGATAACCTACTTGTTATGAAGCCGGCTAAAAGGATCCTTGAAAAAGCAAAGATGAGTACTGATACCCAAATCCT
>JAZRWQ010000080.1:0-8288 GCA_045599805.1 Eubacteriales bacterium | reverse complement strand
AACATACGCGCGAATGCCGCTGGTTTCGCCGTCAACATCTGCTACAAAGGTAAAGCTCTTGGTCTCCCATGTATCAACTGCAGAGGGCTTTAACGAAGTAGGAAATCCCGCAATAGTTTTGCCATCTATGTCAAACATTGGGTTAACGTTGTTGTTATTGGACATAACATCAACAGAAACAGTATATGTTTCACCGCCGGTAAGGGTTACGTTGCGGAAAAAGAATGCTCCGTAACCGCCGCCATTACCCGGCTTCAGCATTGCAAAGCCGCCCTCTTTGTTTACTTCAAGAGTTGTAAGATCGGTCGGCAGTGGATCTCCGGCAGATACGGTAAATGCAAAAGAGAGTGTTGTAATTACCATAACAACTGCCAAAAGTAATGCCAGTTTCTTTTTCATTTTAATTCCTCCTGTGTTACTCGTTTTACATCGTGCGTAAAACGGTTTACAAATATTGTACTACAATAATACCATACCCCCCCCGATGTCAATAATAATCTTAAAATATTTACTTTTTTGTGCAGATTGACGGCGAGTGCAATGAAGGCACAAACCGTATTTGACAGAATGGCATCTTTATGGTACTATTTCCATGAGGTGAATCGCATGAAGCCGGTATGCAAAACCGAACAGATAACCAACAACAAAATAAGCATAAAGGAGCTTGCCGAAGCACTTGACGTTTCGGCGGCGGCGGTATCTCTTGCCCTGTCGGGCAAAGGAAATTTAAGCGACGCATCGCGCAAGCGCATAATAACCCAGGCGAAAAATATGGGCTATTCACCCAGCCTGCAGGCGCAGACACTGCGCAAAAACAATATACGTATCGCCGTCGTTCTGCCCTCCAACCCCGAATATATATGCAATAAATTCAAAAACGGCATAAAAGAAGCGGTAAACGAATACACCGGCAGTAAGCTCGAATGCACCGTTTACGAATACCAAACCTCCAACGAGGACGGCTACGCCGCCCTTGCCGGAATACTCGAATCAAATTACGACGGCGTTGTTCTGTCGCTCGACGATTTGAGCGAAGAGATATGCTATTCCGACTTATACGAAAAATTCAACAGCTCGGGGCTTCCCATAGTAACCATGGGCAATAAGCTCAAGCTGTTCAACGCCTGCTCAGCCGCATGGATAGATGCGCGCAAGGGCGGCGAGATAGCCGCCGACATGTTTCATCTTATGGGCTGCAAGGATATCTTTTTGCTTATGGGCTCGCGCTTTTCCTCGATACATCAGCGCTATGCAAACGGCTTTGCCGCCGCCGCACGCCGATACGGCATGAAGATAGCCGACGTAGGCTATACCGAGGACAAGCCGGAGCTTACCGTGCGCGCCACAGTGGAGAAATACCCTAAAAACTCAAAAGCAGGTGTTTTTATCACCACCTGCCATTCCTGGTCGGTATACGATGCGCTGAGCAGCATGGGCATAACCGATGTCCCGATAATAGGAATGGACCTTCTTCCCCAAACCGAGGAATATTTAAAGGACGGCAGACTTGCCGCAACGATATGCCAGCACCAGACGCTGCAGGCGAAAAACGCCGTGAAAAAGCTTTTGGAGGCGATCCTCACCGACAACGGCAACACACCGCTTGAAGATATAATCTCAGAGCCATATATAGTAACCCGTGCCTGCATCTTCCCCCATGAATATTAAAAAAAATCCCCCATAAGGGGGATTTTTACTTCTATTAAAGCCTTCCCCTTTGGGGAAGGTGGCTCGGCGATAGCCGAGACGGATGAGGACAAAAGATTTGATGCGGCAGAAAGCAACGCATCAGCCTTCCCCTTTGGGGAAGTTGGCTCGCGCCCTTTTTCGGGGCCCCCGAAAAATTACGGAGTAATTTTTTGGGGAGAGGAGAAATGACTGTTACGGCAGGAGGAATAGAGCTCTGCTCTGTTCCGAGTGAGCCGTTACGACAGTCATTTCGACGAGGATGAGGGCAAAAGATTTGAGAAAGCCTATATCGTGTACTTTGCGGTGTAGGTATCAAACAGATCGTTGAAGTCGCTGTTGCCGTACTTAACTCCGCTCAAATACTCGTGAGTATCGAAGTTGCCGTTTTCAACGCCGATGACCGCAACGGCGATATTGGAACAATGGTCGGAGATACGCTCGCAGTTGGTGAGCAGATCGGAAAGCACAAAGCCCATCTCAATGGTGCAGCTGCCGTGCTGCAGCCTCTCGATATGGTTGGACTTGATTTTTTCGGTGATATGGTCGATAACCTGTTCAAGAGGCTCGACCTTTGCCGCCATTTCGATATCATTTTCCTCATAAGCGGCGGCGGTTATCATAAGTATTTCGCTTATGGCGGCGATGAGGGTTTTTAATTCCTCTTCTGCCTGCGGCGAGAACTTAAGTTGTTTATCGTGTATCTCCTGCGCCGTCTTTGCAAGGTTCAAAGCATGGTCGCCAAGTCTCTCAAAATCGCCTATGGCGTGCAGTATCTTGGAAACGATGCGGCTGTCCTTGGGAGAGAGCGACTGCGCCGACAGCTTAACAAGATAGGAGCCCAGCTTGTCCTCATAAATATCAATATCGTCCTCGCTCGCATCCACCTTTTTGTAATCGTTCTCGGAATAGCTTGACAAAAGGTCAAGGGAGGTAAATACCGTATCTCTCGACAGGGTGCACATGCGCTTTGATATGCTGTTGCATTCGGAAATGGCAACCGACGGCGAGCGCAGAAGACGTTCGTCCAAAAATACAAGTGAAGCCCTTTTGTCCTCGCCCTTTTTCTTTTCGGGCAGCATCTTTTCGGTAAGCTTAACAAGCCACTTGGAGAAGGGCATCAGGATAGCGGTGGTAATTATATTGAATACCGTATGTATAAGCGCTATCGAAACGGGCGTTGCGCTCATGCTCGAAAAGGCAAATTTGAATACGGCGTTAAGCGGCAGGAATATCGCAAGGCAGATGAGTGTGCCTATTATTTTTATCGTAACGTGCAGCACCGCAACCTTTTTCGCCTTGTTGTTGGTGCCTATGCAGGAGATGAGGGAGGTAGCGCAGGTGCCTATATTCTGCCCCATTACAATGGGTATCGCCATAAAATTGGTAACGCCGCCGGTAAGGGAGAGCGCCTGCAGGATACCGATGGATGCCGCCGACGACTGGATAACTCCGGTGAAAAGCGTACCGATAAGCAAGCCCAAAAAGGGGTTGTTGAATTTTATAAGAAGCTCGGAGAAAGCAGGCATTTCGCTTAAGGGGCTTACCGCCGTCTTCATAAGCTCCATACCGTACATCAGTACCGCGAAGCCTACAAATACCGTGCCAATGCTCTTTTGTCTGTCCTTCTTGGAGACCATAAGTAAGATAATGCCGATAAATGCAAGCACCAGGGAAAAGTTTTCGGGCTTTAACATTCTAACAAAGAAGTTGTCGCCCTCGATTCCCGAAAGAGACAGTATCCAGGATGTTAAGGTTGTACCGATATTGGCGCCGAAAATAACATTGATCGTTTGCGAAAAACTCATTATCCCCGAGTTTACAAGGCCCACCAGCATAACCGTAGTAGCCGAGGATGACTGCACCGCGATAGTGATGGCAGCACCCGATATAAGGCTTAAAAAGGAATTTGACGTAACCTTCTGCAAGCGTCTTTCAAGCTTGCCGCCCGCCATCTTTTCAAGCGAGCCGGACATAACGCTCATGCCGAACAGGAAAAATGTAAGTCCGCCGAACAGTTTAAGTACCGAAAAGAAATCCATGGAAATTCTCCTTTCCCAATTTTCTCCTTTTACATCATAACATATCCATGAGCAATAAGGCAAGCACAACTCGACAATCTTCGAAAAGTTTAAAAAAAACACATAAGCAGATACTTATGTGTTTACTTTATATGCAATTATGAACGCCCTGTCGGTAATCGCGCAGAAGCTGCCGCCGTTGAATATTTTGACCTTGCCGTTTTCGGCTTTTGCGGCAACGGTGTGCAAACCGTTAAGGGGTGCTTTTTTATTCCAGTAGGAGATAATATATATTCCGTCATTTATATCCTTAAGGCGGACCTTTTCATATCCAATGCCGTGTTTGCGCATTACTCTGCCCAAAAGATAGGGGTTCGAGCCGAAAACGCCGCTTAAAATCACCGCGCCGCACCTTTGAAACATCCTTATTTCGCTCTCAAGGCTGCTCTTTTTTCCCAGCATTACAAGGGCATTGTGCATGGCGATGACCTCGCACCCGTTATAGGATGCCGGATAAAGCCCAACACGGTAAAGGCTTATGCCCTTACCGCGCTGATCATATATTATTCTGTTTTCGGTTTTCGTTTCATCTTCCGCCTTAATATTGCCCTCAAGATTTTTGTAAATGCAGATCCCGACGACAACGAAGGACAGAAGCAACGCAGTTATAACAGCATAAATCATATTCCCGACCTCTACCTAATTATAATCGGGATTGCGGAAAATGTCAATTAACCGGAGTGCCGTTTCGGTAAACAATGCCCTTTTCGTCGATTTCGATATCGCCGTACTTGCAGGTTATCGAATCGACAATATTGAGGTCCTTATCAAGGAAATACGCCGTCTTTGATGTGCCCAGTACAAAAGCGACACCGCCGTTTTTCAGCAGAGTAATAGGCGAGGCATCCGATACCAGGCTCGGCATCACGGTCTTCTTTAATATCCTGTAGTCCTTACCTATATAATATACCGCGGCTCTTCCGCTTCCGTCCACCGTTGAACCGAGGGCAACGTAGCCGTCCTTCCATTCAACAACTTCCATTATCTTCGAAAGGTCATTATCAAGCTCGGTAAGCGACATATCCTCATCGCACAGGAATACCCTGTATCGGTCGTAGTCGCTGTATGCCGGTATATTAAACAGCAAAAGAGCGTCTCCGGTCATAACAGACCTTACGTCAAAATATCCTCCCGGCATATTCTCTGTTTTGGTTATCTGCCCGTTTTTGTTTACCTCGAACAGGATATTTTCATATTCGTCCGTATCATATCCGTGCGAATCCGTCGGTATATACTGCGCAAGCAGTATAACGCCGTTTGCGGAGCTTCTCGCATAGTAAACATGCCGGTTTTCGTCATCCTCTGCCGGACGCAGCTTATCGGCAAAGTTTTGCCTTACCGCCTTTTTATCATTACCGATAAAGATTACGTTGCCTTTGTAAATATAGGCGTAGCCGTCCTTCAGCCGATGGAGAATCATTCTCTGATCGCACTGATAATCAATAATAAGCCTTATTTTGCCCGTCTCAAGATCGAGCACAATGTCGCGGTAATTGCCCTCGCTTAATTCACAGTTGAAAATACAACAGTCATTATCAACGTTAGCATACGGCCACTTGTCGAGATTTTCGGCAACCTTTGCAACCCATAAACTATTACCCTGTTTATCCGTCTTTTCGATGTAGTGGGCGTGGCCGAGTCCGGTAGTGCGATAGGTGTACAGTCTGCCGCCCGGTATATAATATCCGCCGACTTTTTCCGTATTGGCTGAGCCGTGGCGCGGCGCGTCCTTGGATGTTGTGTCCATGCCGTCCGTTACCGTTACTGTCGGCATCGTTTCGCTTTTTCGCTTCTCTTCCTTCCGCTGTTCAATGATAGCGGTGGTGGGCATAAGGCGGTCGCGCACAACCTTGTTGCAGGGGCTGAAATATATCTTTCCGTTAATGCTTACCGCATCAACGTCCCAGCCGCCCGTTTCGGTCTTTGATGTTTGGAAAACCTTACTGTCTGTCAAAACGCCGCTTTCGTCATAGTAATCTATGCGGCAGTCCGCACTCTCGGCAAGGTTTATATTGTCCGTATATATGCTCGACGGCTCTCTGCCGAATACCGCAAAGCCGCCCTCATATTCCAGAAGCTTCGGGCCGCTGATTTCCTGCTCTGCTATCCTGCTTTCGCCGTTCTCGTCTATTATCACTATGTCGGCGCCGTTCCCCTCGCCGTTTCGTTTCACAAGAAACGCCGCGCTGTCACCGCAGGATACGCCGTCCATTATAAAGTCGCCGCCGAAATCGTATCTGTCCAGTATATCAAGCTCATAGCTCATCCGGTACAGCCGCGATACCGGCTCGGAATCCTGATCATCCGCGTCAAAATCACGGTTGGCAAACCATATACTGCCGTTTATATCCGTTATCCTCATAAGCGGACACATATCAACGTCCATTACAAGGCTATCGGTAACGGCGCCGAAGCTGTTAAGCCGGTAAAACGCCGGGAAGTTATGGATGCCGTCCTCATGCCCACAGCGGCTGGAGGATATGACCGTCCTTTCGCCCTCGGCATCGGTAAGGCATACGCCCTCGTAGCTCCATGAACCATGCACCGTTTGCGGTCCTATCTTAGCATTACCGTCGCCCTCCGTGCAGCTTCCGTCCGCAGCGCTTATAATAATTTTATACTCATAACTGTTTATGAAATTATCCAAAAGCAAAATGTAGTTGCCGTCTATCGCCCCGGCAAGCACGCCGTCCGAAAAGCCACCGGTTGGCGAAACATCGCAAAGGGATAATTTCCCCGTGGCGTCTATCTTCACGGTGCGTCCGTCCACTCTGTACCCCTCGGCATCCACCGTCTCGCACGCCAGCGCCACGCTGCCGTCCGCAAGCGGCATAAGCTTTTTGACGGCAAGCAGGGCATAAAAATCATTTCGCCACAATATATCGCCGCTTTGGCTCACACCGAAAACGGTGTAGTCGCTCTCCTGTCCGCACAGCGCAAAAATGATATCACCGCTTTGGCATATATCCCTTATCGGCTTATCAAAATCAAGGAAGTTTTCATTTTTGAAAATCTCGGCAACGCTTAAAAGCTTTTCCTTGCTCTCTTCGGATTCGCTCTTGCTCTCCTCACTTTTGCTCTCCTCCGGCGTGCTTTCTTCGGATTTGCCGCAGGCGCAAAGCGCAAAGAGCATGATGAGCGCAAGCAGAAGCGCCATTGTCTTTTTCATAAAAAAACTCCTTTCCTGTATAAATTCACAATTCATCTTTAAATCATAATATAAATAATGTATAATAAACTAAACGGAGGTGATAAAAACGGCAAACGCAAACTTTTTTGAAGCGGCAGCGGCGGCAAACGCAAAACAGCTTTGCGCAATAACCGTAACACTTAAAAAGTATACCTGCTTTACCCTGCCGCGCCTTGAATGTGATTACAACTTCCGTCTCGGCGGCTTAGAGAGTCAGGCAGAGCGCCTGCGCCTCGATACCGATAAACTGCAAAAGGCGATAGAATTAAAATGCGAAAACCAATCTCTTTCCAAAGCCGAAGCCATGTCGCAGGCAGAAGCATTTTACGCAAAGCGCGAAAGCGCCGTTCAGCACCGCCGCGCCGAGTATCTTACCTCCCTTAAAATGCTTCAGCTTCCCCTGCCGACGGAAAACGAAATAAACCGCGCCTGCGAAATAATGGAAAACATCATTTTAAAAATGGATCCGCTTTTTTCAAAGGTGCCCAAAGGCTTTGCAAAAAAGCTTGAGCAGGCGCACACCGATTTCAAAAACGTGAACATCCCCGCCCTCGCCCTGCTCGACGCCGCCACCGACGACGCACATCCGGCATACGCCGACGAGCCGCGTAAATACGCGCGCATCTACGGCGAGGAGATAAACAAAAAGATCGCCGCCTTAAAGCAAATGCAAAGCCGCCACCCCTTTGACAAAACGCCGCTGATGACCTCGCCCGAAAAGCTCAACGCTCGCATAGCCGAGCTTAATAGAGAGCTACGCACCCTGAAAAACTACCTCTCGAATCTCGAAAAACAATTTGCATCTCTATTCTGATTTAATTCTAACCGACCGAACGATACCGTGTCAACACGCATTCGGGCAAAAAATCGCCCGTTCCGAAACTTTTTTTCAAAAAACCCCGATTTTGTAACCGTTTTGTAACCGTTTTGTAACCGTTTTGTAACTATTTGTAACCGTTTTGTAACTTTTGGGAGTTTGAAGTTGGGAGTTATGAGTTAGGAGTGAGGAGTTAAGGTGTCCGCAAAGCGGACGAAATGAAAGAAAAAAGTTTCCGGTTTTCGGTTGTAGGGGAGAACTGCGTTCTCCCGCCAAAAGCTTTGATGTGAGAGTGGAGAGTTGAGAGTGAAGAGTTGAGAGTGGAGTTAAGGTGTCCGCAAAGCGGACGAATTCAAAAGCATCGCACCGCACTCCCCGAGGGATAGGAAAAAAAGAATCAGGAATGTCGTTTTGAACCCGAAGCTGTATGTGGATACTGCGAGAGGTTCAAAACGGCATTAGTAAAACGAATACAATAAAAGGAAACTCGGCATTTGCCGAGTTTCTACTTCTT